>DASSUT010000152.1:0-5432 GCA_035706725.1 Gaiella sp. | reverse complement strand
ACGTTCTCGTCCGAGCTCGGGGGGACGTCGCTGCAGGACCTGACCGAGGAGGAGCTCGCCGCGCGCCGCTCCATGATCGACACCGACCCGCCTCCGCACACCCGCATGCGTGCGCTCGTGAACAAGGGCTTCACCCCACGGGTCGTCAGGGCGTACGAAGACCGGATTCGTCAACTCGCCCGCGGGATCCTCGAGACCGCCTTCCAGCAGGACGAGCTCGACTGGGTCGAGTCGGTCGCGGCCGAGATCCCGATGTGGGTGTTCTCCGAGATCATGGGCCTCCCGATCGAGGATCGCCGCCTGATCATCGAGCTCGGGGACAAGCTCCTCGGCAACACCGACCCCGAGGTCGTGGGCGAGGAGTACGTCGCCGAGCGCGCGCTGCGCGACCCGGAGCTCCGCAAGCTGCCGTTCTCGAGCCCGTTCGCGCTCGAGCTGATGGAGTACGGCCGCACGCTCGGGGAGGCCCGCCGCGCCGACCCGCGTGACGACATCACGACGAAGCTCGTCGAGGCGGAGCTCGACGGGTCGCGTCTGAGCGAGCAGGAGTTCGGGACGATGTTCGTGCTGCTCACGACGGCCGGGAACGAGACGACGCGGCACACGATCAGCCTCGGGCTGATGGACCTCCTGTCCCATCCCGACGAGCTCGAGCGGCTCGTCGCGGACCCGTCCCTGGCGGCGACCGCCGCCGACGAGCTGTTGCGCCGGGCGCACCCCGTCCACCACTTCCGCCGCACCGCGACGCGCGACGTCGTGCTCCACGGGCGCCGGATCAAGCGGGGCGACAAGGTCACGATCTGGTACGCGGCCGCGAACTACGACGAGGACACGTTCGCCGACCCGTACCGCCTTGACCTCGCTCGGACGCCGAACCGGCACGTGACGTTCGGGCTCGGCGGCCCTCACTTCTGCCTCGGCGCCCACCTCGCGAGGCTCGAGATCGCCGTGTGGCTGGAGGAGATGGTCCCGTATCTCCCGCGGCTCGAGCAGGCGGGTGAGCCGGTGCGGCTACGCTCGAACTTCTTCAACGGCATCAAGCGCCTGCCCGTCCGGATCGCACGGTGACGGCGCAGAGCGACACGGGGAGTCGGATGGAGGATCGGGAACACGAGGCGGAGGCTGCCCTCGAGGCGCTGGCCGCGCCCGGGCTCAAGGCGGTTCGGCTGCTCTACACCGATCTCCACGGCGTCGCCCGGGGCAAGGACATGCCCCTGCGGCACTTCCCCGGGCTCGCAGGCGAAGGGGTCACGTTCTGCGGTGCCGTCATGGGCACCGATCTGCGCCACACGCCGGTCGTCGGAGGCGAGGAAGGCTACGTCGACCTCGCCGTCCGGCCCGACCTCGCGACGCTCCGCGTGGTCCCGTGGCTTCCCGAGGTCGCCTGGTGCCTCGGCGAGGCCTGGACGCTCGACGGCGAGGCTCACTGGCCGGTCTGCGCACGGAACCTCCTGCGGCGCGCGGTCGACGCGTACGGCGAGCGCGGGATCGAGCCGATCGTCGCACCCGAGCTCGAGTTCTTCCTCGTTCAGCGCGACCAGTCCGTGCCGGGCGGCATACGGCGATACGTCGACGAGCTGTCGCGCGTCTACACCGTCGGCGCGGTCTCGGACCCGCGCGAGGTCGTCCTGCGGATGCTCCTGTGGTGCGACGAGCTCGGCCTCGATGCGTTCGCCGCGAACCACGAGTACATGAGCTCGCAGTACGAGATCAACCTCAAGCACTCGGGCGCGCTCGACGCGGCCGATCGCGCGTTCATGCTGAAGGCGGCGGTGAAGGAGATCGCGGTGCGCGAGGGGCTGCTCGCGACCTTCATGGGCCGGCCGTTCTCCGACCAGGGGGGCTCGGGCTTCCACCTCCACCTGTCGCTCGCCGACGAGGAGGGACGCAACGCGTTCGCCGACGAGACGCGACCCGACGGGCTGAGCCCGCTCGCGGCGTCGTTCGTCGCCGGCGTGCTCGAGCACGCGCAAGGCCTTCAGGCCCTGCTCGGCCCGACGGTCAACGCGTACAAGCGGATCCTCCCGGACAGCCTCGCGCCGACGCACGCGAACTGGGGCCACGACAACCGGACGGCGTTCTGCCGCGTGCCGAACGAGCGCGGGCCCCGCGCCCGGGTCGAGATACGCACCGGCGACGGCTCGGCGAATGCACACCTGATCACCGCCGCGATCCTCCTCGCCGGCCTCGACGGCATCGAGCGCGGGCTCGAGCCGCCCGAGCCGGTGGTCGGGGATTCCTACCGCATGGACGAGGCGCACGCGGGAACGACGCTGCCGCAGGACCTGGCCGCCGCGCTCGACGCGCTCGAGGCGGACTCCTGGCTCGTCGAGCGCCTGGGCCCGCAGCTCGTCTCGACGTTCGTGGCGATGAAGCGCTTCGAGGTCGAGCGCTTCGCCCAGGCGGTCGGCGGGCTCGATCTCGACGTCGTGTCCACGTGGGAGATCGAGGAGTATGCCGCCCACCTTTGACGTGACCCAGCGCCGCGTGCGCGTCGACGTCGACGGCGAGCCGAGGTGGGGCCGACGGGACGGCGAGCGGATCGTGCTCGACGGGGGCGGCGAGCTCGACGAGGCGTCCGCCGTCTACCTCGCTCCCGTCGAGCCGACGAAGATCCTCGCCGTGCACCTCACGTACCGCTCGCGGATCGAGGAGTACGCCGCCCGGATGCCGCCCGAGCCGTCGTACTTCATGAAGCCGCCGACGACCTTGAACGGCCACCGCAGGCCGATCCGCATGGCGAAGGGCGCCCGGTTCCTGAACTACGAGGGGGAGCTCGCCGTCGTGGTCGGGCGGCGGACGAAGGGCGTTCCGCTCGACCGCGTGCTCGACCACGTCGCCGGCTACACGTGCGCGAACGACGTCGGCATGCACGACTTCCGCCATGCCGACCGCGGCGCGATGCTCCGCGTCAAGGGCCAGGACGGCTTCCTCCCGCTCGGCCCGGAGATCGTGCCGGCGCCCGAGTTCGACCCGACGTCGTTCACGTTGCGCACGTGGCTGAACGGATACGTCGTCCAGGAGACGACCGCCGCGGATCTCATTTTCGGCGTCGCGTACCAGCTCGCCGACCTCTGCCGCACGATCACGCTCGAGCCCGGCGACGTCGTCCTCACCGGCACCCCCGCCAACTCGCGGCCGATGAAGCCGGGCGACGCGGTGGCGGTCGAGATCGAGGGGCTCGGCCGCCTCGAGAACACGATCGAGGAGTGGGACGTCGATCTCTCGGGGCCCGGCGAGCAGCCCCAGGTCTCGGCGCAGACACTCCACGTCGCGCTCGCGATTCCCGAGGACGAGGCCGAGAGGATCGTGCTCGAGGGTCGCGTGCCGTGATCCGCCTCGGCCGGATCGACCACGTCTGCCTGCGCGTGCGCGACCTCGACGAGGCGGCGGGGCGCTGGTGCCTGCAGTTCGGGCTCCTCGAGCGCTCGCGCGCGGGCGATCGCGCACTCCTCGCGTGCAACGACGAGCCGTACTCGCTCGAGCTCGTGGAAGGAGGCGAGCCGGGGTTCGACCACGTCGCGTTCGAGCTCCACCGGGACTGCTCGATCGCTGAGGCGACCGATCACCTCGGACATCACGACATCGCGTACGACCGCCACGACACGCTTCGGCTGGCCGACCCGGACGGACGCGGAGTCGAGCTCGTGCCCCATCGCGAGCCGGTGGGCGAGACCGACCGCTGGCCGCAGCACGCGCGACCCTCCACCAGCGTCCACGTCGGCGGGCCACGGCGGCTCGGTCACGTGAACTTCCTCACCGGCGCCATCGGCGAGAACCTCGCCTTCTATCGCGACGTGCTCGGGCTGCGCATCTCGGACTGGCTCGGCGACGGGGGCGTGTGGCTGCGGATCGACTCCGAGCACCACGTGATGGCGCTCGTCGACAAGGGGTCCCCGCACTTCCATCACCTCGCCTTCGACGTCGTCGACATCGGCAAGATGCGCGACCTGCTCGACCACGTCGCGCGTCACGGCCGCTGGGTCTCGTGGGGGCCGACGCGACACGGGATCGCGGGGAACATCGCCACGTATGTCCGCGTCACCGAGGAGCCGTGCCACGTCGAGCTCTACTGCGACATGGAGCGGCTCGACGACGACCACGAGCCGCGCGTCTACCCCGACGACCGGTATTCGTCGAACACCTGGGGGCCGCTGCCGCCGCGCTCGTACTTCCGGTTCGACCCGGTCGCGATCGAGTGGGAGCGCGAGAGCCGCGAGATGCTCGGAGAGCCGCTGCCGCCTCCCGTGGGGCAGGGATGAGCCTCGAGGGCTACAGCCTCCCGCGGACGCCCGAGGGCCGCTCGTCGCTGGTGCCTTACCCGCCCTGGCACTACGTCGGGGCGTTTCTCGTGATCGACTACTGGGCGGATCCCGACAAGGCGGTGGCGTTTCTCCCGGAGGGCGTCCAGCCGCATCCCGATCCGGGCCGCTGCGCGTTCGTCGCCGCCGACTGGCAGTCGTGCTCCGAGGGCGGCGACGAGCTCCTCGACCCGTCGCGCTCGCAGTACAAGGAGGTGTTCGTCGTCGTCAACGGCCTGGTCGACGGCGAGGAGGTGACGGTCTGCTCGTCCATCTGGGTCGACCGCGACTTCGCGCTCGCGCGCGGGTGGATCCAGGGGTTCCCGAAGAAGCTCGGCTCGATCTGGATCACGAGGAGCTTCGGGCTCGGTGGGCCAGCCGACCCCGGCATGGAAGCCGGCGCGCGCTTCGGCGTCACCTGCGCGGCGTACGAGCGGCGCGTCGCAGAGGCGACGGTGGCGCTCGAGCATCCCTCCGCCGGCGGTCCGTTCCACAACGCGGCGCCGATCGTGAACGTCCGTCACTTTCCGCGGCTCGCGGCCGGACACCACGACGCACCGGCGGTGCACGAGCTCGTCCGCGCGGTCTCGCGCGACCGGCTCGCGTCGGAGACCTGGGAGGGCTCCGCGACGCTCCTGCTCCACGGCGCGCCGCACGAGGAGGTAGACGCGCTGGCTCCCGTCCGGATCGGCCGGGGCTACCGCTTCACGTTCGCCTACACCGTCGACGACCTCGAGACCGTCCGGGAGCTCCGCGCTTGACAACGCTTGTGGTGATTCACCACAAAGTCCGGCCGCGCCCGGCTCTCGGGTCGGGGCGCTGGGAGGGCGTCGCGTGAGCCGCGTCGAGGTCGCGGGCGTCGAGGTCTCGACCGAGCACCTGATCGGCGGCGAGCGGGTCTCGAGCGACGAGACCTTCGTCGACCTGTCGCCGCTCGACGCGGAACCCATCGCCGAGGTGGCGCGCGGGGGAGCGCACGAGGCCGAGCTTGCGGTCGCGGCCGCGACGGAGGCGTTCCCGGCGTGGGCCGCGCTCGGAGCGGAGGGCCGCGCCGCTCACCTGCACCGCCTCGCCGACCTGATCGACGCGAGCGTCGAGCGACTTGCCGCCGTCGAGTGTGCCGACATGGCC
>DASSUT010000151.1:0-3597 GCA_035706725.1 Gaiella sp. | reverse complement strand
CCGACGTCCGTGTAACGCAGGAGCGGCTCGGAAGACGGAGGATCACGACGTCCGTCGTGTGACCGAAAGGCGGCCTCCATGCATCCCCGGCTCCCACTGCTCGTCGCTGCGTCCGTGCTTGCGCTCCTGGCGTTTGCCGTCACCGCCCCGGCGTCCGGCACGGCCCGCTCGACGGTGACGATCCGCTCCTCGCAGTACGGGCCTGTCCTCTTCGGCGGCTCGAACCGGGCGCTGTACGCGTTCACGCGAGACCCTCGTGGCCGCAGCGCGTGTTACGGGGCATGCGCCGCGACGTGGCCGCCGTACCTCGTGCGCGGCGCGTTGGCCCCCGGCAGGGGAGCGTCCCGCTCGCTCCTCGGCACGACCCGCAGGCGGGACGGCACCCGGCAACTGACCTACGCCGGCCGGCCGCTCTATTACTACGCGGCCGACCCCGTCGGGCAGGTTCTCTGCCAGAACGTCCGCGAGTTCGGAGGACTCTGGCTCGTCGTCCGCGGGAGCGGCGCGCTCGTCAGGCTGCCTCACTGAGCTCACGCCCGGAGGAATTTCATCCCCAGGCCTGCCCGGCCCTGTGGAACCTGTGGACGCCGGTGTCGCGTTTCCCGCACGTTGCGGACACTTCGTTCGCGGGGCTGTGGACGGATCGGCGAACGGGGCCCCTCGTGTGAGATGACACGGGCTCTCTCCCCCGACCGGGCCCGGAGTTGCGCCGGATGTGGCTCGCCGCAGGTGCATTCGTGCCGGGGGTCGGCGTCTCCCCCCGACGCCGGCTCTCCTCCGGGCCCTGAGCCCCGGTCTCTGCGCCCCCGCACGGCAGCGGGTCCGGATGCCGTCCGTCCCCTCGGCGGGCGCCACCCGGACTCGTTGCTACGTGAAGACGATCTCCCCCCCGGCCGCCTTCTCGTAGAACTCGCCGACGCTGATGATCGCCTCGACCTGCGGGACGAAGTCGTCCATGGTGAGGCCGAACATCTCGACCGTCGCCTTGCAGGCGTACAGGCGGACACCCGAGTCCGCGAGGAGCTCGACGAACTCGGGGACCGGCGGGATGTCGATCTTCTCCATCTGCCGCCTCATCATCCGCGTCGCGAGCGCGGAGAAGCCGGGCAGGGCGCCCACCAGCGTCGGCAGGTGCATGCCGGGATTCCCGACGGTCGCGACCTTGATCTTCTCGTACCGGTCCTCGCGGATCGCGTCGAGGCCGAAGAACGTGAAGAAGAGGTCGGCCTCGATGCCCTCCATGCGTGCTCCGTTGGCCATGATCAGACCGGGGTAGATCCCCTCGAGCGACCCCTTCGAGACCACGATCGAGACCTTCTCGATCGTTGCCGGCTCGCGCGCCGGCACGGTGCGTGGATGTTCGAGCAGCTCTTGCATGACGCCTCCCTGCTAGACGCAGCCGCGTGGCTTGGGAATGCCGCCGATGCGGGCTGCGAGCTTGGCCGGCCCCTTCGGGAAGAGCTCGTAGAGCTCCTTGACCGGGACGCCGGACTCCTTCCCGAGCGAGCGGATCGACGGCGCCGTGCCCGTGGCGAGGTACCGCTCGCGCATGTAGCGGACGACCTGCCAGTGACGGTCGGTGAGCTCCGAGATCCCGTTCGCGACGGCGATCTCCTCCGCGATCCGCTCGTCCCACTGCGTGGGGTCGGTGAGGAAGCCCTCGGCGTCGAGGTCGACCTGGGTGTCCGCGATCAGCGTCGTGGGCATCGTGTCCTCCTCTCTAGCCGTGGACGGAAACGTGGCGCTTGCCGGCGGTCGGCATCGCAGGGCCGATCACCGGGAGCTCGCGTCCGGGGAGCAGCGCGTGCCAGTAGACCCACTCGAAGGCGAGCTTGCCGAGGTGGTTGACGCGCGACTCGCGCAGGAGCGGAAGCCCCAGCGCCCCCGGGAACGTCCCCGGCAGCGGCTCTGTCTCGTAGTTGAAGTCGATCATGAGCGCCTTGCCGAACCCCGTCTCGACGAAGCAGTTCGCATGCCCGTCGTAGCCGGCCTCGGGCTCGTCGCCGCGAAGGTGCCGTGCGACGTTCTCCACGAGGGTCGCCGCCTCGAAGTGCGTGACCGAGCCGGCTTTCGAGATCGGCAGGTCGGTCGCGTCGCCGAGCGCGAAGACGTTCGGCGCCGCGGCCGCCTGGAGTGTCGCCCTGTCGGTGGGCACGAAGCCGAGCGCGTCGCCGAGGCCGGGTGAGCGCTCGACGTACGGCGCGCCTCCGTGGACCGGGACGGTGACGAGCAGGTCGAAGTCGAGCGTGCGCCCGTCGTAGGACGCGAGCTTCCCTTCGACGCCGTCCACCTCTGCGGCGTTGAACTCCGGGACGAGCTGGATCTCCTTCTCGGCAAGCAGCGAGCCGAGCTCGGCGGACGCGACCGGCTGCGTGAAGGCGCCGTCGAGCGGCGTCGCGTAGACGAGCTCCGTCCGGGCGCGCACTCCTCGCTCGCGTAGGTGCCAGTCCGCGAGGAACGCGAACTCGAGGGGCGCGACGGGGCACTTGATCGGCATGTCGACGAGGTTCACGACGAGGCGTCCGCCGTCGAACCACTCGAGCGCCCGGCGGAGCTCCTCCGCGCCGGCCGGCTCGTAGAACGTGAACACCCGCTCGTTCCAGCCGGGGCCCAGGAGGCCGTCGGTCTCCTCCGGCTGGAGGCGCGCGCCCGTGGCGACGACGAGCACGTCGTAGGGGAGGGCGGAGCCGTCGTCGAGCCGAACCTCGTTGCGGTCGGTGTGCACCTCATCGACCGCGCGCTCGTGGAACGCGATCCCGCGGTGGAGCTGGCGCCGTCGCGGCCTGACGATCGAGTCGAGGCTCGCGAGCCCGAACGGCACGAACAGGAGGCCCGGCTGGTAGACGTGCCGGTCGTCGCGGTCGACGACGTGGATCTCCGCGTCGTCTTCGTCGAAGCGGCGCCGCAGGCGGTTCGCGACCATCGTGCCGCCCGTGCCGCCGCCGAGCACGACGATCCGTGCGCGAGCCGTCATGCCGCTCTTGCCGGCGGGACGCGCAGACCCGGGCCGGTGTCCCGCACGAGCGTCTCCTCGAAGACGGCGCCCTCCTGCAGCGCGCGCCTGACGGGGCAGGCCCGTGCGACCCGCTCGAGGCGCGCGAGCTGCGCGTCGTCGACGTCTCCGCCGACGCGGATCGTGACGCGGAACCTCCGGGGCGTCACGCGGTGCTCGTAGTCGACGTCGACGCTCACCTCTCCGAGCTCCCAGCCCGCGGTCCGGGCGTACATCACGAGGCTCGTCGAGACGCAGCTCGCGAGCGCCGCGGGCAAGAGCTCGTGCGGCGCCGGCGCGCTGCCGTCGCCGCCGAGCCGCTCGGGCTCGTCCGTGACGAGGCGGTGGCGACCGTCCACGACGACGTCCTGCCTCAGCGTGTCGGGAATCGAGCGGGCTGTCGCGGCGAGGCTCATGGCGTTCTGTCGAAACCCTGGCGACGCGGCGTGTCCGCGGCATCGGTAGGGCCACGACCGGCCGTGCGGGGAACTACGCACGATGCGGACAAGCCGAACACGACTCGTGGAAGTGTCCGATGCGGCCCGTGTCGCCTCGGGCGAGACTCGCGCTCGAAAGGAGGTCGTCACGCGAGCCGGACTCTTCGC
>DASSUT010000150.1:0-22064 GCA_035706725.1 Gaiella sp. | reverse complement strand
CTCTTAGAACTCGTTTCATTCTGAAACGAGTTCTTAACCAGCGCTTCCCCCCTCGAGCCCGACACTGGGCTACGGCAGGGCGCTGACGCGAGTTCGCCGCTCCGGGGTCCCTGCGGTCGGACGGTGAGACGGGGCGTCCTGCACCTCCCCCGCGGGACGCCCCGTATCCTCGTTCGGGTCCGCGTCCCAGGAGCACTGCGTCTCATGGCTCGTGGACGACGAGCGCGCCTTCGACGAGTGCGAGCGCGAACGTCGCGCCGTTCGCGAGCGACTCCCCGGGATCGCCCGCCGCGTGCCGCCGGAGCGCGCGGATCACGCCACCGTGCGAGACGACGAGC
Organism: Gaiella sp.; assembly: GCA_035706725.1. Lineage (GTDB taxonomy): Bacteria > Actinomycetota > Thermoleophilia > Gaiellales > Gaiellaceae > Gaiella. The sequence goes on along the minus strand of DASSUT010000150.1, from coordinate 21,726 downwards.
ACGCTCTCACCGACGTGACGTTTGGCGATCGCCTCCACCGCAGGCACGACGCGGTGGGCAAGTTGCTCACGTGTCTCGCCGTCGTGACCGATTTCGCCGGCGAGCCAGCGCGCGAACCCCTCGGGGAAGTGCTCTCGCACCTCGTCGCGCGTGAGGCCGGACCAGGACCCGACGTCGATCTCACGGAGCGCCCGGTCCTCCGTCACGGCGAGCCCGAGGCGGTCCGCGACGATTCGCGCGGTCTCGCTCGCCCGTCTCAGGTCGCTCGAGTAGATGGCGGCGACGCCGTCGCTCGCGAGCTGATCCGCCAGAGTCTCCGCCTGGCGGCGACCGAGGTCGTTCAGCGGCGGGTCCGCCTGTCCCTGCCACCGCCCGGCGCGATTCCACTCCGTCTCGCCGTGTCGGGCCAGGAGGATCCGGGTGCTGGGCACGCGAGTAGGCTAGCCCCGTGGATCCCCGCCTCCACGGCAAGGTCGCGCTCGTCACCGGCTCGAGTCGCGGCATCGGCCGCGGAATCGCCACGCGACTCGTCGAGGAAGGCGCCGACGTCGTGTTCTGTGCGCGTGGCGCCGAGACGCTCGACGAGGCCGTCGGCGCCGCCTCCGGGCCGGGACGCGCCCACGGCGTCGTCGCCGACGTCTCCACGCCGCAGGGGGCGGGCGGGGTCGTGGACGCCGCGGTCTCGACGTTCGGCGGCCTCGACGTCGTGGTGAACAACGTCGGTGGCTCCGGTGCGAGCACGTTCGACGCCATGGACGGCGACGATCTCGAGACCGTTCTCCGCAAGAACGTGTTCCCGGCGCTCTACGTCTCGCGGGCGGCGGTGCCCGCCCTGCGGCAACGCGGCGGCGGCGTGATCGCGATGATCGCCTCGATCTTCGGACGGGAGCTCGGCGGCGGGCCCGGCTACAACCTCGCGAAGGCGGCCGAGATCAGCCTCGCGAAGACGATGGCCCGCGATCTCGCGCAGGATCGGATCCGCGTGTTCAGCGTGTCTCCGGGCTCGGTGCTGTTCCCTGGCGGGAGCTGGGACCGGCGGCAGCGCGAGGACCCGGAGACCATCGCCGCGTTCGTGGAGCGCGAGCTCCCTTGGGGGCGGTTCGGGAGCGTGGACGAGGTCGCCGACGTCGTGGCGTTCCTGGTCTCCGAGCGCGCCTCGTGGGTCGTCGGCACGTCGGTCGTCGTGGACGGGGGCCAGTCGCGGGCGTTCTGAGCTCGTGTCGAGTCGACACAAGCTCGGTTCGCAAGGGTCCAGGAGTCCTACGGGTCGGACCGGCCGACGATTTCCCGTGGCGTACGAGGATCGGGCCGGTGCGCTGACTACCCTGAACGGGATGGAGGTCGCGGGCAGAGTCGGGGACGCGTTCGCGGAGCGAGTGCGAGCGCTCGAGAAGACGGCGCTCTCCCCGCGTGCGGTGCGCTCGTACGAGAGTCTCGGCCGAGCGCACGGCGAGGACGACTGCCGGCTGCGGACGCCGTTTCAGCGCGACCGCGACCGGATCGTGCACTCCAAGCCCTTCCGGCGGCTCAAAGGGAAGACCCAGGTCTTCATCGACCCCGAGGGCGACCACTACCGGACGCGCATGACCCATGCGCTCGAGACCACCGCTATCTCACGCGTCGTCGCCCGTGCGCTCCGCCTCAACGAAGATCTCGTCGAGGCGATCGGCCTCGGTCACGACATGGGGCACACGCCCTTCGGGCACGCCGGGGAGCAGTCGCTCGACGCAGCGTTGCGAGAGCGTTTCGGCGGCGGCTTCCGGCACAACGAGCAGTCGCACCGGATCGCGCGAAGCCTCAACCTCACCCACGAGGTCTGCGACGGGATCCTCACCCACACGGGTTCGCGCGAGCCGGCCACCCACGAGGGGAGGATCGTCCGCATCGTCGACCGGATCGCCTACGTCAACCACGACATCGACGACGCGCTCCGGTACGGGCTGCTCTCCGAGGGTGACCTGCCTTCCGACGAGATCGCGCTCCTCGGGCCGACCGGCTCTCGCCGCATAGACCGGCTCGTCCACGACCTGGTGGAGTCCTCGGAGGCCGCTGGCGAGATCGTGCAGGGCGACGAGGTGGGGGAGGCGATGCTCTCACTCCGCGCGTTCATGTTCGAGCGCGTGTACCTCGGCCCGCAGGTCGAGCCCCAGCACCGCGAGGCGGATCGCGTGATTCGCCTGATCTTCACGCGCCTCGCGGACGAGACGGCGCTGCTCCCGCCGGGGGAAGGGACGGTCTCGGAACGCATCACCGACTACCTCGCGGGCATGACCGACCGCTTCGCGCTGACGTTCGCCGAGCGCCTAGCGGCGGAGTAGGGTCGCTCGGGGTGGCGCGGATCAAGGACAGCTGCGTCGCGGACGTCAAGGCCGCGGCCGACATCGTCGACGTGGTGTCGGCACGGACGTCGCTGAGACGTGCGTCGAGCGCACGCTACACGGGCCGCTGCCCCTTCCACGAGGAGCGCACTCCGAGCTTCTCCGTCGATCCCGTCGGAAAGCTCTACTACTGCTTCGGCTGCGGGGCCGGCGGGGACGTGATCAAGTTCGTGCGTGAGACCGAGAACCTCGATTTCGCAGAGGCGATCGAGTGGCTCGCCGACCGGTTCAAGGTGCCGCTCGAGTACGAAGAGACTTCACCGCAGCAGGACGCCGCGCGCCGCCGCCGTGAACGGCTGACGGCGCTGCTCGAGCAGGCAACGGCGTACTTCGAGCGCGTCTTGTGGGATACCGACGCCGGTGCGCCCGTGCGTGAGTACCTCGCGGGTCGCGGTCTGGGCGAGGAGGGCGCGAAGACGTTCCGGCTCGGGCTGTCACGCGGCACCGGCCTCGTCGCGAAGGCGCAGGAGCGGGATTTCACGCTCGAGGAGCTCCGTGCCGCGGGTCTCGCGAACCGGCGGGGCGGGGACTACTTCCCGTTTCGGTTGATGTTCCCGCTCGCGGACGCACGCGGCCGCGTGATCGGCTTCCAGGCACGCAGGCTGCGTGACGACGACCCGCTCAAGGGCAAGTACGTGAACACGCCCGAGGGAGAGCTGTTCAAGAAGGGCCACGTGCTCTACGGCCTCCATCTCGCCCGGCCTGCGATCGCGAAGCAGGACCGTGCGATCGTGGTCGAGGGCAACACCGACGTCATCGCGCTCCGGCAGGTGGCGGTCGAACCGGTCGTGGCGTCGATGGGCACCGCGTTGACCGATCAGCAGCTGCGTGAGCTCGGCCGTCTGACGAAGCGGCTCGTGCTCTGCTTCGACGCGGACGCCGCGGGACAGGAAGCAACGCTGCGCGGGATGGAGCTCGCCGTGAAGCAGGGCTTCGACGTCAGAGTCGTCACCCTGCCGCCGGGAGAGGATCCGGCGGACGCGCCCGACACGTTCGTCGGTCGGCTCCCGTCCGCCGAGAGCTACCTCCATTACCGGGTGCGTATCGCGCTCGATCGCGCGGAGGACCGCCAGGAGGCGTTCGTGCGGGTGCGCGAGCTCCTCGCGCCGTTCGAGGACTCGCCGGAGCGGCAGGAGGCCTTACGCCTCGTCGCCGACCGGCTCGATCTGCCCCGCGAGACGCTCTCCGGTCTCGCGCCCGCTCCCAGCCAGGCGGCGGGCGGCTCGACCGCGCCCATGACGCCGAGGCTGCTCGAGGCGGGCCTCCAGCGGGAGCGCGATCTCCTCGCGGCGGTCGTCCGCAATCCGGAGCTGCTCGACGAGCTCGCCGCGCTGACCCCCGAGCATTTCGACGACACGCTTCACCGGCGCTTCCGTGAGGCGCTCGTCGCGGGCGCACCCGAGGACGACGAGCTGGTTGCCCTGCGCGCGGAGCTGGTCGCCCGTGCCGAGCGCGACGAGCTCGACGCGCGCACCGGAAGGGAGCTCATGCTGCGTCTCCACGAGCGGCAGCTGCGGCGCGAGCTGCAGGGCGCCGACCTGGTTCGTGCCACCGAGCTGCAGGCCCGGCTCACGAAGGTGCATTCCGCGCTCGCCGAGCTCGTCTGAACCTACGCTCGGGTCGCGACGACCTCCATGTAGTCGGACTCGAGCACGACCGCGCGGTCGCCGGCGCGGTTGTACCGGTCGACGAACGCGACGAGATCGGCCGCGAGCGCGTCCTCGCCCTCCGGCCCGACTCGCTCGAACGCGGCGATCGTCGGCCCGAAGTAGCTCCGGAAGAACGTCAGATAGTGATCCGGTGAGCGAAAGCGCTGCACGGACGTGCGTGTCTCGAGCCTGAGGTCGGAGATCCCGTCGCCGAAGAGCTCGCGCAGGCGCTCTTCCGTGCCCCAGGCGAGCGGTGTCGTGAGCCCGGCCGGGGGCGGAGCATGCTGGGCGGTCACGCGGAACAGGTCACCGACCGCGCTGTCGGGGGTCCAGTTCGCCATCGCGACCTTCCCGCCGCTGCGGGTCACGCGGAGGAGCTCGGCGGCCGTGCGCTCCTGGCTCGGGGCGAACATCGCGCCGAACGAGGACAGCGTGACGTCGAAGGTTCCGTCCTCGAACGGCAGCTCCTGGGCGTCGGCCTGGACGAACTCGACGTCGAGCAGTTCGGCGGCGGCCCGCTGGCGCGCGTGCTCGAGCAACGCCGGGACGAAGTCGGCGCCGGTCACGTCCGCGAAGTGCCGCGCAGCCGCGATCGCCGCGTTGCCGCTCCCGCAGGCGACGTCGAGCACACGGTCGTTCGGCAGCACGTCGGCGGCCTCGACGAGATGGTCGGAAACGCCCTGGACGAGCGGCGCGACGTACGCGAAGTCGCCCTTCGACCAGACCTGCTGCATGACCGCGGTCACGGCGCCGAAATCCACCGCAGCCTCCTCCTGCTTGGCCATACCCAACTCACCTCCCGAAGGTCATGGCTTCATGCCGGCCTCCGATCTTACGACAACGCGGCGCGCGATCCGAGCCCGCCGGCAGGAACTCGACCCGTCCTGTCGAATCCGTCCACGTCGCCGGAACGTCGGCGACGTCTGCGGCACTGCGGCAACCAGGTCCCAAATCACGGACGAGGTTGCGGTGCACGAGGTCGAGCAGACCGCAGACGGCGCGGAGAACGCCCCCCGATGGCTCCGCCAGGCTGTCGCCGGGGTTTGGCGACCGAGGGACTGGGCCCGCTGGCAGCAGCGGGTCCTGCCTGAGTTCGAGGCGCGCGGCGTCAGCGTCGACATGCTGCGGCCGCTCCAGGACGTCACGGGCGAGCTCGTGGGCATCGGCGTCGACGCGCCGGGAGCGGGCTGGTGCGTCGGCCGGCTCGGCCAGCCGCGGCACGGTCGCTCGGCCGTGCTGCACGCCGCGAGCGAGCTGCTCCGCAACCTCGAGGCCTCGGACGCTCCGACGCGTCGCGGTGCCGGCGCCTACGGCGGCTGGCTCAGGGGGCGATGACGCCCGCCACCGTCGCCGAGGCCGCACGAGTGCGAGTCGAAGCTCCCCGGGTTGGACTCGAACCAACAACCCTCCGGTTAACAGCCGGATGCTCTGCCAATTGAGCTACCGGGGAAGGCAGCGGTGGCCAAGTGTAGCCGTCGGCCGGTCGCGTCTCCGGGTCGCCCGGTCAGCGGCTGGTTCGCTGGTTGGATCTCCCGCACGGCCCGCGCCAACATCTCGTCGAGCGGAAGGAGCGGCCGGCGGGACGGAGAAATCAGGAGGTTCCGTGCGCCGAACCGTCGTGATCGTCGTCGCGGCGGCCGTTGCCCTGGCGTTCGCCGGGCCTGCCGTCGCCGCACCGAGCGCCAAGATCGCGGCGCTCCAGGTCGCGCTGCGCGCCCACGGCCTCTACACCGGCGCCGTCGACGGAATCCCGGGACCGAGGACCCACACCGCGCTGCTCACGTTCCAGCGGAGCCACGAGATCCGCGCGACGGGACGGGTCGGCATGGCAACCCGCTGCCGGCTCGGACGGCTCGGGACTCCGCTGCTCGGACAGCGCGTGCTCTCACGCGGGCGTGTCGGGTGGGACGTCACGTCGCTCGAGTTCCGCCTGAAGCCGTTCGGCCTGCCGGCGAAGCGCGTCGACGGGCGCTTCGACGCGTCGACGGCGGCGGCGCTGCGTCGTTTCCAGCGTGCCCACGGGCTCCGGCCCGACGGGATCGCCGGAGCCCGCACGTTCCGGGCGCTCGCGCACCCGGGCAAGGTGACGCGGCGTTCGCCGGCGCGGTTCCACACGGTTCGGGCCGGGGAGGGGTTCACCCAGATCGGGCGGCGCTACGGCGTGACCGCGGAGGCGCTCGCCCGTGCGAACGGGCTGACGCTCGCGAGCGTCATCGTCCCGGGCCAGCGGCTTCGGCTTCCCGGCGCCGCGACCGCGCGAACCCGCCCGCGTCACGACGAGCCGCGGACCGGCTCGGTCGTGATCCACACGGTTCAGCCCGGCGAAGGGTTCGTGGTCATCGCGCGCCGCTACCACCTGAGTGCCGAGGCGCTGGCCCGCGCCAACGGCCTGACGCTCCGGAGCGTGCTCTCGCCGGGCCAGAAACTTCGCGTCCCGGGCCGTCAGCCGGCCGGTGGGGGCTCGCGACGTTCGCCGACGCGTCCTGCCGCGTCGCGCATCGTGCACACGGTCGGCGCCGGTGAGAGCTTCTTCTCGATCGCGCAGCGCTACCACGTCAGCCCTTGGCGGCTTGCGCAGGCCAACCGTCTGCGGCTCATGTCCACGATCGTTCCCGGCCAGCGCCTACGGCTACCCGCGTCGGCGCACCTCGAGGCGACGGGCCCCGCGGTCGGCCAGGACGCGGTCCGGGCCGCGATCGACCGCTGGGCGGCGTACTACGCAGTCGACCCGCAGCTCGCGCGGGCGCTCGCGTGGATGGAGTCCGGGTTCCAGGAGGACGTCGTCTCGAGCGCCGGCGCGATCGGTGTCATGCAGCTGCTTCCGGAGACGTGGGAGTGGGTCGACACGGTGCTGCTCGGCGAGGCCACGCCTCGGACGTACGACGGCAACGTCCGTGCCGGCGTGCGCTATCTGCGGTGGCAGCTCGACCAGTTCGACGGTGACGTGCGGCTCGCGCTGGCGGGCTACTACCAAGGTGCCCGCGCCGTGCGCCAGCGCGGTCTCTTCGACGACACGAAGCAGTACGTCTCGGTGATCCTCGGGCTCTACGGCTCGGTCTGAGCGGAAGTTCGCCCTCGTTCTCCTGGGGCGGCCGCGTTCGGGCGTTTGTGGTGATTCACCACAAGAGAAGAACTCGGCGCGCTTTCGGCACACCGGCGTGGCAGTTGGGATGCGACGCTGCGAACGATGCGTTTCTCACCGCGTCTCGACCCGGCGGTCGTCGAGGCGGTTCGCCGGATGGACGTCGAGCACCGCTCGGTTGCCGACATGTGGCGGGAGGCCGGAGGCATCGCCGTCCGACTCGGCCTCGCCCGCCCTGGTTATCACTCGATCCTCGGCCTGGTGCTCGAGGAGAGACGTCGGCGGGCAGAGCGCCGTGAGGCGATCCTGCAGGCCGTGGACGAGTTGTGGTCGTACACCGGGACGGACTACGAGACACTCGTGCGCCGACTCGTCGACACCCGGCGATCGCCGGAGTGAGCGAGCCGTTGGAAGCTTGTGGTGAATCACCACAAGCGTTGTCCCCCCGTGCCGAATCGAGCTTGTGGTGAATCACCACAAGCGTTGTCCGGCGGGCTCGTCAGACGAGCGCGTCGGCCTAGGTCGAGCGCGTCGGCCCAGGTCGATCGCGTCGAGCCGTTCGCGCTCGCTGTCGGCCGAGACCGGGGCGTCCGTGCCGGCGTCGGGCTCTACGGCTCGGTCTGATTCCGCAGGCCCGCGGCGGCCGCGTGGGCGCGGCGGGCCGCCTCCTCGACCGGGAGCGACCAGAATCCTTCGGGGGTCGAGAAGATCTCGACGTCGAGCGTCCCGTCCCACCCGGCCGCCCGCAGCGCCGCGGCGAAGCGTTCGGACTGCCCACCGCCCTCTCCGGGAAGCGCGCGCGCATCACGCCCGATGTCCTCTTGCGGCCAGTCCGCGAGGTGGAGCCCCGTGATGCGGCCGGCAACCTCGACGATCGCCTCCGGGCCCTCGGCCGCGAGGTTGTAGCTGTCCGCCATGACGCCGACGTCGTCCAGGCCGCCCTCGTCGAGCACCGCGAGCGCCTCGGCGACCGAGTTCACGAACGCGGTGGAGTCACGCTGCGCGGGGTGGATCGGCTCGACGCCGAGCCGCACGCCCTCCTCGCGCGCGACGGCCGCGGCTCGCGTCAACCCGTCGAGCAGCCGCGCCCGAGCCTCCTCCTCCGAGAGCGCGCCGAGCGGTCCGCTCAGCACGACGATGCTCTCCGGCCGGAACGGCGCCAGCCGGCGAATCGACGCGCAGATCGCATCGGCCCGCTCGTCGGGGTCGGCGGGGCCTTCGAGCCCCGGAATCCCGAGCTGGAGGAACGACGGGACGGTGGGGACGCAGTTCGCGACCGAGAGACCGGCCTCCCGCAGCGCCTCCCTGTTCGCCGCGTCGTTCTCGGGCAACTTCATCTCCCAGAGCCCGATCGCGTCGAAGCCGGCCGCCGAGTAGGCGGCCACGTCCTCGCCGAACGACGCGTTCAGCGTCGAGATCGTGGAGAGCGCGAGCTTCACGATGCCTAGCGTCCTGGAAGCTTTGCAAGCAGTCGCCGCGTCACCGGCGGCTTTGTCAGCTCCTTCGCGACGAGGTATCCGGAACCCGCGCCGAGCCCCGGTCCGGGATGGGTGCTCGCGCCGACGTGCCATAGGCCGTCGACGGCGGTCCGGTGCCCCGGCGAGGCCGCGAACGGCCGCCACAGCAGGTTCTGGTCGAGCGCGCAGCTGCCGGCGTAGATGTCGCCGTCGACGAGGTTCTGGTTGAGCGCCTCGAGGTCGACGGGTGAGAGCACGACCCGCTTCAGGGTCGCCGAGGAGAGGTTCTCGATCGCCGTCCCGAGGCGCGCGACGACGCGGTCCGCGTACCGCTCGCGGAGCTCCTCGGTCCAGGTGCCGTCGCCGACGTCGAGCTCGCCCGCCGCGTCGCCCTTCACGCGCCCTGCGGGGAGCTCCTGGAGCTGGATCCAGACGATCGACTTCCCCTCGGGCGCCCGCCTGGGATCGACTGCGCAGGGCTGACCGGCGACGATCGTCGCCTCGGCGGGCAGAAGCCCCCGCTCGGCCTCGTTCACCGCCCTCGAGACGCCGTCGAGCCCGGGCGTCACGTGGACGATCGCGGTGCGCGCGAGCCGGTCTGCGTCCGGGCCCTTCCAGCGCGGCGGCTCGTCCATCGCGATGTGGATCTGCATGCCTGCCCGGCCGTAGCGGTAGCGCGTCGCCGCGGTGCGGACGTCCTCGGGCACGGCTCCCGTCCCGAGCAGGGAGCCGTACAGCTGAGTCGGCGTCACTCCCGCGACCACCGCCCGCGTCGCCTGAAGGGTCTCGCCGCCCGCGAGCACGACGCCGGTCGCGCGACCCGACGACACCGTGATCCGCTCGACGGCGGCATCGGTGCGGAGCTCGCCGCCAGCGTCGCGGACGATCCCGGAGAGCGCCTCCACGAGGCGGATACCGCCGCCGACCGGGACGGGCATGCCGCCGAGCTGGATCGCGCAGGCGATCACCTGCGTCATGAACCCCGAGACGGCGTTGTCGGGCCCGAGACCCGTGTGCAGGACCCACGGCGCGAGCAGGCCGTGCGCCTGCTCGGAGCGGAACGTCGAGGTCGTCCAGTCGCGGCACGTCCCGAGCGCGTGGCCCGCGAACTCCAGGAGCCCGCGCCGCCCGAGCCGCCGGAACATCCGTTGGCCGAGCCCGAGCCCCGCGCCGGACCAGAGCTCCGTTCCCAGCACCCCGAAGCTCAGGTCGGCGTGAGCCATGAACTGCTCGAACTGCCGTTGCCAGGCGGCGCCGTCACCGTCCGCGAACCGGTCGAACTCCGCCACGTTCGCCTCCAGCGAGGTCTGAAGGACCATCGCGGAGCCGTCCGAGTACGTGCTCGCCGTGGGAAGCTCGGTGTTCACGTACTCGAGCCCGCGGCGGTGGAGGTCGTCCGCGAGCTCCGCGTAGGCCGCCGAGCCCTGGAACAGCGGGTGCCAGGAGCTCATCACCTCGTGCGTGAAGCCGGGCAGCGTGTAGTCGGTCTCCGTCCGGATCGCGCCGCCGAGCCGGTCCGAGCGCTCGAGCACGCAGACGTTCCAGCCGTCGCGCGCGAGCAGAGCCGCGGCCGTGAGCGTGTTGATGCCCGAGCCGACGAGCACCGCGTCGCAGGTCGTCACGCGGCGAGGCTACCACGCCTCCGGTTCATTGACATGTCACCGACGCCCGTATGACAGAATCGGTCCCATGCTGCTTCGAGAGGTGTCCTACGCACGTCCGGGGACGATCGAGGAGGCGGTCGCGCTGCTCGCCGAGTACGACGGGGCCCGTGCACTCGCGGGCGGGCAGACGCTGCTCAACGTCATGAAGCAGCGGGCCGCGTCGCCGGACGTTCTCGTCGACCTCGCCGGGCTCGACGAGCTCCGGACGATCACGGTCGCCGGCTCCTCGCTCGAGATCGGGGCGATGACCACGCTCGCCTCGCTCATCCGCTCGTCCGAGGTGGAGGTGACGCGGCCGATCCTCGCGGAGGTCGCCGGCACCGTCGCCGACGTGCAGGTGCGAAACCGCGGCACGCTCGGCGGAAACATCTGTGTGAACGACCCCACGAACCACTTTCCGCCGCTCCTCGTCGCGCTCGACGCTTCGATGACCGTGGTCGGGGTCGACGGCGAGCGCGTCGTGCCCGCGGAGGAGTTCTTCGTCGGCGTGTTCGAGACCACCGTCCGCGAGGGAGAGCTGCTGACGAGGATCTCGGTTCCGGCCGGCGGAAAGGGAACGGGCGACGGCATGTCCGGGGTGACGCTCGGCGCGCACGGGACGTACGTCGCAAACGCAGCCGCATCCGTCGTCGACGGCGCCTGGCGGATCGCGCTCGGGTGCGTCGGCGCGGTGCCGGTTCGGGCGACGACCGTCGAGGACGCGCTGTCGGGCACCGAGGTCGAAGAGGCGGCCGTGCGTGCCGCGGTCGAAGGGGTCGGGGCGACGCTCGATCCGCCGTCGGACGTGCACGGGTCGGCCGACTACCGGCGGAGCCTCGCGGAGACGTCGATCGTCCGCGCGGTGCTCCAGGCACACGACCGAGCGAGGGGGTAAGGGTGTCCGCGTTGCCGTCCACCAGCATGTTCGTCGACGTCCGGGTCAACGGCGAGCGGTACGAGCGCGAGGTTCCCGCGCGGCGCCTCCTCGTCCACTTCCTGCGTGACGACCTCGACCTGACCGGGACCCACATCGGCTGCGACACGGGAAGCTGCGGCGCGTGCACCGTCCACCTGGACGGCGTGCCGGTGAAGAGCTGCTCGGTGCTCGCGGTCCAGGCGCACGGCGCGTCGATCACCACCGTGGAGGGGCTCGCCGGTGACGAGCAGACGCCGCTCCAGCGGGCGTTCTCCGAGCACCACGCGCTCCAGTGCGGGTACTGCACCCCGGGGATGATCATGAGCGCGACCGCGCTGCTCGAGCAGAACCCGACGCCGACCGAGGACGAGGTGAAGGTCGCGCTCCAGGGCAACATCTGCCGCTGCACGGGCTACTGGAACATCGTCGAGGCCGTCATGGCCGCGGGGAAGGGGTCCGCATGACCACGGTCGAGACCGAGGGCACGACCACGCTGCAGAGGGGGTTCGTCGGCCAGAACGTCCCCCGGAAGGAAGACCGCCGGCTCGTCGAGGGACAGGGGCAGTTCGTCGACGACGTCAAGCGCCACGGGATGGGCTATCTGCACTTCGTCCGCTCGCCGTATCCGCACGCGCGGATCCTCTCGATCGACGTCTCGGCGGCGCTCGAGCTGCCGGGGGTGTACGGGACGCTGACGGGCGACGAGGTCGCGATCCTCACGGACCCGTTCTTCCAGATCGCCGCGGAGCCCGGCGGGAGCATGAAGGACTACGCGCTCTCGGTCGGCAAGGTGCGCTACATCGGCGAGCCCGTCGCAGCGGTGGTGGCGGAGTCGCGGGAGCTCGCGCGCGACGCGGCCGAGCTCGTGATGGTCGACTACGAGCCGCTCGACGTCGTCGTCGACGCGCGGAAGTCGCTCGAGCCGGGTGCCCCCGTGCTGCACGAGGAGTGCGGCGGCAACATCACGTACCAGGGAGTGTGGGAGTGGGGCGACGTCGACCAGGCGTTCGCGGAGGCCGACCACGTCGTGAAGATCACGGACCTCCACTTCGACCGGTTCAACTCGACGCCGCTCGAGCTCGACGGCGCGCTCGTCGAGTACAACCGCGGCACCGGGCAATGGACGATCACCACGAACAACCAGTTTCCGGGGTTCGCGGTGATCATGATGGCGCCCGCGATGCGGGTCGGCACCGACAAGCTCCGCTTCGTCACGCAGGACATCGGCGGCGGCTTCGGCAACAAGATCACCTCGCACCCCCAGCTCGTCGCCTGCTGCCTGCTCGCCCGCAAGCTGAACCGGCCCGTCCAGTGGACGGAGTGGCGCACGGACTTCCACCAGTCGATGTCCCACGGGAACGAGCGGTGGTTCCTCGACACGGAGGTTGCGGTGCGCGCGGACGGGACCATGACCGGGTTCCGGACGAGGGTGGTCGACGACGCCGGCGCGTACCTCCGCTACGAGCCGCTCGGCGGCGTGATCTGGTCACAGGTCGCCCCTGGGATGTACGGGTGGCGCAACATCCGGCTCGACTTCACCCAGGCGGTCACGAACAAGGCACCCTGCTCGCCGAACCGCGGGTACTCGCGGATGCAGCACCTCTGGTTCACCGAGCGGATCGTCGACATCGTCGCGCACGAGCTCGGCTTCGACCGCGTGGAGCTGCGCAGGAAGAACTACGTCCAGCCCGAGCAGATGCCGTACGAGACGCCGAACGGCTGCGTCTACGACTCGGGCGACTACCCCGCGTCGCTCGACCTCGTGCTCGACCTGATCGGGTACGACACGATCGAGCAGCGCCGCGAGGAGGCCGCGTCGCGCGGCAAGCTCCTCGGCTTCGGCATCGGGTCGACGCTCGACTCGGGGACGAACAACTTCGGTCAGTCGCAGCTCGTCAACCCCGACCTCCAGTTCTCCGGGAACAACGAGGTCGCGACCGTGAAGCTCGACATCTTCGGCGAGATCGTGGTCACGCTCGGGACGACGCCCCAGGGGCAGAGCCACGAGACGACCGCGGCCCAGGTCGTCGCGGACATCCTCGGGTGCGACGTCGACGCCGTGCACGTCCGAGCGGGGCACGACAGCTACTGGAACTCCCACGCGGGGTTCTCCGGGACGTACGCGAGCCAGTTCGCCGTGACCGGCCTGGGTGCCGTGAAGGGCGCGACGGAGATGCTCGCCGACCAGATGAAGACGCTCGCGTCGATGGTCTTCCAGTGCCCGAAGGAGGCGATCGAGCTCGCGGACGGGTTCGCGCGGATCGCCGACAACCCGGAGGCCGCGCTCCCGTTCATGGCCCTCGGCGCGATCCCGAACGCGAACAACGCCGGGTTCCCGATCGACCCGCCGCCGATGAACGCGCGGTTCGTGTACCGGCCGCCGTTCGACGTGCCGGACAAGGAGCGGAAGTTCGGGAACCTGACGCTGACCTACTCGATGCAGATTCACGCGTGCGTGGTCGAGGTCGACCCGGAGACCGGCGTCTACGAGATCGTCGACTACGCGGCGGTCGACGACTGCGGCGTCCGCATCAACCCCAAGATCGTCGAGGGCCAGGTCATGGGCGCCACGGCGCACGCGATCGGCGCCGCGATGTTCGAGTCGTTCACGTACGACGACGAGGGCAACCTGCTCACGCCGAACTTCTACGACTACCACGTCCCGCACACGCTCGACATGCCGCCGCTGACCACCGCGGCGATCGAGACGCCCTCGCCGTTCACGCCGCTCGGCACGAAAGGGATGGGCGAGGGCGGCGGCGGCGGTATCCACTGCATCTGCGCCGCGCTCCAGGACGCACTGCGCGCTACCGGCTCACCGATCGTCACGGACAGCCACAATCCCTACCACCGTGTCTTCGAGATGCTCCGGCATCCCGAGCACGCGCGCGCAAAGGTCGAGGTCACCGGGAGGAGTGCGACATGAAGCTCGAGGGCACCAAGGAGTTCGACGCACCACGCGAGGTCGTGTGGAGCGTGATCAACGACCCGTCGAAGATGGCCAAGACGATGCCGGGGGTCGAGAGCTTCGATATCGCCGACGACCGGCACTGGAGCGCCAAGGTCAAGGTCCCGCTCGGGCTCGGGGGGCTGAAGATGTCGATCGATTTCGAGAAGATCGAGGAGCGTCCGCTCGAGTTCGCCGCCCTCAACGCGAAGGGCAAGGGCGTCGGCGCGCTGATGAACATGACGACCGAGTTCACGCTCAGCGGTGAGGGGGAGAAGACCTCGATGGCCTGGGAGGCCGACGTGAAGATCGCAGGGCCGGTCGGCTCGATGGGGCAGCGCGTCCTCCAGCCGATCATCAACCAGCAGGTCGGAAACGTGCTCTCCTCGCTCGAGAACGAGGTCGAGGCCGCGAAGGCGGGTGCCGCGGGCGCGTAGGACGCCGCTCTACGTCACCGTGGCGTACGTGGCGGCGCCGATCCGCTCCGCAAGCCTCTTCATCCCGAGAGACGTGGCCGTCTCAGCGGCCCGGGCGCCGAGTGCGGCGGCTTCGTCTTCCGCTGCGCCGGCCGCAAGCACGTCCGCGAGCTCGACCTCCGCGTACGCAACCCAGGGCCTCGCGCCTGTCGCCGTGTCGATCTCGATCGCATTGCGGAGATGGACGACGGCATCTGCCTGCCGTCCGACGACGGCGGCGAGCATCCCGAGGGAACGGGCGATCGCGCCGATCGAGCCCTCGGGCGGGTTCGCGGAGCTGCGCTCTGCAAGCGGCGCGAGCTCCTCGTAGAGCCGAGCCGCTCGACCCACGTCCCCGACGGCTCGAATCGTCTCGGCGAGGAACGCGGCGGAAAGCGGCCACTCGCTGTCCCGAGGGACGAGCTCGAAGCGATTCGGTGCGAGCTCGTCGAGCAGGCGGTGGGCGTCGGCGGTCTGTCCCACGTCGACCTCGAGCGCAGAGAGCGCGCACCGGAAGAACGGTCGCGCCGGGTTCTCGGCGGCGGTCGCGGCGAGGGCCTCGTGCACTTCCCGTGCACGCCCCTGCTCCCGGCGTAGGAGATAGAGCTGGATGATGTATGCCGCATGCGAATCGATCGGGTACGCCTGCTGTCCGAGCGCGTACGCCGACGGGATGAGTCGCTCGGCGCTCTCGAAGTCTCCGAGGTGGAGCGCGAGGAGACCCTTGATCGCCTCCGCGAACCATCGGGCCGCAGGCTGCCGTAGCTCGTCCGCCCATTCGGCAAGTCGCCGCGCGTGTGCAGAGACGGACGTGAAGTCGTTGATTGCCAGCGAGAGCACGATCTCGGCATTGAGGGCCTCCCATTCGGCCCTCGGGTCATCCGTCTCGTTCGCCAGCTCTCGAAGCTCGCGCAGCAGCCGGAGACGCCGGTCGTGGTCCTCGAACGCGTACTGGGTCACGCTGAGGCTGAGCAGCGCACGGATGAGCACGGTCGTGTCGTCGGCCGCCTGAGCAGCCTCCACCGCCAGCTCTCCTGCCTCGAGGCGCCTGCGAGGGTCGCGCTCGTCGCGTAGCGCCCCCGCGAGTCGGGCCAGGAGGCGGGCCCTCGTCGCCGGGTCGCCGGCAGGCACTGCGACCAGGGCCTCTTCGAGCAGTGGGACGACGAGACGGTCCCCCGCGGGGCGTGCCCACACGAGCTGACCGCTGTAGCCCAGCGCTGCGGCCGCCAGGTCAGCGGGGGCGTCGCTCTCCCGTGCGACGACCGCGGCACGAAGGAACGAGTCCTTCGCCTGCGTCGTGTCGCCGGCGCCCGTGTGGGCGTCGCCCAGAGCGAGTAGGAGGGCCCGTTCCGCGGCCGGTGCGGGCGTCGACCGGCCGGACAGTGCGAGAAGCGCCATCTCGTAGAGACGCGCGGCCTCCTCGAACGCGAGGAGGGCCTGCGCGTGGTCGCCTGCGCGTCGAGCCCACACCACCGCGACGTCGGGCTCGACGGACGGAAGCGCCTGGAAGTAGTGGTGAGCGATCTCCGTCAGACGGCCTCCGGTCGGGCCGGCGGCACCTGCGATCGCCTCCGCCGCGCGCCGGTGGAGATCACGGCGGGCGGCGGAGGCGAGCTCGTCGTAGAGAGTGTCGCGGACGAGAGCATGCGTAAAGCGGAGCTCGCTCCGTGAGCCCGGCGAATAGGTCACGAGGCGGGCCGCCACCGCCTCGTCCAAGCGGTCGAGAAGCTCGTCGCGCGCCAGCGAGCAGAGTGGTTCGAGCACGTTCAGCGAGAACTCCCGTCCGATCGCCGACGCGATCGCCAGGGCTTCGCGACACCCGGGCGTGAGGCGCTGCAGCCGGCGGTGGATCACCTCGCGCACGGTCTCGGGGATGGTCGGTCGCCAGCCGTCGCCCGCCGGGACGGGAAGGCGGCCCTCCGCTGCGAGCAGACGGACGATCTCGCCCACGAACAACGGGTTCCCGTCCGTCTCCGCGGCGATCGCGGCGACGAGCAGGGGGGAGGGCTGCTCGTCCGCGACCTGGCAGATGTACTCCTCGACCTCCTGCTCGCCGAGCCCCCGAAGGGAGAGCCGGAGGCTTGCACGACGCAGGACGTCCGCGAGAGCCGCCCAGGTGGGGTCGTCTGTCTCCAGCTCTGGCTCGCGGTACGTCACGAGGACGGCACCGCATGTGCCGCCGAGCTGTTGCGCGACGAACGAGATCAGGAGGAGTGACGACGGGTCCGCCGCGTGGACATCGTCGAGCGCAACGAGGATCGGCTGTGCATCCGCGGCCCGGCGGAGAAACGTCGTCGTCGAGTCGAACAAGCGGAAACGGGCCCCATCCGAGTCGAGCGACTGCGCCTCGGGAATGTCCGCGAACATCTCACGCAGCTCCGGCAGCAGCTGTGCGACGTCGCGTGCTCCCGTTCCGAGTTGCCCGCGCAGCGCGTCGGCAGGCGTTTCGCGGACGTACGCTCGGAGGGCCTGAACCCAGGGCCAGAACGCCGGCGCGCCTCCTGCCTCCCAGCATCGGCCGGAGAGCACGCGAATCCCGAGCCGTCTGGCCCGCACCCCGAGCTCCTCGACGAGGCGGCTCTTTCCGATGCCTGCCTCTCCGGAGACGACGGCAAACCGGCCGTTCGCCGCGATCAGATCGTCGAGCAACTCGTCGAGCTGCTCGAGCTCTCGTGCTCGGCCGACGAACGATGCGGCCGGGTCGGGCGCTTCGACACGCAGGAGAGCGGTCGCACCTGGTCGCACGGCGAGGTCGAGCGACGGGTCCTGGTTGAGGATCGCCCGCTCGAGATCCTGGAGGGCGCGCCCCGGCTCGAGGCCGAGCCCGTCGACGAGCGCCCGCCGTCCGTCCTGGTACACGGCGAGGGCGTCCGCCTGGCGGCCGCTGCGATACAGGGCGAGCATGAGAAGCCCGCGGACCCGCTCGCGCAGCGGATGCCCCCCGAGCAGGCTCTCGAGCGCCGGGACGACGTCGGCGTGCCTCCCGCCGGCGAGTCGTGCCTCGGCAAGCTCCTCGAGACAGCTGAGCCGCATCTCCTCGAGCCGCGTGACCTCGCTCTGCGCGAACTCCTCGTACCAGAGGTCGCCGAGGACCGGCCCGCGCCACAGGTCGAGGGCTTCCAGGAGCAGGGCGTCGGCGCCTTCCAGGTCGCCGGCGGCGAGCGCGCGCCGGCCCGTCTCGGCGAGGTGCGCGAACCGGTCGGCGTCCACCTCGTCCGACCCGGTCTGGAGCACGTAGCCGCGCCCCCGAGTCAGGAGGCGGCCGTCTCCGATCGCCTTCCGCAACCGCGAGACGTGCGCCTGGAGCGATTTCGCCGCGGTCGGCGGAGGCTGGCCGCCGTAGAGGTCGTCGATGATCCGCTCGGCCGGGACGACCTGGCCACGTCGGAGCAAGAGGATCGCGAGCAGCGCACGCTGGCGCGCGCCGCCCAGCTCGAGCGGACGGTCGCCGTCGTCGACCTCCAAGGGGCCAAGAATTCGAAAGTCCATCGCCGCGCCGCAACCGGTTGTAACCCGTGCACAGCCGCGCCGCAACCGGCCCAGTGGATTCTCGGCGGGTCGACCGCACCGGGCGGTCGGAACAGGGAGGCGATCATGATTCATCGGATCCAGACAGTTCTCGGGACGGCGGGGGCGGTGTTCTTGGGTGCCGCGCTGCTCACCGGCTCCGTGCAGGCGGCCGACCGGCCGGACGACCGCGGCGGCATGCTCGGTGTAGGCGGCGTCGCGACCGCGACGGCCGATCCTTCCGGGGTGTTCGAGCGAGCGGTGGCGCGTCATGTCGGGGCGACGCTTCCCGACCCGCTGGCGCAGAAGGCAGGCTCGGTCCGGCCCGACGACCGTGCGGGCGTGCGCGGGCCGGGGACGTTGGCGACGGCGGACGTCCAAGAGCCCGGCTCCGGGTTTGCCTGGAGCGAGGCGGCGTTCGGGGCGACGGTCGCATTCGTGCTCTGCCTGGCGCTCGGAGGCCTCGCGGCGACGATGGTGCGTCAGCGCGCCCGCGCCGTTGTTCGCTGAACTCACGAGCGTGTCCTGCGAGCGCGGCGCCACCTGCGCCGCGCTCGCGTCGCTGCGTGGCGAGGTCGTGTAAGTTCTCTGACATGTCAGTGCCGTTCCGCGTCGGGGTCATGCAGCTCACGATGGAGCCGCTCGACGAGATGCTCGCGTCGGCGCGGGCGATGGACGAGGCGGGCATGGACACGATCTGGCTCGCCGAGGCGTACCCGTGGTGGCGCAAGCACGGGATGGAGGCACGCAGCTCCACGGTCGTCTCGGCGCTGATGGCGCGCGAGACCGAGCGCCTGACGGTCGGCTGGGGGATCATCTCGCCGTTCACGCGCCACCCGGTGCAGGTGGCGATGGACGCGCGTGTCGTGCAGGAGGCGGCGGGGCCCGGCCGGTTCCTGCTGGGCTTCGGGACCTCGAAGATCTTCCTCAACAACATCCGCTCGCAGACGTCGAAGACGCTCGGCCCGATGCGCGACGCGGTGGAAATCGTGCGCGGCGTCCTCGGCGGCGACGCCTTCGAGTACGACGGCGACACCTGGAGCGCGTCCGTCCCGGCGCTGCAGGAGGGCGCCGAGACGCCCCGCGACGTGCCGCCCGTGTACGTCGCCGCAACGGCGCCGAAGATGCAGGCGCTCGCGGGCGAGATCGCCGACGGCTGCCTGACGCCGTCGATCACGACGCCGGCTTTCGTGCGCTACACGCGCGACAACGTGGCGGCGGACATCGACATCGGGTGCACGGTGGTCGCGTCGATCCACGCGACCGACCGGGACCGGGGTCGCGACGGCGCGCGCGAGATCGCCGGGATGTATCTCGCGAACAAGGTGCAGAACATCCAGGGCTCGGCGGACGTGCTGCTCGACCTCGCGGGGATCGAGCAGGAGGAGATCCGGCCCGTCGCCGAGGCGATGGAGCAGGGCGGTCGACTGGCCGCGAAGGCGAAGGTGTCGGACGCGCTGCTCGACAAGTGCAAGCCGATCGCCGGGACGCCGGAGGACTGCATCGCCGCGATCGAGGAGTACAGGGACGCCGGGTGCACGCACGTCATGCTCGAGCTCTGGGGCGAAGACCGGCACGAGCAGATCCGCCTGTTCGGCTCGGACGTGCTGCCGGCCGTACGCGGATGACCGGCACTTCTCCGCAAGGGGAAAAGGTGCCTCTGCCGGTCGACCGCGATCGCCTGGTGGAAACCGCGAGCCG
Source organism: Gaiella sp. (assembly GCA_035706725.1). Taxonomy (GTDB): domain Bacteria; phylum Actinomycetota; class Thermoleophilia; order Gaiellales; family Gaiellaceae; genus Gaiella. Next base: position 1,991 of record DASSUT010000150.1, on the reverse strand, counting down.
GATGATCGGCGTCCACTCGTTCACCGGGGACGAGGAGGGGATGGCGCGCCTCGTGGCCGAGCTCCTCGAGGCCCGGGGTCTCCACGTCCAGTGGCAGCAGGTGGAGGACGGCCGCGCGAACGTCCTCGGCACCTGGGCGGGGGCCGGCGGAGGCCCCAGCCTGATGTTCAACGGGCACATGGACACGTCGTACTCGGGGCGAGAGCCGTGGCTGCGGTCCGTCCGCGGCTTTCAGCCCTCCGCGTTCGTGCAGGACGGCCGTCTGTACGGGCTCGGGATCTCGAACATGAAGGGCGCGCTCGCCTGTTACGTCGAAGCCGTGTCGGCGCTCCAGGACGGCGGCGTCCGCCTCCGCGGCGACGTCCTCGTCGCGGCGGTCTGCGGCGAGATCGAGAAGACGCAGCACGGCGACGCGCAGGGGGCGCAGTACCGGGGCTACGCGGCGGGCACCCGCTACCTCGTCTCCCACGGCGGGGTCGCCGACATGTGCCTCCTCGGCGAGCCGACCGAGGGCAAGGTCGTGCTCGGCCACTTCGGGGCGCTCTGGCTCCGGGTCCGCGTGCACGGGAACTTCATCCACACCGCGTTCAGCGAGGGGCGGCGCGGCGAGAACTCGATTCTCCGCGCGCACGAGGTGCTCGACGCGATCCGCGAGTGGATCCCGGCGTGGGAGGACGACCCCGCGAACGCGTACCGCGGCGCGAAGGCGATCGTGAACGTCGGCGCGATCGAGGGGGGTTTCGGCTGGCGGGTGTCGCGCACGCCGCACCACACGGACCTCTTCCTGGACGTCCGGGTGCCGCCGACGAAGCCGATGACGGTGGCCCGCGGCGAGGTGCTCGACATGGTGCGCGGGCTCTCCGGGCGCTTCCCCGACTACGGGATCGAGGGCGAGGTCTACGTGACCGCGCCCGGTGCGGAGATCGACGAGGGTCACCCGCTCGTGGCGGCGATCGACGAGGCGCACGAGCGGGTGTTCGGCGGCGCGCCGGGTCGCGACGTCACGCGCTGGTTCTCCGACGCCTCCGCGCTGACCCGTTACGGCGTGCCGACCGTGAACTACGGCACGTCGACCGGCCTCATGGACGTCGAGCTCGGCGAGAACCTCGAGATCGACGGGCTCGTGAAGACGGCCGAGGTCTACGCCCGCGTGGCAACACGTGTGTGCGGTGTCGTGTAGAGGCACGTCTCGCGCGACGCGCGAAACTGCCAGTGAACCTGTGACGAGGAGGAAGCGTTGAAGCTGGTCACGTTCGGGGATGACACGCGGGTCGGGGTTCTGGAGGGCGAGGAGATCGCCGTCCTCGACGTCCCGACGATGCGGGAGTGGTTCGAGCACGGAGGCGCGGACGAAACGGGGGAGCGGGTACCGCTCGCGGAGACGCGGTTGCGGGCGCCGATCGTGCCGAAGAAGTTCTTCCACACCGCCGGGAACTTCCGGGAGCACGAGGAGGAGTCGAAGCAGGTCGAGTGGTCACACCAGATCGCGCCGTGGATCGTGTTCTTCCAGAACGTCGACGCGATCGTCGGGCCGGACGAGCCGGTGATCTACCCCGAGCACCTGACCGAGGAGCTCGACTACGAGCTCGAGCTCGCGGTGGTCCTGAAGAAAGCCGGGAAGTGGTTCTCGCCGGAGGAGGCGATGGACTACGTCGGCGGCTACGTGATCTTCAACGACATCACCGCGCGGGACATCCAGCGGCGCGAGATGGTCTCGGGCGTCTTCTCTTTCTGCAAGGCGATCGACACCTTCTGCCCGCTCGGGCCGTGGATCGTCACCCCGGACGAGGTCCCGGACCCGCACGACCTGGCGATGACGCTCCGCGTCAACGGCGAGGAGCGGCAGGTGTCGCACTCGGGCCGGATGAGCGTGACGATCCCGGAGATCCTGAGCCACTACTCCGCTCTCGGCTACTCCGCCGGCGACGTGCTCTCGACCGGGACGGTGTCGGGCGTGGCCGGCTTCAAGTCGCCGGAGGAGCGGGCGCGGC
>DASSUT010000149.1:0-6902 GCA_035706725.1 Gaiella sp. | reverse complement strand
AGGACGCCGAAGTTCCGCCTCAGGGGCGTTTCGCAGCCCACGGAGCGACCCCTACCGTGGCCGCATGAACACGTTGACTGCATTCACATCGGTCGTCGCCTCGCACGGCGACGACGGCCACTACTGGTTCCCGTTCGCGTTCTTCTGGCTCGTGCTCCTGGGCCTGTTCGTCTGGTTCGCCGTCCGCGGCGGCCCGTGGCACCATCGGCACCCCTCGGACATCGACCGGGCGCGGGGCATCCTCGCCGAGCGGTTCGCCCGCGGGGAGATCACGGGCGAGGAGTACCGCGAGCGGTTGGAGCAGCTGCGGTGAGCGGCGCCGGACCGGCTCGCGCGCCGCCCACGGCCCGCGTGCTTTGCCGTACCGAGGTACGGGTCTATCGTCCGGCAAGGGAGTCGGCGAGTTGCGGCCCGCGCGGGAAAGGAGCCGACGGTGCGTCCGACGTTGCTGCACGTCACCAACGGTGAGAGCGCCGGGAACACGCTCCGCCGGACGGCGATCGGTGGCGGAGTCCTGCCCTGGCAGGACGCGCTGCACGACGGGCCCGTGCCCGCGCAGCCGCGAGAGGCGCTACGGCGCACGCGGGCCGCCTTCCTCGCGCAGTGCGGCTGGGGAAGCCGGCAGGCGCTGCTCGCGTCGCTCGAGCGACGCGACGACCAGCTCCTCCAGGCGTTCCGCGACGACCTGCACGTCGTCCTCTGGTTCGACCACGACCTCTTCGACCAGCTCCAGCTCCTCGACGTCCTCTCGCTCGCACATGCCGAGCATTCCGCGCCCGAGCTGATCGTCATCGGCTCCTTCCCCGGGAAGCCTGCGTTCCGAGGCCTCGGCGAGCTGACCGGGAGCGAGCTCGAGACGCTCTGGCCCTCACGGCGCCGGGTGGAGCGAGCGGCGCTCGAGGTGGCGGCGGACGCGTGGGCGGCTCTCATCGCGCCGGAGCCGACGCGCCTGGCCGACTGGGCCACGCGGGAGACCACGGATCTGCCGTTTCTCGCAGCTGCGCTGCAGCGGCTGCTCGAGGAGCTGCCGGCGCCGAACGACGGCCTCTCGGGCACCGAGCGGCGCGCGCTCGAGGCGGTCGCGGACGGCGCCCGCACGCCACCTCTCGCCTTCGTCGCCGCACAACGACTCGAGGACGCCCCCTTCCTCGGCGACACCTGGTTCTACCGCGCACTCTCCGCGCTCGGCCAAGGCGAGAACAGGCTCGTCGAGACCGCCGAGGGAGCTCCGCTGTCGCCGCCACCGCCCCTCGGCGACGCGCGGCTCTACGCCCGCCTCGAGCTGAGGCTCACCGCGACGGGCGAACGCACGCTGCGCGGGGACGTGGACCGAGTCGACCTACTCGGCATCGACCGCTGGGTCGGCGGCACTCACGTCACCGCGGCCGGCATCTGGCGATGGGATCCGGCGACGCGGACGCTCGTCCGACCGGCCGGACCGTAGAGGGCCCCGGACGGCCCGCGCGCGTCAGGCGTCGCCCGGCACGTGTGCGAGCCGGGTGCGGAGGCGGTCGTGGACCAGCAGGACGTACAGGGCGGGCAACGAGATCGCGAGGAACGCGACCGCCGACAGCGCCTCGCTCTCGGGAAGCACCCCTGCCTCCGAGAGCTCGTGCACGCCCCCCGAGAAGAGCCAGGCCGCGACCAGGACGAGCACCACGGCGGTGACGTGGAAGATCCTGCGGAGGTCGAGCCGCTCCGCGCTGCGATAGAAGACGTAGCCGAGAACCACCGCCGCGGCGACGCCGAGCGCCGCGCTGACCACGGCGACGACGGGGTTCGAGTCGCCGACAGAGCCGACGAGGAAGAGGGCGCTCTCCACCCCTTCGCGCAGCACCGCCGCGAACGCCAGGAGCCCGACGGCGAGGGCCGATCCCTGCGTGACCGCGTCGTCCACGCGGTCCCTGAGCTCGCGCTTGATCGTCCGCGACCGGCTCCGCATCCAGAACACCATCCACACGACGAGCGCGGCGGCCACGAGCATGACGGTGCCTTCGAAGATCGCCTCGCTGCGGCCCTCGAGCTCCGCACCGACCGCGAACAGCCCGATCGCGACCATCAGGCTGACCGCGAGGCCCGCGACGACCCCCAGCCACACGGCCCGGAACCACGCACGCCGACCGGTGCTCTCGAGGAAGGAGAGCACGATCGCGATCACCAGCGCGGCCTCGAACCCCTCCCTCAGCGTGACGACCCCTGCTCCCAGCAGAGACCCCTTCCCATTGCTGTCAGGGAAACCTTACAGCCGCGGAGCGAGTCGTCGCCGCGGGAACCGCCGCGCGGTCGGCTGATTTCGTTACGTAACGTAAGCTGTTCGGATCGTCGAGACGCGAGACGACGCATACCTGCTCGGACGACGGCGCACGCTGATCGTGTTCGCCGGGCTCCTGCTCGGCATGCTCCTCGCGGCGCTCAACCAGACGATCGTCGCGACCGCGCTTCCCGACATCGTCGCCGACCTGGGCGGTTTCGACCACTACGCCTGGGTCTTCTCGGCGTACATGCTCGCGTCGACCGTCACGGTGCCCCTGTACGGAAAGCTCTCGGACGTCTATGGACGGCGGCCGTTCTTCCTGCTCGCGATCGTCCTGTTCATGCTCGGGGCGGTCGTCAGCGGCCTCGCTCCGTCGATGACCGTGCTGATCGTCGGGCGCGGCATCCAGGGGCTCGGCGCGGGCGGGTTGATCCCCCTCGCGATGGCGGTGATCGGCGACCTGATCGCGCCGCGCGAGCGGGGGAAATGGCAGGGGCTGACCGGCGCCGTGTTCGGGGTCGCGTCGGTCGTGGGCCCGGCGACCGGCGGGTGGATCTCCGACAACGCGAGCTGGCGCTGGGCGTTCTTCGTCAGCCTGCCGTTCGGCCTGCTCGCGCTGGTCGTCGTCCAGCGCGGCTTCACGATGGAGCCCGTGCACCGTGACCACTCGATCGACTACACGGGCGCCGCGCTCCTCACCGCCGGCCTCTCCACCGGGCTGCTCGCAACCGTCTGGGGCGGAACGCAGTACCCGTGGGGCTCCGCCGAGATCGTCGGGCTGTTCGCGACGAGCGTGGTGCTGCTCGTCGCCTTCGGTATCTGGGAGCGGCGCGCGACGGAGCCGATCATGCCGCTCGACCTGTTTCGCAACCGGACGTTCGCCGCCTCTCAGGTCGCGCTCTTCTTCATCGGCTCGGCGATGTTCGGGACGATCATCTACATCCCGCTGTTCGTCCAGGGCGTGCTCGGCGAGAGCGCGACGAGCTCCGGGGCGATCCTCACGCCGTTGATGCTCGCGCTGATCGGCGCGAGCGTGGCGGCCGGCCAGATCGTCTCGCGAACCGGCCGGTACAAGGCGCTGCTCCTCACGAGCCCGGTCGTGCTCCTGGTCGGCTTCGCCCTGCTCGCACGGCTCGACACAGGCTCGACCCTCCACGAGACGACGCGCGACATGATCGTGGTCGGCGTGGGGCTCGGTCTCGGCACGCAGACCTTCGTGCTCGTGGTCCAGAACGCCGTCGAGCGGAGCGCGATGGGGGTCGCGACCGCGGCGACCCAGTTCTTCCGCACGATCGGCGCGACGATCGGGGTCACCGTGATGGGAGCGATGCTCACGAGCCGGCTGCACGACGAGCTCGCCGGCCGGCTGTCACAGGCCGACCTCTCGAAGCTCGGCGGCAGCGGCCTGCCCGGTGCGCTCGTGGCCGGCGGGGCCTCGAGCCTGCCCGCGGACGTCGCCTCGGTGCTCAGAGAGGCCCTCGCAGACGCGATCCACCCGGTGTTCGCGCTCGGCGTCCCGCTGATGGCGCTCGCCCTCGCCGCGACCTTCTTCGTCGAGCGGCGCGAGCTTCGCCGTTCGGTGCACGAGGGCCCGGCCCGGCCCGCGCACGACCTGTTCGACGAGCTCGGCGAGGAGTTCGCCGAGGAGCAGCCCGCCGGAGCGCCGGTCGCCGGTCGATGACGCCCTCGGACCCGGCCAGGCTCGCGGTGGAGCTCGAGCGCCTGATCGCGCTCGTCCGTCGGAGGGGCGGCCCCGGAGATGCCGACGAGCCGGCGCTCGCCTCGACGCAGCGGCTCGCGCTCGCGATCGCGGTCGACGGCTCGCCGTTGCGGCTCGGGGCGCTCGCGGAGCGCATCGGGACCACGGACGCGACCGCGAGCCGCACCGTGGACGCGCTCGAGGCGCTCGGGCTCGTCCGCCGCGAGCCCGACCCCGCCGACGGACGCGGAGTGCTCGTGGTCGCGACCCCAAAGGCGGTGGCGCTCGTCGCCGAGCGACGCATGCGGCTCGTGCAGACGCTGGAGCATGGGCTCGAGCGCATGCCTCGGGGGGACCGTGCTCGCCTCGTCGCGCTCCTCTCGGAGCTCAACGACGTGCTCGACCCCCACGTTGCCCCGAGCCTCGAGGCGCGAAGGCCGTGACCGGCGCCGTTCGGCGCGGCTGATCGAGCGTCGGCTACCGTGATGCGTCCCGTCCCGCGATCGTGCGGCTAGCCGTACCCGCTTCTTCGAGCGAGGCCGTCAAGCTGGGGCGGATCCCGCGGTTTCGATGAGTTCGCCCCCTGCGCGGGGTCTCACCACACGGAGCCACGACCCACATCCGAGCGACGTCCGAGCAACGAACGAGGTCTGAGAATGAGCGCACACAGCGAGACACACGAAAACGGCGCGGGCCCGCCGGCGAACGGGCGGCTGGCGGCGCACGAGCGACTTTCGACCGGCGCGCTCGCCGGCTGGGCGCGCGCCTGCGCAACCCACCCGTGGCGGGTGATCGCGAGCTGGGCCGCGATCGTCGTCGTGCTGGTCGGTCTCGTCGCCACCGTCGGCGGCGGCCTGCGCGACCAGTTCGAGATCCCCGGGTCCGACACCCAGAAGGCGACCGACCTGATCGAGTCGCACTTCAAGTCGGAGCAGGGAAGCGTCCTGAACATCGTGCTCGCCGCCCCCGCAGGGCAGCGGCTCGACACCCCGGAGCGGAAGGCCGCCATCCAGGCGGAGATGGCGAAGCTCCGGAGCTCGTCGCAGTTCGAGGCGACGAAGGACACCGCCGGTCTCACCAGTGTCGGCAATCCCTTCAGTGACGCGACGTTTTCCGACAACGGCCGCATTGCGTACTCGGAGGCGCAGTTCGACCGCGTGATCTACGACAAGGACCGAGACGCGGTCGTGAACGTGGAGGACTCCGTGCGCGACGCGCTGGCGCCCGTCGGCGTCACCGTCGAGTTCAACGGCGAGGCGGAGTTCCCGCCGATCGAGCAGGGCACCTCCGAGATGCTCGGGATCCTGGCCGCGTTGATCGTGCTCCTGATCGTGTTCCGCACCTTCGTCGCGGCGTTCATCCCGATCATGCTCGCGATCGCGGCCCTCGCGACCGCGTTCCTGCTGCTGTTCATCCTCGCGGGCCTCACCGACATCAACACGATCACGCCGATCCTCGTGTCGATGATCGGCCTGGGCGTGGGGATCGACTACTCGCTGTTCATCGTGACGCGGTTCCGGCAGCTCCTGCACGAGGGCCTGTCGCCGCGAGACGCGGCGGCCGAGGCCGGCGCGTCGGCCGGGCGCGCGGTCATCTTCGCGGGCGCCACGGTCGCGATCGGCGTCTCGGGCCTCGCATTCTTCGGACTCGACTTCGTGACGAAGCTCGGGATCGGGAGCGCGCTCGGCGTGCTCACGACGGTGCTGCTCGCGAACTCGCTGCTGCTGTCGGTGCTCCGCCTGCTCGGCCACAAGGTCGACCGGCTGAAGGTGCCGTTCCTGCCGAAGATCGACGACTCGGAGACGGCGCGCGAGAGGACGCTCATCGCCCGCTGGGGCCGGTTCGTCACGCGGAACGCCAAGGTCGTGTTCCCGGTCGTCGCGTTGGTCGTGATCGGGCTCGCGGCGACCGCGTCCGTCGTGCGGCTCGGTGCCAGCGACCAGGGCACGCAGCCGAAGGAGCAGACCGCCAGACGGGCGTACGACCTCCTCGCGGAGGGCTTCGGGCGCGGCTTCAACGGCCCGATCCCGATCGTGGTCGACCTCCACGACGCGAAGGGCAACACGCAGGTGCCGCAGCGGATCCACGACGACGTCCAGGGGCTGAACGACGTCGCGTCGGTCGGGAAGCCGCAGCTGAACGACGACAAGACCGTCGCCATCGTGTTCGTGACGCCCACGTCGGCGCCGCAGGACGCGAAGACCGACAACCTCGTCGACCGGCTCCGCTCCGACGTCGTCCCGCGCGCGACCGGCGGGACGGGCGCGGTCGCGTATGTGTCCGGGCAGACGGCAGCGTTCAAGGACATCGGTGACCGGATCACCGAGCGCGCGCCGTTGTTCCTGCTCTACATCATCGGCGTGACGTTCCTCGTGCTCGCGATGGCGTTCCGCTCGATCGTGGTCTCGCTGACCGCGGCGATCACGACGATCCTGTCGGCGTTCGCCGGGTTCGGGGTGATGACGCTGATCGTCCAGGAGGGCTACCTGCTCGGGCTCACCGGGCTCGACCGAACGGGGCCGATCGAGACGTTCGTGCCACCGATCGCGTTCGCGATCCTGTTCGGGCTCTCGATGGACTACATGGTGTTCATCATGAGCCGGATCCGGGAGGAGCACGTCCACGGCCTGAAGACCCGCGCCGCGGTCGACCACGGAATCGCCGCGATCGGACGCGTCGTCGTGGCGGCGGCGATCATCATGGGCACGGTCTTCTCCGCGTTCATCCTGGGCAGCGACCGCGTGTCGAAGGAGTTCGGGATCCTGCTCGCGATCGCGATCCTCACGGACGCGCTGATCGTGCGGATGACGCTCGTGCCGTCGCTGTTCACGCTGCTCGGCGAGAAGACGTGGTACATCCCGCGCTGGCTCGACCGGGTGCTGCCGAACGTCACCATCGAGGCGCCGCACGAAGGCGACGGGCGCCAGCAGGCGGTCCTGCCCGACCGTT
>DASSUT010000148.1:0-4419 GCA_035706725.1 Gaiella sp. | reverse complement strand
CCCGATCAACGTGCCGTCGTTCCTGCCGTAGGGCTTCTTCGTCCGGACGACGACTGCCTTCACGACCTCGCCCTTCTTGACGGTGCCCTGCGGCGTCGCGGTCTTCACTGTAGCGACGATCACGTCGCCGACGCGGGCGTATCTCCGGCGCGAGCCGCCGACGACGCGGATGCAGAGAAGCTCGCGGGCGCCGGTGTTGTCCGCGACCTTGAGACGGGATTCCTGCTGGATCATCGAGCTCCGTCCTACTTCGCAGCCTCGAGGACCTCGACGAGGCGCCAGCGCTTCGTCCGGGACAGGGGGCGCGTCTCGACGATCCGCACGAGATCGCCGACCTTCGCCTCGCTGCGCTCGTCGTGCGCGTGGAACTTCACGCTCCGGCGCACGACCTTCTTGTACCTCGGGTGCGCCTTCACGACTGCGACCTCGACCACGATCGTCTTCTCCATCGCGTCGGAGACGACCTTGCCCTGACGCTCCTGCCTGCGGCCACGCTCGTGCTCCGGCTTCTCGAGCCGCACGATCGGGCTCCGCTCGCCCGAAGAGCGCGTGCGCTTCGGGCGCGTCTTCTCGGGACGCAGCCTGCGCGGGAGCCGCTTGCGCTTCCGGGGCGCTTCCGCTTCGGCAGACGTGCCGGCTGCCTCGGCCGCAGCTTCGCCCTCAGGGGTGGTGGCCGGTTCCGGCTCGGCGGAAGCCTCGGGCTCCACGGCATCCTCCGCCGTCTCGGCGGCAGCCTCGGGCTCCGGCTCGGCGGCAGCCTTGGGCTCGCGCTCGGCGACGGCCTCCGGTTCGGGCTGGGCCGCAGCCTCGGGCTCGGCGGCCTCGGTCGGCTCCGTCACGTTCTCGTCTTCTCCCGGCACTTCCGCGTCAGCGGAAGTGCCCTTCACGTCGTCGTCAGCCATGAGTCGTCGTCCGTTCGTTCTTGATTGTCAGGATCCGTGCGATCTCGCGCTTCGCGTCGCGGAGGCGGGCGCTCGACTCGAGCGCCCCGGTGGCCGCCTGGAAGCGGATCTTGAAGAGCTCCTGCCGGCTCTCGCCGAGCTTCTCGTCGAGCTCCTCGTCCGTCATCGCCCGCAACTGCTCAGCTTTCAAAGAGATCAGCCTCCCGCTTCACGAACTTCGCCTTGATGGGGAGTTTCTGGGCGGCGAGACGGAGCGCCTCCTTCGCGAGCGGCTCCGGCACGCCGGAGAGCTCGAACATCACCCGTCCAGGCTTCACGACCGCGACCCACCCTTCGGGCGAGCCCTTGCCGGAGCCCATCCGCGTCTCGGCGGGCTTCTTCGTGAACGGCTTGTCCGGGAACAGGTTGATCCAGACCTTGCCGCCGCGGCGGATCTTGCGGGTCATCGCGATACGGGCCGCCTCGATCTGGCGGTTCGTGACCCAGCCGGTCTCGAGCGCCTTGATCCCGTAGTCCCCGTACTGCACGTCGGTCTGCCCCTTCGCCAGGCCCGCGCGGCGACCGCGGAACTGCTTGCGGTGCTTGGTCTTGCGCGGCATGAGCATCAGGCGTCACCACCCTCCGGGGCCGTCTCGGGCGTGGGGGTCTCCGGCGTCGTCGTGTCCGGCGTGGTCTCGGCGGGCGGCGCCTCGTCGACAGGCTTCGCCTGCGTCTCGGGCGCCGCGGCGCGCTCACGCGCCGGCGCGCGACCCTGGCCGCGGCCACGACCACCAGGCCGGCGTCGCTTCTGCACGAGTCCGAGCCCCTCGCGGTCTTGCCCGCGGCCCCTGCCGCCCTCGCGGGATGCTCCCAGGCCCTCGGTGTTCGAGCCGCGGCGGCGGCGGGAGCCGTCCGCCTCGCTGATGCGCTCGCGGCCGAGCGAGCCCTCGTAGCCCTCGGGCATGATCTCGCCCTTGTTGACCCAGACCTTGACGCCGATCCGGCCGTACGTCGTCTTCGCCTCGGCGAAGCCGTAGTCGATGTCCGCACGGATCGTGTGGAGCGGGACCCGCCCCTCGGTGTAGCGCTCGCTGCGGCTCATCTCGCCACCGCCGAGGCGGCCGCCGCACTGGATCTTGATGCCCTGCGCTCCGGAGCGCATCGCCGAGGCGAGCGAGCGCTTCATCGCGCGCCGGAAGGCGACGCGGTTCTGGAGCTGCTCGGCGATCGACTGGGCAACGAGCTGCGCGTCGAGCTCGGGTCGCTTGATCTCGTTGATGTTGATGTGGACGCTCTTGCCGGTGATCGCGTGGAGGTCCTTCCGGAGCGCGTCCACCTCGACCCCCGACTTCCCGATCACGATCCCGGGGCGCGCGGTGTAGATGTCCACGGTCACGCGCTGCTTGTCCTTGCGGATCAGGATGTCGGACAGCCCCGCGTGCGCGAGCTTGCCGTTGATGTGGTCGCGGATCCGGATGTCCTCGAGCAGGTAGTCGGCGAGCTCCTTCTTGCCCGTCCACCAGTTCGACTTCCAGTCGTGGATGACGCCGACGCGAAGACCGCCGGGATGCACCTTCTGGCCCATCAGGCCACCGCCTCCTTCTTCTTCGCGGGCGCGCGACGCTTCGGCTTTGCCTCCGCCGCCGGCGCCTCCTCGGTCGGGTTCTCCGGCTGCGGAGCGGCCTCGGCCTGCGGCTTCGCGGCCTTCTGGGGCCGCGGCCTGCCGCTCGCCGGGTTCTGGGCGACGACGATCGTGATGTGACAGGTGCGCTTGCGGATGCGGTTGACGCGTCCGCGGGCGCGGGCGCGCCAGCGCTTGAGCGTCGGTCCCTCGTCCGCGTACGCGCCGACGACCACGAGCTCGTCGCCGTCGAGGCCGTGGGCGGACTCGGCGTTCGCGACCGCGGAGGCGAGCACGCGGTCGATCTCGCGCGCAGCCGCGCGCGGCGTGAACGCCAGCACGGTGCGGGCCTCGGGCACCGTGCGCCCGCGCACGTTGTCGAGCACGAGGCGTGCCTTGCGCGCGGGCATGCGGACCCACTTCGCCTGGGCGCGAACCTGCTGCGTGGTGTCGGTCTTCGTCGCCATCAGCGCGTTCACCGCTTCTTCACCTGCGCCTGCCGGTCACCGGAGTGGCCGCGGAACGTGCGGGTCGGCGCGAACTCGCCGAGCTTGTGCCCGACCATCTGCTCGCTCACGAACACCGGGACGTGCTTGCGCCCGTCGTGCACGGCGATCGTGTGCCCGACCATCTCGGGGAAGATCGTCGAGGCGCGCGACCAGGTGCGGATCATCCGCTTCTCGCCGGCGGCGTTCATCGACTCGATACGGCCCATCAGCCGCTCCTCGACGAACGGCCCCTTCTTGGAAGAACGACTCATTGGTGCTTCTCCTGGTGACGGTTTCGCGTTTCTGGCGGGCGAGGCGCAAGCAGTGCCAGGACGCAGGGAGCGTGCGGGCTGGAGAGCCCGCGCGCGACGGAGGACGACGCAATGCGTCGCGTCTCGTGCGCCAGAGACGCTCCAACTGTCGCCTGGAGGAGCACCCCGCTCAGCGCCTTTCCTTGCCGCGGCGCCGGCCGCGGACGATCAGCCTGTCGGATTCCTTGTGCTTCGGGCGCGTGCGCTTCCCGATCGTCGGGACGCCCCACGGGGTCACCGGGTGGTTCCCCTTCGACTTCCCCTCGCCGCCCCCGTGCGGGTGGTCGACAGGGTTCATGGCCGTCCCGCGGACGGACGGGCGGCGGCCGAGCCAGCGGCTGCGACCCGCCTTTCCGCTCGACTCGTTCGCGTGGTCCGCGTTGCCGACCTCACCCACCGTCGCCCGGCACGTGAGGAGCACGCGCCGCATCTCGCCCGACGGCAGGCGGAGGACGGCGTACGGAGCGTCCTTCGCGACGAGCTGTACGCCGGAGCCCGCGGAGCGGGCGAGCTTCGCGCCCTGCCCCGGCCGAAGCTCGACCGCGTGCACGTTCGTGCCGGTCGGGATGTCCGCGAGCGCCAGGGCGTTCCCCGGCCGGATGTCTGCACCGGGCCCGGACTGCACGGTCGCTCCGACCCTCAGGCCCGACGGAGCGAGGATGTAGGCCTTCGCCCCGTCGGCGTAGTGCAGCAGCGCGATGCGCGCCGAGCGGTTCGGGTCGTACTCGATCGTGGCCACCTTCGCGGGGACCCCGTCCTTCACGCGCTTGAAGTCGATCCGGCGGTAGCGGCGCTTGTGCCCCCCGCCCTGATGGCGCGTCGTGATCCGCCCGTTTGCGTTGCGGCCGCCGGTCTTGCGCAGCGGCTCGAGCAGCGACTTCTCCGGGGTCGTGCGCGTGATCTCGTCGAACGACGAGGTGGCCATCTGGCGGCGGCCTGCGCTCGTCGGCTTGTACTTCTTCACCGGCATCTGCTGCTCCTAGACCTGTGCGCCTTCGAAGATCTCGATCGTCTCGCCCTGGCGCACCTGGACGATCGCCTTCTTCCAACCCGGCCGCGTGCCCTTGAAGAGCCCGCGACGCTTCGGCTTCGGCTGCACCTTGACGATGTTCACGCGC
>DASSUT010000147.1:0-15158 GCA_035706725.1 Gaiella sp. | reverse complement strand
CTTCCCCAGGGAGCATCGCACCAAGCTGCACAGCACCAATCCGCTCGAACGGCTCAACGGTGAGATCAAGCGGCGCACCGACGTCGTCGGCATCTTCCCCAACGACCGCTCGCTGATCCGCCTCGCCGGCGCCCTGCTTGTCGAACAGAATGACGACTGGCTCGTCACCCGCCGCTACCTGAGCGAGGACTCGATGGCCGAGATGCTGACTGCGGGGACGAGCGGCGAGGGAGAGGTAGAGAAAGAACTTCGATCAAACAAGGAGCTGCAAGCCGCGTAGACGCAAGGGCCGACGAGCAAGGATCTCGTACACCACTTGACGCGACTCAGCTGCGGCCGGCTCGCTTACCTGTGGATCAGGCGCCGGTACCAGGGCGACGGCCGATGGCGTCGCACCATCTGGCCAAACCTGTCACGAATGTTGCCGAGTGGCCTCGGCCGCTTTCTCGACGATCCCATGGCTCCTCCGTTTCTCGTCGTCTCCTGCGTCGCGGCTCTGGCGATCGGCATGGTGCCGGCCCGTCGCCCGGGACGGCACCATGGCCTCCTAGCGGACGCGGAGTCGTGCGCCCGCGTACATCGCGAGCCCGTAGATGATCAGGACGTCGATCGCGAAGACCGCCATCGACCACCAGGGATTCGCATGCACGAACATCAGCTGCCCGATCGCACTGAGGCCCGCGACGGCGATGCCGAACCAGCGAGCGAGCTCGCTCCCGGTCATCAGGGTGAATGCCGCGAGGACGCTCAGCGCACCGAGGGCGAGGATGATCCACCCCCAGGTGTTCAGGTCGCTGAAGACGTAGGTCGCGGCGGCCGTGTAGACCTTCGACGAGTCGATCGCGAGGATGCCGGCGATGATGTTCCACACGCCTGCGAAGCCGAGCATGATCGCGGAGAACAGGACCCACCCGGCGCCCTTCGGCTCGGCCGACACGTCCGTCCACGCCTCGGTCGCAATCCCGCCGTTGCCCTCGACCGTCCGTGGCTTCTGGATCTGGATCGTGGACACGTCCAACCTCCTTCGGTCGTGCGAATGGAAGTCGCACCACAACGATCGGTCGAGGGCCCGGGACCCGCATCGTCGGCCGCCACGACCTCTCGTCAGTAGAAAGCCGCCGACCACGCGGCGGACGACACGCTGTCCCGACCGGACACCCATGGGGCCGTTCGGCGGTCGTCGCGCCAGGCCGAGCTGCCGCGCCTCGGGGGCGTCACGGCCGCGTCGAAGAGGCCGAGCTCGACTGCGCGAACGCCGGCCCCGCTCCGCGTCGTCGCGTCCAGCTTTCGGCCACAGGGATCCGACTCTAACTGCAGAGAAATCTACCGTTGACGCTGGATCGTGCGAGTGCAAGACTCATAGCTCGTCAGCGAAAGGAGCCGGTGTCTGTGACTCGGCCATCCATCTTGCTGCGGCGTGCAGACGTTTGGCGTTCGCCAATGCGTTGCTCAGTCGGGACTCGTAGAGATCGTGTCGTCGCGCTCACTCGCGGCGCGCTGCGGCGAAACCGAGGGCAGCTCGGGCCTAGGGAGGAATGACGCGATGCCAAGTCCGCCTAGACGCACCAAGAAGAGACAGACGACGGATGCAACTGACCGGCGTCGGGCCAGCGGCCGCGTTTACGCGCGCGACTTCGACAAGGTCAGACCGGAGAAGCTCGTCCCGGGCGTCGTCGGCCGATCGCAGTGGTTCACCCAGCGTGCCGGAAGGGACGAGCACGCACTGTCAACCGAGCGGCTGCGGCGCGGCCTCCGGGACGCGGTGCACCAGTTGGATCCCGCGTCGCTCCGGGCACAGGTTCTCGAGGATGCCCACACGCTGTTCGCGAATATGAGCGAGACGACGCGAAAGCGGTCGGTGGGCGAGACGAGCCTGCTCGACGCCTCGGGGCGCCGCCAGCCCGCGGCGTTGAAGCCAGCGCCCCAGCAGAAGGACAATGGGCTAACGGCGCTGAGTCGGGAGCTGGACCTATCGAGCAAGGGCATGCTCGTCGCTCCCGTCGACGAAGAATTGGCGGCGGATCTCGATCTCGAGACGGTCATGCTCGCCGAGATCTCTGACCCGCTGCAGCCGGTTCTCGACATGACGGCCGTCTACTCGCCGCAGGAGCGATTCGTCGCTGCACGCATTCGGAGACCCGGGCGGTACCAGTTCTTCGCCATGCCCAAGGATCCGTCGCTTCGAACGGCTCTCGACCTTATCGCCAGGCAGTGGAAGTCGATCGAGCGCGATCCTTCCTTCCAACAAGTGGAGGGTGGGAACGGGACACTCGGACCGGAGATGGTCGACCGGATCGGCGAGGCAGTCCTCTCCGCGCCGGTCGCGCCCGCCGACGCCGGAAGCCGCATCAAGAACCTCCTTGGCGACCTCGATCTCGTCGACGGCGCCCTGGTCAAGCCGCCCGTGATCAAGTGGTCGTGGGATTTCCTCCGAGTTTGCTCGCGCTGGTCGTCAATCGGTCCCTTTCCAGACGCGGGTTTCGGGGGCATCGGACGCGTGACCCAGATCGCCGTCCATCCAGCGGATGGCAACGTCCTGATCGCCGCTGCCGCGGGGGGTGGCGTCTGGCGCACGAACAACGCCGGGGCGTCTTGGCGCCCATGCATGGACCTGCAGCCGACACTCACTATGGGCGCGGTCGCGATCGCTCCCTCGAACCCCTCGATCATGTACGCGGCGTCCGGCGAGGACGGCGGCGGCTACAACCCAGCGTGGTCGGGCGTCGGCATTTATCGCTCCAGCGACGGAGGCGTCACCTGGACGCTCATGACCCCCGTTTCGAGCACGCGCTTCTCGGCCGTCGTTGTGCACCCAACGCGTCCTGACGTGATCTATGTCGCCGGCAACCGCGGACTACACAAGTCGGTCAACGGGGGAGTTACCTGGCGCTCGAATCCCGGCCTGAGTTCGCTGTTCGACGGGCAGATCACCGACGTCGTGGTGCGGTACGAGCCGATCGTCGTCAAGGGCATGGCGCTCGAAGCCGCCGCGTTCGACGAGGTCGCGCCCCCCGACGTCCCGACGCTGTTTGGGCCCCCGTTCTTCAACCCGGAGTGGGTGTACATCGGCGTTCACAACGATGGCGTCTATCGCTCGACAAACGCAGGGGAGCAGTCCTGGTGGGGCCCGGCGTTCACACGTCTCGATGGCCCCGAGCAACTCCCGTCGGGGGCGGACGCGGGCTGGGCGAAGCTCGCGATCGGCCGACGAGGGGCACATGGGCAGGGGTTCGTGGTCGCGAAGCTCGGCTCGGACGGCTCGCGCATCTTCACCACCGCCGACGGCGGCACGATCTGGCAGGAGAAGGCTGCAAATGTCGCCACGGTCAGCTATGACGAGTGGTGCTCGGTGATCGCCGTCGATCCCACGGACGAGGACGTCATGTACGCCGGCGCCGCCGGAACGCTTATGCGGACGACCAACGGGGGCGCGAACGCAGGCGACTGGGTGGCGATCAACACGGGCATCCACCCTGACCAGCAGGACCTCGCCTTCGACCCACGCGATTCGCGCCGGATCTACCTCGGCAATGATGGTGGCGTCTTCCGCTCGGGCGACCGTGGGACGAACTGGACGCTCAGCTCCGGCTGGCTTGCGATCACGCAGCTCTACGACATCGACGTGTCCGAGCACGACCGTGACATCGTCGCGGGCGGCGCCCAAGACAATGGCATTTACTATCGGAACGCAGCAGGCGTCTGGCGCCATATTCCGTGGGGAGACGGCACACAGGTCGCCATTGATCCCACAGATCCACAGATCTTCTACTTCTCGTCGCAGAATGGCCTGCCCAACTGGCTCCGGCGTTCGGTCGACGGCGGGGCGAGCCACCAGCAACTAGGACAGGCCGGACTCAGCGGCGGCTCGCCCTGGATCACGATCATCAAGCTCGACCCGCGCGACCCGATTGCGAACCCGGCAAACAACCGGACGGTGTTCGTCTGCGGGAGTACCGAGCTCTTCAGGTCGACGAACGGGGGACAGAACTGGCAGCGAGTAGAGGACGGCTCCGGGAATCCATTCCAGACGGCCGGGACCATCACCGCGCTCGAGTTTGCACCCAGCGACCCCTCCATCCTCTACCTGTCTACGTCGCAGGGTGCCGTCTACCGAGCAGTCAACGGAGGAGCGAATGCCGGCGACTGGACGCGCATCGATTCCCCGGGATCGCCGGCGGACGCGCTCTTCCCCACTGCCCAGGTGCAGGCAATCAGTGTGAACCCTGGTAACCCGAACCACGTCTGGCTCGTCTTTGGTGGCTCAGGCGTCTCGTTCACCGGGCGGCCCGACATGATCCTCAACCCCCTTGGTATCAGCCACCTCTTCCGCAATGAGAACGCGACGAACGTCAATGGTTGGGTGGACGCGAGCGGCCAGTTCCCGGCGCTCAGCCTGCCCGATGTTCCGACGAGCGCAGCTGCGCTCGCAGACTTCGATCCCCTGGTCGCCTACGCGGGCACCGACGTCGGGGTGTTTCGTACGACAGACGGCGGAGTTACGTGGACGGCCTTCCAGGACGGCTTGCCGCGCAGCCCGGTGGTCGAGTTGCGCTTCAACCGCAGATTCAACCGACTATTCGCAGGGACGATGGGGCGGGGCGTCCATGTCCGCGACGTCTGACCACCGGGCCAAGCTCACGGAGGTGGAGCGATGAACGAGCTGTTTCCCATTCTCAGCGGGCTCTTGGTGGGTTCGGTGCTCACGCTGGTCAGACCGCAAACGCGGCTTCTTGTCGGCGTCATCGCATCGGTTTTGCTCGGCACGACCGCGACCGTCATCAGCGGTGAGTACATGATCGGATGGGAGTTTCTCCTCATCGACATCCCGCTGGTCGCGATCAGCTCGGCCGTCGGACTGGCCATGGCTCGGGCGGTTCGCGGCCGAGGCGGGCCACGCCTGCCAAGCCCACGGAGGTTCCACTGAAGTCCGTGGTCGAGGCTTCGGGCTCGACCACAACTTGACCCGTTTCCAAGGTGTCCAGGACACCGGCCACATGAAAAATCGTCTGGAACAGGCAGAGCGAACGCGATGAGTGGCCCTATGGGCCGGGCAGGAATCGAACCTGCGACCCTGGAGAGATGACGCTGACGATGCCCGACGGCACCCAGCTGACGGTGCCGCCCGAAGGACAGCTCTTGCCCGATACGAGGCTGCTCGCCGAAGGGATGCTCATCGCGGCCGGACCATCCGCGTAGCAGGGGCGAACGGGGCCACCCTCGCTTCGCCCACCCGCCTTGCCGAGAGCACCCAGCATCAGCCAGTACGCCAGCAACGGGGCGGCTTCAGCCCGCCCCACTGCAGCCCGGACGACCGCGGAGGCGAGTAGAAGGAACTCGGCTCCGGTCGCGCGCACGTAGATCGACAAGGGAGAGGCCGATCGCTTAGCGCGTGTTGACACGCGAAGCAATCTTGGCGCCGTACTTCGACAACTCCGCGATTGCACGATTGCGCGTCAGCTCGGGGCGGCCGACCATGCCAAGCATCCAGACGACATTCTGTGAGCGCACCACAAGCATCGCCGACGCCTCGCCGTTGCTCTCACGAACCCAGAGCGCAACCTGCTCGTCGCCGAGGTTCGGGAGGCGGAGCTTGCGCACCGTGTGGGCCGTCACCGAGGAGTCGCCGCGAAAGGGCGCGAACAGCCGTCGCGCCTGCGCCACACAGTCGGTGACACCTACCAGCGAGGTCACGACCGCCTGCCCCGCTCCCAGCGGATAGAGCACCCGGACCTTGTACGACGTGCCGCGAACCCCGGACTCGGTCATGCCGCCGTCCGACGAGGCTTCTAGCAACGATGCCCCGCGTGGGAAGTCCGAGACACGAAGATTGAGCCGCTTCGCGGGCGTGCCCGTGCCACAGCCCACCGCAGCCGCCTCCCCAACAGCACCCATCCCCGTGAAGGCCGCGATCAGAACAATCAATCCCAGCACGAGCCATCTAGGCCATGTCCTTCGCATGGTAGATCCCCAGTTCGTTGATCGCGGAGCCCGCACCCTACGTACGGGAACGAACCCGGACAACCCCCCGACCGAATACCTCGCCGCTCGGTGACTGCGCGTGGGCTCTCGTTGGCTTCGGCGTCGCCGCCGTAGCCGAGATCGTCGCGACGCACGAGAGCAGGCAGTGCGCGCAGCTATCCGCCACAGCAACGACCATCGCTCCGGCCTTCATCACCGACGAGTACGACATCATGGTCAGGCCGCTGCTCCCGAGCGAGCGCGTCGCGTTCAGCGGATCCAAGACCCAAACGGCGCTCAAGGCGAAACGGGATGGCGAACTGTTCGATCTTGCCGTGGCAGGCAGTGGACTCCGCACCTGGGCACGCTCGATCCGCGAGGCAATGCGCATCTTGCGCCCACCACCGAGCAACAAGGAGCCGGAGCGCACGACTATCTATGTGCTAGACGAACCGGAGCGCCACCTTCACCCCGCCGCCCAGGAAGAAGTTGCTCGTTGGATTGCCGAACGCGTCGAGGCGGGAGCCGGAGCCATCATCGCTACCCACGCGCTCCCGTTTCTCGACCTGCCCTACGCTGGCAGCGAGTACTACCGGGTCTTCCGCGACGAACAAGGGCTGAGCCGAGCTGGGCGGCTGACCACCGACCCAATCGGGATCCTCGACCGCTTTGTCGGGCAGGCTTGATTAGCGAGCCGCGCACAACTCGTTCAACTGACGCGCGCCGCCTTGATCGTGGAAGGAGAGCACGACGGCCTCGTCATCGACCGGTTCTTCAGTCGCGAGCTACGGTCGGCACGCATCCGAGTCGTCGGCCACCGTCTCGTTCAACGTGGTCTGAGACACCCGCCTCGACGCCGACGACCCGTGTCGGAAGGACTCCGCGCACCTCGTTGGGATAAACACCAGCTTTGTGCCTCGTCGCGTTACCACGTCGAACCCCAGGTCGCGCAACGCCTGGTCCTGACGCTCCCGTCCTGACCGGCAATCGTGTGCATCATCGAACGACTTGTTGCGCAACACGCAATCCATTTAACCAAGCGCGTTTGGAGAACTTTCGAGGGTCCCCAGCCGCCGAAAAACGTGCAACATCTAGAGGAATGCAACAAATCCGCACGAATCGAGCGCGATCTGACCCCTTCGCGACGTGTCCGTTCAGGTCACTAGGCAACTCGATCACCAACATCTACCTTCGGTCGTGGCGGGTCCGAGGGCGGGAAGCACGTTGCGGCCGAGACAGAGTCCAACCGGCCCGACCGGCCTCCGCGTGTGGCCCCGTACGTGGCCCCAGAGCTTCATAGCCATCACCCGAACGGAGATGCATGAGCCGATTTGCAGGCCATCTCTGGATGGGCCGGGCAGGAATCGAACCTGCGACCTTGGGATTAAAAGTCCCCTGCTCTACCAGCTGAGCTACCGGCCCCGGCGGTGAGTGTAGGGCGCGGCACACGCGTGCCGAGGAGCGGTTCGGCCGCGGCTCGCAGGCGGCCCACCTAGACTTCTCTCACGTGTCTGCGGGGATGCACGCGAGCGCGGCCGATTCCGGCGCGGAGGTCGCGCGAAGCGGGGACGGCCACGCATCCGACCGGTTCGACCGGCTGCTCCACGAGATCGATGCGCTCATCGACCGGGACGAGGCGGCCGATCGGGCGGTCGGCGGCGGCTGGAAGACGTTCGACGACATCACCGCCGCGGCGAACGCGCACGCGTGGGACGCGTACAGCGTCGACCTCTCCGTCGACGCGGAGAGCTACCGGGCGCTCGAGCGCGACCAGCAGGAGGCGCTGCTTCGGGTGTTCGGGACGATCTACCGCGCCGAGTCGGTCGTCGACGACTGGATGGACAGGATCGTGGCCGCCGTCCCGCGGGAGGACGAGGGCCGTACGACGGGCGAGGGGCTCGGGTACGACGCGATGCGGACCGCCCTCAAGGGACAGGAGCACGACGAGAAGATGCACCGCGGCAGCCTCGTCCGCGTCGCGACCGAGGTGCTCGGCATTCCCCCGGAGGACGTCGACCGCGTCGCCCGGAAATACGACAACTTCGTCGCGGAGACGTTGTTCGCGCGCTTCGACGGTCAGATGCGGTACTTGCTGCGCGCGGGCCGGCCGATGCAGGACGTGTACGCGGCGATCTTCATTTACGGGATCCTGAGCGAGGACGTGGTCGCGAACAGCGACGTCGTCATCCGCCGTGCGAAGGGGAGGGGGATCTACGACGGCTTCGACCTCCCCGGCATGAAGGAGGGGCAGACGAACGTCCGCCGCGACGAGGGGCGCCACGTGCGTATCGCGGTGCTCTGTACGCGCCGCTACCTCGCCGAATACGAGGGCGCCGCAGCGCGGCTCTCGGCGCTCGCGACCGAGTACATGGACCTCGCCGACCGGCTCCTGCGTGACGCGAAACGCTCCCACGGCCTCATCGACCTGCACCTGCGCGAGTCGTACGGGCCGGACGTCGACTCCCTCTACTACTACGTGATGAACATGAAGCGGCTCGCGGTCAGGCTCGACGAGCTCGGGCTGCGCGAGTGCGTGCTCGACGTGCGGCGCCGGGTCGAGGAGGCCGTCGTGCGCTACACCGACGACGAGCGCAGGCCGATCGTCGAGACGCCGAACGTGATCGTCCGCAAGCTCGGGCCGCGCGTTCTCAGGCTCGCCGAGGTCGGGCGCAGCCAGTCCTAGACGTGCCCGGCGTCGCCCGGGATGCGACAATGGCGCGATGCAGCTCGAGCTCACGCCGCGTCTGCGAGGGGTGTTCCACCTCTGGGCGTTCGTCGTGGCCGTCGTGGCCGGGATCGTGCTCGTGGTGTTGGCGGACGGGGTGACGGAGACCGTCTCGTCCTGGGTCTACGCCGCCGCGCTCGCCGCGATGTTCGGCGCGAGCGCCCTCTACCACCGATTCCCGTGGCGGAGCGCCGCGAGACGGCTGTGGGCCAGGCGGCTCGACCACTCGACGATCTTCCTCTTCATCGCGGGGACGTACACGCCGTTTGCCGTCCTCACGCTCCAGGGCCCGACGGCATGGATCGTGCTGGCGGCGGCATGGGCCGGCGCGCTCCTCGGGCTGCTGCTCGAGGTCCTCTGGATCGACTCGCCACGATGGCTCAGCACCGCGGCATACCTGCTCGTCGGCTGGGCGGGCGTCTTCGTCGTCCCGAAGCTCTTCTCGGGTGTGGGCGTCGCGGTCGGCGTGCTGGTCGCCGTCGGCGGAGGGCTGTACTCGCTCGGCGCGCTGATCTACGCGACACGCTGGCCGAACCCGTTCCCTCGCACCCTCGGGTTCCACGAGGTCTTCCACCTGCTCGTGGTCGCCGCGGCGGCCACGCAGTTCGTGGCGGTCTCGCTGGTGGTGATGTGATGGCACGACGGGTCGAGCTGACCGACGAGGAGTGGCGTGAGCGCCTGACGCCCGAGCAGTACGCGGTGCTCCGGCAGCAGGCGACCGAGCGGCCGTTCACCGGCACGTACACGGACACCGAGGATCCCGGCGTCTACCGCTGCGCGGGGTGCGGGGCCGAGCTCTTCCGCTCGGAGGCCAAGTTTCATTCGGGCTCCGGCTGGCCGAGCTTCGTCGAGCCGGCGTCGCTCGACGCGGTCGAGACTCGCGTCGATACGAGCCACGGGATGGTCCGTACCGAGGTGGTCTGCGCGGCCTGCGGCGGCCACCTCGGCCACCTGTTCGACGACGGGCCCGGGCCGGCAGGACACCGGTTCTGCATCAACTCGTGCGCGCTCGACCTCGAGCACGCCGATGGGTGAGCTTCCGGCCGAGACGCGGCTCGGCGCGATTCGCCTCCGCGTCTCGGACGACGCGCTGCTGCGGGACTTCTACGAGCGGGTGATCGGCCTGCGCGCCCAGCCTGGCGAGAACGGCGTCACGCCGCTCGGCACGGGCGACGGTCCGCTCGTCGAGCTCCACGCCGACCCCGGCGCGCCGCGGCGGCCGCCGCAGACGACGGGGCTCTTCCACCTCGCTCTCCTCGTCCCGACCCGCGCCGATCTCGGTCGCGCACTGCGGCGCGTGTTCGAGGAGGGGTGGCATCTGAGCGGCGCCTCCGATCATCTCGTGAGCGAGGCGCTGTACCTCTCCGACCCCGAGGGAAACGGCATCGAGCTGTACCGCGACCGGCCGCGCGAGGAGTGGCCGCGGGCCGGCGGCGAGCTCGAGATGGCGACGCTTCCGCTCGACCTCGAGTCGCTGCTCTCCGAGCACGCCGGCAGCGACGGGCCGATGCCGGACGGCACGATCCTCGGCCACGTCCATCTCCAGGTCGCGGACCTCCCGTCCGCGCAGGCGTTCTGGGTCGACGCGCTCGGCCTCGACGTGACCGTGCGCGGCTATCCCGGCGCGCTGTTCGCCTCCGCGGGCGGCTACCACCACCACGTGGGGCTGAACACGTGGGCGGGCGTTGGCGTCCCACGGCCGCCGCAGGGCGCGAGGGGTCTCGAGCGATTCGAGGTCCTCGTGCCCGACGAGGCAGCGGTGTCGGACGCCCGGGACCGCCTGGCCACGGTCGGCGCCGTCGAGGAGGTCGACGCCGGCGTGCTGGCAGCGGACGCGTCCGGCAACGCCGTCCTCGTCCGCGCCCGCGCCTGAGCGAGGGAACGCTCAGCTCGACGGGCCGCGCATGTGCGGCCGCTCTGGCTCTTCGCGCTCCTCGGCCGCCTCTCCGGTCGCCGCCCTCGCGCCGCCCCAGAACACCGCGATGAGCGCGAGGATGACCGCGGCGCCCAGTACCGCCGCGCCGATCCACGGAATGACGAACAGGACGACGATCCCGATGACGCCGAGGATGATCGCGAACAGGATCGACATGGTTTCCCCGTGCGGCCGCGCGGAGGACCGCTAGCGGCCCACCGCCCGCTCGAGTTGCGCCTTGTTCATCTTCGACCGGCCCTTGACGTTCTTCTTCTTGGCCTCCTCGTACAGCTGGTCACGCGTCCGGCCCCGCGGCCCTTTCCGGCCCGACCGCAGCCCGCCGCGCCGGCCCGAGGAGATGTCCTCGCGCGACAGGCGCGACGACGTCCGTGCCTCACCGTGACGCGCGCGCTCCTTGTTCACCGTACGCGCCGCGATCTCCTCGGCGGTGTCCTCCGAGCGGCCTTCGTCCTTCAGCGAGTCCTTGATGTGCTCGTACTGGCGGGCACGCTTGGTGCCCTTCTTCACGCCACGTGGCGGCATTGCTCCACCTCCGATCGACGTCTCTCCCATCTCCGTACCCGCGAGGGGAGCGGGGGAAACGAGGTCATGCGCGTGGAGACGCGGTGCGGGTGCCGAGGTAGTCGCGGACGAGACCGAGGTCCTCGGCGAGCTCCGCGCGGCGTTCCTCACGCTGGTCGCCCGCACGCAGCACCGCCGACGGGTGGAACGTGACGACGACCGGCATGTCGACGTTCTCAGGCTCGAAGACCGAGCCGCGAAGCCGGTTCACCCGCGCGGCGCGGCCGAGAACCGCCTGGGCGGCGGTTCCGCCGAGGAGGACGAGCAGCTCGGGCTGCACGCTCGCGAGCTCGATGCCGAGCCACTGGTGACACGCCTGCACCTCGGCCCAGTTCGGCTTGTCGTGGATGCGACGCGTGCCCTTCGGTCGCCACTTGAAGTGCTTGACGGCGTTCGTGAGATAGACCTCCCGCTCGGGAAGACCGACCTCCGCGAGGACCTTGCGCAGGAGCATCCCCGCCGGGCCGACGAAGGGGCGCCCTTCCTCGTCCTCGCGGTCGCCCGGCTGCTCGCCGACGAGCATCGCGCGGGCCCGGATCGTGCCCTCGCCGAACACGACCTGCGTCGCATTCCGGAACAGATCGCAGCGCCGGCAGCCCTCTGCCTCTCCGCGTGCGTGCTCGAGGTCGGCGGTGCGGCTCACCAGGGAGGCGGCTCGTCACGGGCGAGCTCGGGGCCCGTCTCCGCCTCCGGCCGGTCGAGGAGCCCGAGGTACAGCTCCCGCAGCTCCGCCGCAGCCTGCTGGGCGTCGTCGGCCCGGACCGGCTCCCCGGCGTCGACGGCCGCGACGACCTCGCGCCCCCGCGCCAACGCGGCCGCGACCTCGGGCTGCTCGATCGTTCCGCCGGGCGTCGTGTCGAACCCGCCGGCGGTGAGCATCTCCTCGACGAGGTCGAGCAGCTCCGGCATCGCGGTCGCGGCATCCGCGGCGAGCTCGTCCTCGAGCGCGCCGTACCGCGTGCGCCAGATGTGGTTGTCGACGCCGGGCTCGTCCTCCCTCACGCGGTCGTGGTGCCCCCCGGGCGCGCTCCGCCAAACCTCCGTCCGACGCGGATCCGTCTTTGCACCTCGGTTTGTGCATTGCCAGGAGGGGGAACGGCTCACCGGGTGAGTGGGACCTCCCGCCCGCCGGACTACGTCACGCTGAAGCAGCACCGTGACCGCGCGGGCAGGTTCGAGCACTGGGTCCGCTGGGTCGTCGTCGCCGCGATCGTCGGGTTCCTCGCCGCCGGGCTCGCGGGCGTGTTCGGGCAGCGGCCGTGGACGAGCACGGCCGAGGGACCCGCAGCGACGCTCCAGGTGGAGGCGCCGAAATCCGTCCGCGGCGGGCTGCTGTTCCAGGGGCGCGTCGAGGTGCAAGCGCGGGCGCCGATCGCGCGGCCGACCCTCGTCCTCGCGCCGGGCTGGTTCGACGGCCTGACGGTCAACACGGTCCAGCCGGAGCCCAGCTTCACGGTGAGCGAAAACGGCGGAGTGGCGTTCCACTTCCCCAGGCTCGACGCCGGCCGGACGCTGACCGTGTACTACGAGTTCCAGGTCAACCCGACGACGGTGGGGCGTCGCACACAGGACGTCGCGCTGCGCGACGGCCCACGACCGCTGGTCGCGGTCAACCGGTCGTTGACGGTCTTCCCGTGAGGTGAGCGATGGACATCGTGCTGCGTGCTGCGGTTGCCTTCGTGTTCCTGTTCGTCCTCCTCCGGGTGCTCGGGCGCCGCGAGCTCTCGACGCTCGAGCCGTTCGACCTCATCCTGCTCGTCGTGATCGGCGACCTCATGCAGCAGGGCGTGACGCAGAGCGACATGTCCATGACGGGGACCGTGCTCGCGGTGGGCACGTTCGCGATGCTCGTCCTCCTGACCTCGTGGCTCAGCTTCCGGTTCCGACGCGCGCGCGAGGTGCTCGAGGCTGCGCCCATCATCGTGATCGACCGCGGCAAGCCGGTCGACAGGAACCTGCGCTCCGAGCGCCTCACGCTCGAGGAGGTCGCGGCCGCCGCCCGGGTCCAGCAGATCGCGTCGCTGGACGAGGTCGAGTGGGCGATCGTCGAGGCGTCGGGACAGATCAGCTTCATCCCGAAGTCGTCGAGCTGAGCGCCGCTCTCAGGCGCGTCCGCCCGACGGCATCGGCGTCGGGTCGAGGAAGAGGTGATGGACCTGGCCGACGGCCTGGCCCACCGCGTCCTGGAGCTCGTCCATGACCTGCTCGATGTCGTCCGTCGACAGGCGGTCGGCGAGCTCGAGACGGACCGCGACCAGCAGGTCTTCCGGGCCGACCTGCAGCGACAGCACCTCGGAGACGCCCCGCACGGCCGGGTGGCCGCCGATCGCCCGCTCGATCGCGGCACGGTGACGCGTGGACGCCGCCCTGCCGAGCAGCCGCTCTTTCGCGTCGCGCCCGATCGCGTACGCGACCGCCGCGAGCAGGACGCCGATCGCGATCGAGGCGATCCCGTCCCACACCGGGTCGCCGGTCAGCGCGAGCAGCAGGATCCCGCCGAACGCGATCACGACCCCGACGACGGCGGCGGTGTCCTCGGCGAGCACGACCTTGGTCGTCGGATCGCTGCTCTCGCGGACGTGCGCGAAGAACGACGTGCCCGCCGCCCTCGCGCCTCGCCGACTCTGCCGCACGGCGCGTACGAGCGAGGCGCCGTCCGCCACGAAGGCGATCCCGAGCACGGCGAACGCGACCGTCAGGCTGCGCTCGCCGCCGCCGTGCGCGACGACGCGTGCGCCCTCGACGATCGAGAACACCGCGCCTCCGGTGAACATCAGCACCGCCGCCATCAGCGCCCAGAAGTACCGCTCCATCCCGTGGCCGAACGGGTGCGTCTCGTCGGGCTGCCGGCGGCTGAGCGGCAGCGAGACCAGCAGGAGGATCTGGTTCACGGTATCGGCCGCCGAGTGGGCGGCCTCGGCCAGCATCGCGGTCGACCCGGAGAGAAGGCCGGCGGCGAGCTTCGCGATCGCGATCAGGAGGTTCGCGCAGAACGCCACGAGCACGGTGAGGAGCGTCTCCGAGCTCTCGCGCCGCTCGCCGGTCACAGCCGCACGATCGCGAAGTCGCCGTCGATCACGTGGTGCGCGACGTTGTACACGGGCACGGAGCCGATCGCCCCGAGCGGCCGGCCGTGGTGCGCGTGCCCGTGGAAGACGACCTCGGGCCGGTGGGCCCCGATCGGGCCGGCGAGCCGGCCGGAGCCGAGGAACGCCCAGATCCCCTCGGGCTCGCCGACGAGCGTCTCGGTCACGGGCGCGTAGTGGAGGAGCGCGAGCCGGCGCTCGCACCCGGCGATCGCCTCGAGCCCCCGCTCGAGGGCCTCCACGTGGCGCGATGTCTCCTCGTACACCTCGCGCAGCAGCCGCTCCCCGAAGTCCGCGATCTCCGCGCCGGGAAAGCCGCCGACGAATCCCTTCGCGCCGACGACCCCGACCTGCAGTCCCCCGGTCTCGAGCACGACGTGCGACTCCTCGAGCACGAGCACGCCGGCCTCGTCGAGAACCGCGGCGACTTCGCGCTCGCACCCGCTGTGGTGGTCGTGGTTCCCGAGCACCGCGACCACCGGGACGGGGACGTCCCGGCAGACGTCCGCGAGCACGGCCGCCTGCTCGGGCAGGCCGTGCGTGGTGAGGTCCCCGGCCAGGAGAACGAGGTCGGCCTGGTCGTCGAGCCCGCCGAATGCGCGCGTGAGATGCTCGCGCCGCTCGTCGGAGGCGTGCACGTCCCCGACGGCGGCGACCGTGAGGTCGGCCATGGCCGTTCTGTACCCGCTTTCCGGTTCGCCTCACGCCCGCAGGGGTACTGAGCGGGCATGAGCGCCCTGCAGGACGACGCGTTCTTCGAGCTGGTCGAGACCATGAAGCGGAGCGCCGCCGTGCTGCGCGACGCCGGTGTCCCGTTCCTCCTCGGCGGCGGTCTCGCCGCCTGGGCGCGCGGCGGTCCGGCGAGCGAGCACGACGTCGACCTGCTGCTCCG
>DASSUT010000146.1:0-4596 GCA_035706725.1 Gaiella sp. | reverse complement strand
GCCGTGCCCGACGGCGCGTCGCGCTTCGTGTCGGCGTGCAGCTCGACGATCTCGGCCCGCGGGAACGACCGCGCCGCCTCCTCCGCGAAGCGCATCATGAGCACCGCGCCGAGCGCGAAGTTCGCCGCGTGGAAGCACGGCACGTCCGACGCCCGCGCGGCCGCGTCCAGTGCGTCGAGGTCGAAGCCGGTCGTGCCGACCACGACGGGAACACCTGCGTCGAGGCACGCCCGGGCGTTCTCGAGCACGGCGTCGGGACGCGTGAAGTCGATCGCGACGTCGCACCCGGCCGGGCCGTCGCGGCGTCCGTCGAAGACCTCGTGGCCGGCCCCCTCGAGCGCGGGCCGCAGCGCGGCTCCGACCTTTCCCTCCGAGCCGTAGAGGCAGATCCTCATCGCGGCTCGGCGAGGGCGGGGTTGAGGCGCGCCACTGCCTTCCGGAAGCGGCTCTCGCGCGGGCCGATGCCCGCCGCCGAGAAACGGGCGGGAGCGAACAGCGACCGTGCCGCTTGCGCGACCTCGTCTGCGGTGACCGCCCGCAGCCGTCGAAGCGTCTCCTCGACCGAGACGAGCTCCGTATCGGTGACGAGCGCTCTCCCGACGCGGCTCATGCGGTTCGACGTGCTCTCGAGCGACAGGAGGAGGCGGCCCTCGAGGTTCTCCTTCGCCCGATCGAGCTCACCCGGTCGCAGGCCGCCCGCCGCGACGTCCTCGAGTTCCGCGGCGATCACGCGCAGGCACTCGTCGAGGTTGTCCTCCCGTGTGCCGACGTAGATCCCGACCTGGCCCGTTTCGGCGTACTGCGAGCCGAACGTATAGACGCTGTAGGCCATGCCTCGCCGCTCGCGGATCTCCTGGAACAGCCTCGAGGACGCGGAGCCGCCGAGAATCGCGTCGAGCAGCGCGACCGCGTAGCGGCCGTCGTCGTCGTGCGGGATTCCCGGAGCGGCGAGCACGACGTGGTACTGCTCCGTCCGGCGCCGGAGGAACCGGTACCCGGGGCGGGGAAGCCGGCGCAGCGCGACGCGGCGGGGCGCGGCTGCTGCATCGGTCCTCGTGGGAAGCCGAGCCGCGAACAGCTCGACGAGCCGGTCGTGCGCGACGTGGCCGGCCGCGGCCAGGACGATTCGGGGACCCTCGTAGGCACGCCGATGCCACGTCCGGAGCGCGCGGGGCGACACGCCGGCGATCACGTCGGCGCTTCCGATCACCGGCCTCCCGAGCGGGTGCTCGCCGAACACCGCCTCCGACGCCAGGTCGTGGACGAGGTCCTGGGGGTTGTCGTCGACCATCGCAATCTCCTCGAGCACGACCTCGCGCTCGGAGTCGACGTCCGCGAAGGTCGGGGCGAACACCATGTCGGTCATCGCGTCGAGCGCGTCCGTCAGGTGCCCGTCGGGCACCCGTGTGTAGAGCACGGTCGTCTCGCGCGAGGTCGCGGCGTTCAACTCCCCGCCCATCGCGTCGAAGAGCTCGGCTATGTGCTGCGCGCTGTACCGCTCGGAGCCCTTGAAGAGCAGGTGCTCGATGAAGTGGGAGACGCCGGCACGCGAGCGCGGCTCGTCGCGCGAGCCGGTCGCGATCCAGAGCCCGAGCGCCGCCGAGCGGACACCCCGGAGCCGGTCGGTGACGACCCGCTCACCGCCCGGAAGCGTCGTGATCTCGGGCTCGCGCACGGCGCGGATCCTAGATACGGGTGCGGCCCGGCTTGCGCCGGGCCGCACCTAGCCCTCTAGTCCCGGCGGCGCCCGCGGTCGCCACCGCGACCACGGCCGCGATCCTCGCGCGGCGGGCGCGGCTCGCGCGGCGGAGCGTCCTTCGCCCGCTCGACGAGCGTCTCGGGCGAGACGAGCTCGCCGTTCTCGTGCTTCGCGATCAGCTTGAGGCCGATGCGGCCGCGCTCCTTGTCGACCTCCTGCACGAGCACGTCGAGCGTGTCGCCGCGGGTCAGCACGTCCTCGATGTGCGCGACCCGCCCCGGGCCGACGTTCGAGACGTGCAGGAGCCCGTCGGTGCCCTTCTTGAGCTCGACGAACGCCCCGAAGTCCGTCGTCTTCACGACGCGGCCGGTGTAGGTGTCGCCGACCTCGGGCTCCTTCGTCATCGCCTGGATCGCGGAGATCGCGGCGTCGGCGTTCGTGCCCTCGGTCGCGTAGACGAGGATCGTGCCGTCCTCCTCGATGTCGATCTGGACGTCGTAGTCCGCCTCGAGTGAGCGGATCGTCTCGCCGCCCTTGCCGATCACCATCCCGATGAAGTCGGGGTTGATGCGGATCGAGGAGATCCGCGGCGCATGCCCGGCGAGCTCCGCCCGCGGCGCCGAGATCGTCTCGAGCATCTTGTCGAGGATGAACGCCCGGGCCCGCTTCGCCTGCTCGAGCGCCGAGCGCATGATCTCCTGCGTGACGCCGGTGATCTTGATGTCCATCTGGAGCGCGGTGATGCCGTTCCCGGTTCCGGCGACCTTGAAGTCCATGTCGCCCAGGTGGTCTTCCGCGCCCTGGATGTCGGTGAGGATGACGTAGTCGTCGCCCTCCTTGACGAGGCCCATCGCGATACCCGAGACCGGCGCTGTGATGGGCACGCCGGCGTGCATCAGCGACATCGTCGAGCCGCACACCGAGCCCATCGACGAGGAGCCGTTCGACTCGAGCGTCTCGGAGACGAGCCGGATCGTGTACGGGAAGTCCTCGATCGGCGGGATCACCGGCTCGAGGGCCCGCTGTGCGAGCGCCCCGTGGCCGATGTCGCGCCGCTTCGGGCCCCGCATGAAGCCCGTCTCCCCGACCGAGTACGGCGGGAAGTTGTAGTGGTGCATGTAGCGGCGCTCCTGCTCGAGCGAGAGGTCGTCGATCCGCTGCTGCTCCTTTGCGGTGCCGAGCGTGCAGAGTGTGAGGATCTGCGTCTGCCCGCGCGTGAAGAGCGCGGAGCCGTGCGTCCGCGGCGCGACGTCGACCTCGGTCGTGATCGGCCGGATCTCCTCCGTGCCGCGGCCGTCGGGGCGCCGCTTGTCGATCGCGATCTTCTTCCGGACGAGGTCCTTGTAGACCGCGTCGGCGGCCTTCTTGAGGTACGAGCGCGTGACGGCGTCCTTGGCACCGTCCTCGCCGTCGCCGGTCGGGAACGGCAGCCGTACCTCCTCCTGGATGCGGTCGACGAGGAGCTCGCGCTTGCGCGACTTGAGCTCCTTCGAGTCCTGCTCCGCGTCGGTGAGCGCGCGGAGGGCGTCCTCGAACTGCTCCCGCACCGGGCCCTCGACCGCCGCGAGCCGGCGGCGCTCGAGCGCCGCGAGGAGCCCGTTCCGCAGCTGGGTCTCGCGGACGATGTCGGCCTCGCTCGAGTCCATCGCGATCGGCGGGGCGCTCTCGGAGACGAGCTCCTCGACGATCGCCCCGGCCTCCCGGAGGCCGGCCTCGGCGATGCGGCTCGCGATCGCGTCGCCGTGGCGTGTCTCGAGCTCCGTGTTGAGCTCGGGGTCGATCCACTTGGGCTTCCCGACCTCCCGGGCGAGCTCGTCGATCGCATCGCAGATGCGGATGATCTCCGAGTGCGCGAGCGCGAACGCGTCGAGCATCGTCTCCTCGGGCACCTGGTCGCCGCCCGCCTCGATCATCGTGAGCGCCTCGCGGGTGCCGACGATGACGAGGTCGAGCGCCGACTCCTCGAGCTGCTGGAACGTCGGGTTCACGAGCAGCTCTCCGTCGATCAGGCCGACGCGCACTGCCCCGACCGGGCCGAGGAACGGCAGCGGCGAGATTGCGAGCGCCGCAGAGGCCCCGTTGATCGCGAGGATGTCGTGCGGGACGACGAGGTCGGCCGACAACACGGTGCAGATCACCTGCACCTCGTTCTTGAAGCCCTTCGGCCACAGCGGCCGGATCGGGCGATCGATCATGCGCGCGGTGAGCGTCGCGCGCTCGGTCGCGCGCCCCTCCCGCTTGAAGAAGCCGCCCGGGATCTTCCCGGCGGCGTACATCCGTTCCTCGACGTCGACCGTCAGCGGGAAGAAGTCCGCATCCGGCCGCGCGTCCGGGCGTCCGACCGCGGTCGCGAGGATCATCGTGTCCCCGCTGCGGACGACGACCGCGCCGTCTGCCTGCTTCGCGAGCTTGCCCGTCTCGAAGCGCAGGTCGCCTGCGCCCACGTCGACGGAAACCGTGGCCTGTCGCCCGGTTTGCATCGTGCTCATTCCTTGTCCTCCGTCTCTCTTCCGTTGCGGCGGAAGGTGGAGGTTTGAGCCAGCTCCGCGGCGCCCCCGCGAAGCTCGATCAAACGTCCACCTCCCGTCTCGTCCTGGCCCGCTCCGCCGCCTACCGGCGGAGACCGAGCTCCTTGATGAGGGCCCGGTAGCCCTCCAGATCCTTGCGCTGCAGGTAGTCCAGGAACCGGCGCCTGCGTCCCACGAGCTTCAGGAGCCCGCGGCGCGAGTAGTGATCCTTCGGATGCGTCCGGAGATGCTCGGTCAGCTCGTCGATCCGGCGCGTCAGCATCGCGACCTGGACCTCCGTCGAGCCGGTGTCGCGGCCGTCCCGGCCGTGCTTCGAGATCAGCTCCTGCTTGGCTTCCTTGGTGAGGCCCATGCGTCTCCTCTCGTCGA
>DASSUT010000145.1:0-14904 GCA_035706725.1 Gaiella sp. | reverse complement strand
AAACCTAGCACTCCGGTCCTGGCGCACGAGCTGCAAGGCGAACCCGCTTCGAGACATGAAATCCGGTGTCACAAAGTGGCGGAGGCTCGGTCACGAAGCCGCGGGGGCTCGCGGCGACTGGCCGCTTGGGTACCATCAGGGCATGGAGATCGCCGAGCGCCCCACCGAGACGCTGCTCGACCTGACGCCGCTCGCGGCGGAGAAGGTGAAGGAGCTGATGGCCGAGGAGCCGGACGCCGGCTCGCTCGTCCTGCGGGTCGCGATCCAGGGCGGTGGCTGCTCCGGCTTCCAGTACGGCCTGGGATTCGATTCCGGCGCCGCCGAGGGCGACCACGAGCTGCTGCTCGAGGGCGTCCGCATCGTCGTCGACCCGTTCAGCGCCCCGTACCTCCAGGGCGCGACGATCGACTACCTGAACGGCCTCCAGGAGTCGGGCTTCAAGATCGACAACCCGAACGCGGTCTCCTCGTGCGGCTGCGGCCACTCGTTCCAGGTCGAGGAGGGCGAGGAGCTCCCCGAGGGAACGCACATGGGCGGCTGCGGCTCCGGCTGCTCGCACTGACGCCCCGTCTCGTCACCGTCGCGTCACAGAGCGCGAAAGCACCGCTGAGCCCCGTCACGAGAGGAAGAATCCCGTCGCGACCTCTCCGTCGGCGATGAGCGCGGCGAGCGTCGGCTCGGGCTGAGGAAGGACGTATTCGGTACTTCCGTCGGTTGCAACGACGACATGGTCCGCGCCGGTGTCGAAGTCCGCATCCTCTGCCGCTATCAGCAGAAAGCGCCGGTCCGATGAGCGGGCGACGATCTGCGTCGAGCAGGCGTCCTCCGCCGAGCACCCACTCGGCGGCTCGTACTCCCAAATCGTCCGGCGCCGGCCGTCGGCGATCCGAAGCGCGATCGTGCGCCCGAGCTCGGTGGTGTAGATCTCGTCGCTCGGCCGGGACCACTCGAGCGGCTTGGTCCCGAGCCCGGTGAACTGCCGCACGAGGAGGCCGGTTGGCCGCGCCGCTCCCACGGCGCTCGGGGTGACTCCGGTGAATGCGATCAGTCGACCGTCGGGAGACCACGCTGCCTCGACTCCGAAGGTCGTGTCGTTGGTGGCGACGACTCTCGCGTCGGATCCCCCGGCGCTGACATGGAGGACGGAGCCTGCGACCTGGTCTCGGAGCTCGCACTCCTCGTCCCACAGGTCGGCGCCGTAGAGGATCTGCTCGCCGTCGGGGCTCCATCCGAGGGCCCCGTAGAAGAGCACGCGCCTCGCGTCGGGCTGACCGATGCCGCGCACCGGGCGAAGTCTGCCACCAGAGAGATCCGCGACGAGGAGCGCGGCGCGGAACTCGCAGTCGGGCGCGCTCGACGTCCAGGCGAAGACGAACTGGCGACTGTCGGGCGACCAGCGAAGCGTGTCGACGTTGCCCGGCAGATGCGCGACCCGACGCAGTGTTCGTTTACGGACGTCTGCGACGTACACGTCCGCGGTACCTCTCCGGCGCAGTGGCTGGGTGTTGCGTATCAGCGCGATCGAGGAACCATCTGGCGACCACACCACGTCACCGGGGCGCTGCCTCGGCGTGCGAACGAGGAGCCGTATGTCCGAGCCGTCGAGCGTAGAGAGCTCGACGCGGTCACCTAAGTCGTACGCGATCCTCCCATCTACCGGGCTCTGTGGTTGCGACCCGCCGCATGCCGCGGCGCTCGTTAGCGCAACCGCGACCGCCAGTGCTCCGACCCGTCGCGACGACCTGTGGGTGCGTCTCTCGAAACGCGGGATCGCC
Organism: Gaiella sp.; assembly: GCA_035706725.1. Classification (GTDB taxonomy): domain Bacteria; phylum Actinomycetota; class Thermoleophilia; order Gaiellales; family Gaiellaceae; genus Gaiella. The sequence goes on along the minus strand of DASSUT010000145.1, from coordinate 13,129 downwards.
CGCGGCCGCCAAGGCCCAGGAGGCTTCTCGTCGCGAAGCCTGTTCGCCTTCCTCGTCGTCGAGCCCACGTGTCTCGCCATTCAAGGGCGTCGCTGCGTTTCTCACAAGCGCAGCATGACGTGGTGACATTGTCCCGGGCACGCTCCACCGTAGGATCACCGCGTGGCAGATCAGCCGTATCGCGTCGCCGTCGTCGGGTCCGGCCCGGCGGGCTTCTACGCGGTCGGGGCGCTGCTCGCGAACGACGAGCCCCGGTTCGAGGTCGACTTGATCGAGCGTCTGCCGACCCCGTGGGGCCTCGTTCGCCTGGGTGTCGCGCCCGACCACCCGAACATCAAGGCGGTCTCGCGCGCGTTCGAGAAGATCGCGCGCACCGAGGGCTTCCGCTTCCTCGGCAACGTCGAGGTGGGGCGCGACATCTCCCACGAGGAGCTCCTCTCGGCGTACGGCGCCGTCGTGTACGCGCTCGGCGCGCAGACCGACCGCCGCCTCGGGATTCCGGGCGAGGACCTACCGGGGTCGTGGGCGGCCACCGAGTTCGTGGCCTGGTACAACGGCCATCCCGACTACCAGGACCTCGAGTTCGACCTCTCTCACGAGCGGGCGGTCGTGATCGGGAACGGCAACGTCGCGCTCGACGTCGCGCGCATGCTGGCGTTGACACCCGAGGAGCTCTCCCCGACGGACACGACCGATGCGGCGATCGCCGCGATCAACGCCGCAGGGGTCAAGGAGATCGTCGTGCTCGGGCGGCGCGGCCCGGTGCAGGCCGCCTGGACACCGGTCGAGGTGGGAGAGCTCGGCGAACTCGAGGGCGCCGACATCCTGGTCGACCCCGCGCAGCTCGAGCTGGACGAGGCGAGCGCCGCAGAGCTCGAGGCGGCCCCGCCCACGGTCAAGCGGAGCGTCGAGCATCTGCGCGAGTACGCCGCCCGGCCGCCCGCCGGGAAGCCGAGGGCCATCCGGCTCCGCTTCCTCGTCTCTCCGGTCGCGATCCTCGGCGACGAGAAGGTCGAGGCGATCGAGCTCGTCCGAAACATGCTCGTCGACGGGCGCGCGGTGGCGACCGACGTGCGCGAGACGGTCGACTGCGGGATCGTATTCCGGAGCGTGGGGTACCGCGGCCTGCCGATCGAGGGCGTGCCGTTCGACGAGCGCTCCTGCATCGTCCCGAACGCCGGTGGCCGCGTCCTCGGCCCGGACGGCGCGCCGCTCCGGGGTGTCTACTGCGCGGGCTGGATCAAGCGCGGCCCGAGCGGCGTGATCGGCACGAACAAGAAGGACGCGACCGAGACCGTCGGGGCGCTCGTCGAGGACGCACGCGCGGGTGTGCTTCCGCCCGGCGAACGCGCCGAGGCGGTCGACACGCTGCTCGAGGGCCGCGGCGTGCGGGTCGTCACGCAGGAGGGCTGGGAAGCGATCGACCTCGCCGAGCGCACCGCCGGCGAGCCGCACGGGCGACCGCGCGTGAAGCTCGCCGACTGGGACGCGCTGCTCGACGCGGCGGGCCTCGATCCCGCGGCGCGTTGAGCCGAGCCCGTGTCAGACACCGTGCGCTGTCAAGTCGTCCGATTGAGACATGGGCGACTTGCGGCGCGCAGCGACGTCGCCCGCTTCGGCGGAACGCCCCGGCCTGTGGAGCGATTGGTGCGAAAACGGCACGCTTTGCCCTTGACACAAAACGGTGTCTGACACCGTCTTGCGCTCGCGGCCGTCGATAGACTCGAGGGCATGAGCGGCACCGCGGAGCGGCAGGAGCTCTGGGGCGGCGAGACGGCAAAGGCCGTCGAGAACTTCCCCGTCTCGGGCGAGGCGATTCCGCCAGCGGTTGCGCACTGGCTCGGGCGTCTCAAGGCCGCCGCGGCCCGTGCGAACGCCGAGCTGGGGCTCCTCGACGGCGACGTTGCGCAGCGCATCGCAGCCGCCGGCGACCGCATCGCGGCCGGTGAGCTCGACGACCAGTTCCCGATCGACGTGTTCCAGACCGGCTCGGGGACGAGCTCGAACATGAACGCGAACGAGGTCATCGCGACCCTCGCGGGCGAGGGCGTCCACCCGAACGACCACGTGAACATGGGCCAGTCGTCGAACGACGTGTTCCCGTCCGCCGTCCACCTCGCCGCGCTCGACCTCGCGGTCAACGACCTCCTGCCCTCGCTCGAGCTGCTCGCGGGAGCCCTCGAGGCGAAGGCGCAGGAGTTCGCCGGCGTCGTGAAGTCGGGCCGGACGCACATGATGGACGCGGTCCCCGTCACGCTCGGACAGGAGTTCTCCGGGTACGCGGCGCAGGTGCGCCAGGGCATCGCGCGCGTCACGGACGCGCTGCCGCGGCTCGGCCAGATCCCGTTGGGAGGCACTGCGACAGGAACGGGCCTGAACACGCATCCGCAGTTCGCAGCGCGCGTCCGCCAGCGTCTAGAGGCAGAAACAGGCTTACCGGTCTCTGCCCCGGCGGACCCGTTCGAGTCGCAGGCGGCGCGCGACGGTCTCGTCGAGGCCTCTGGTGCGCTGAAGGTCGTGGCGGTCTCGTTGACGAAGATCGCGAGCGACCTCCGCCTGATGGGCTCCGGCCCCCGGGCGGGCCTTTCCGAGCTGCTCCTGCCCGAGCTCCAGAAGGGCTCCTCGATCATGCCCGGCAAGGTGAACCCGGTCATCCCGGAGGTCGTCACGCAGGTCGCGGCACAGGTGATCGGCAACGACACGGCGATCGCGATCGGCGGCATGAACGGCCAGTTCGAGCTCAACGTGTACGTCCCGCTGATCGCTCGGAACCTTCTGCAGTCGATCACGCTGCTCGCGAGCGCCTCCCGTCTCTTCGCCGAGAAGTGCGTGAGCGGCATCGAGGCGAACCGGGAGCGGAACGAGGCCCACGCCGAGGCGACGCTCAGCGCCGCGACCGCGCTCAACCCGTACATCGGCTACGACAAGGCCTCCGAGATCGTGAAGCAGGCGGTCGCGTCGGGCCGCTCGCTGCGCGAGGTCGCGCGGGACGCGGGCGTGGAGGAGAGCGTGCTCGACGAGGCGCTCGACTACCACAAGATGGCCCGCCCGCACGACGCGTAGCCCGGTCGAAGGCGCGAACGGCCGGTCGGGCGTCACGCTGCCTGCAGCCCCTCCGCGGAACCGCTGACACGACACCAAACCTCGTTTGGGGGTACCGACTTGCCCTTTCGGAAGCGGGGCGTTAGGTTCGCGTCAGCCCGGTCCGAAGGGATCGGAGCCGTCAGACGGGTCAGACACCACACAAGGGGAGAGATATGAGGAAGCAGTTCCTCGCGCTCCTGCTCGGAGCGCTGGCACTCGTCCTTTCCCTGGGCGTGGGCGCCTCGATGGCCGGCAGCACTGCGGCCCCGGCGAGCGAGCCCACCGTCCGAGGAACGGACAGCCTGCCCAATCCGCTCGCGGACAAGCAGGAGGCGCTCAGGGCGAAGGCATTCGAGATGCAGGCCAAGGGCCAGATCCCGAAGGGCGCCAAGGTAGGAAAGGTCGCAAAGGGTCAGTACGTCCAGCTCATCCGCGAGGGCGAGGACTCGATCTTCACGATCCTCGGCGAGTTCGGAGACCAGATCCACCCCGTCACGGGCGGAACTCCCGGGCCGGTGCGCAACCAAATCCCGGAGCCCGACCGCGACACGGACAACACGACGATCTGGACCAACGACTTCAGCCAGGGTTACTACGAGAATCTGCTGTTCGACGACGCTCCGGGCGCCAACTCGATGCGCAACTGGTACATCGAGCAGTCGTCGGGCCGGTACGCCGTGAACGGCGAGGTCACGGACTGGGTGCAGGTTCCGTACAACGAAGCGCGGTACGGCACCAACCTCTGCGGTGGGATCGTCTGCTCCACCGTGTGGGACTTCGTCCAGGCCTCGGCCAATGCGTGGTATGCACAGCAGATCGCCGCCGGCAAGACGCCTGACCAGATCAACGCCGACCTCTCGAAGTTCGACGTCTGGGACCGGTACGACTACGACGGCGACGGGAACTTCAACGAGCCCGACGGCTACATCGACCACTTCCAGTCGATCCACGCCGGCGTCGGCGAGGAGACCGGCGGCGGCGACCAGGGCACCGACGCGATCTGGTCGCACCGCTGGTACGCGTTCTACAACCTGATCGGGAGCACCGGCCCGTCGTTCAACAAGTACGGCGGCATCCACATCGGCAACTCGAACTACTGGATCGGCGACTACACGATCGAGCCGGAGAACGGCGGCGTCGGCGTGTTCTCGCACGAGTTCGGCCACGATCTCGGCCTGCCCGACGAGTACGACACCTCCGGTAACACCGGCGGCGCCGAGAACTCGACCGGCTTCTGGACGAACTGGTCGAGCGGCTCGTATGGCAACAACGGCGATCCCGCCGAGGGCATCGGCGACCGGCCGTTCCACGCGAGCGCGTGGGACAAGGCGTTCCTGGGCTGGCTCAACTACGACATCGTCGGTCCGGGCCAGAATAAGGTGTCGCTCAAGCTCGGGCCGGCCGAGGCGAACACGAAGCAGTCTCAGGCCGTGGTCGTCGTCCTGCCGGACAAGCAGGTGACGGTGAACCTCGGGCCACCGTATGCCGGCTCGAAGTACTACTACTCGAGCTCTGGCGACGATCTCGACAACCTGATGTACAAGTCCGTCAACCTCGCCTCGGGCTCGCACCTGACGGCGCAGGTTCGGTACAACATCGAGAAGGACTGGGACTACGCGTACGTGGTGGTCTCGACCGACGGCGGCACGACCTGGACCGGCGTCCCGACCAACCGCTCGACGGGCACGGACCCGAACGGCCAGAACTTCGGCAACGGGATCACCGGCAACTCGGGCGGCTGGGTCGCACTCGACGCCGACCTCTCGGCGTACACAGGCAGCGTCCTCGTCGGCTTCCGCTACTGGACCGACGGTGCCACCACTGGTCCCGGCATCTCGATCGACGACATCTCGATCGCCGGAGGCACGGCCGACGGCGCCGAGACGGACGGCGGCTGGACGTACAAGCCGGCGACCGGCGGGTTCCGCGTCACGACCGGGACCGAGGAGCAGTCGCACTTCAACGCCTACTTCGCCGAGAACCGGCAGTACCTCGGCTACGACGCCGGTCTCCAGACGGGGCCGTACAACTTCGGCGGCTCCGTCGGCCCGAACTGGGCCGAGCGGTTCCCGTACCAGGACGGCATGCTGGTCTGGTACTACGACACGTCGCAGTCGGACAACAACGTGGGCGACCATCCGGGCACGGGTCTGATCCTGCCGATCGACGCCCATCCGCAGATGCTGCACTGGGCCGACGGCTCGGTGATGCGCCCGCGGATCCAGTCGTTCGACTCGACGTTCACGCTCGCACCGACCGACGCGTTCACGATCTACAGGTCGAACGTTGCGGTGAACGTGCCCTCGCAGCCGGGTGTATCGGTGTTCGACGACATGAACTCGTACTACGTGGCCTCCGATCCGGGCGACGCGAAATGTCCCACGAACCCGAGGCCCGCTGCGTGTGGCAAGGCCGCGTGGGTCAGCGTCGACAACCCGCACACGGGCACGCAGATCCGCATCACCAGCGTGACCCCTGGTGGGTTCATGCAGGTGCAGGTGACTCCGCCGCCGGCCGGCTAGCCGCGGCGGACAGACCGACGACGAATGGGGCCCGGCGACGGGCCCCGTTCTCGTTCAGCACGGGATCGCGCCGCGGAGGAAACGGTGTGAGGGTCAGGCTGAAGCCCGACCCTCACGCTCCGTTTCTGCGGCGTGCTTCTGCTCGTCGGCGCGGTAGCTCGAGCGGACGAGCGGGCCGGCGAAGACCGAGCCGAAGCCGAGCGCCTCGCCCTGCTCGCGCAACCAGCGGAACTCGTCGGGGTGAACCCAGCGGTCGATCGTCGCGTGGCGGACGGAAGGCTGGAGGTACTGGCCGATCGTGACCACGTCGACGCCGTTCGCGCGGAGGTCGCGCATGGTCTCGACGACCTCGTCGTTCGTCTCGCCGAGACCGACGATGATCCCGGACTTCGTCAGCACCGGATGATCCGCGACCTCCTTCGCGCGCCGCAGCAGCCAGAGCGCCCTGTCGTAGCTCGCCTTCGCGCCGCGCATCTTTCGGTGGAGCCGCCGCACCGTCTCGATGTTGTGGTTGAACACCTCGGGTCGCGCTCCGAGCACCGTCGTGAGCGCGTCCTCCTCGACGCCGAGGAAGTCGGGCGTCAGCACCTCGACCGACGACTCCGGAAGCTTCGCCTTGAGCGCCCGGATCGTCGCCGCGAAGTGCCCCGCTCCGCGGTCGGGCAGGTCGTCGCGGTCGACGGAGGTCACGACGACGTGGCTCAGCCCCATCGTCGCCGCGGCCTGCGCGAGCCGGAGGGGCTCGAGCGGGTCGGGCGGGTGCTCGGGCTTCCCCGAGTTCACATAGCAGTAGCGGCAGGCGCGCGTGCACGTGTCACCGAGAATCTGGAACGTGGCCGTGCCGCGACCCCAGCACTCCGAGATGTTCGGGCACCGCGCCTCCTCGCAGACGGTGACGAGGCTCGCGCCGTGGAGAAGCTTGCGGACGTCGTAGTACCGCCCGTCCTTGCTCGGGGCACGAACCTTCATCCACTCCGGGCGGCGCGGGCGGTCGGCGACCGGGAGCGAGCTCTGCATCGGTTCCATCTTATGGACGGTGGACAGTGCCTCGCGGGAGCTCAGGGCACCGAGAGTCGCTCGTGGACGGGCTGCGGCCAGAGGCCCATGCCGTCGTCGGACGGCAACGGCTCGAGCTCGAGAGCGAAGACCTCCGCGATCGCGTCCGCCGCGACGGGCCGCACCTCGTCGACGGTGAGGGGGCGGCCGAGCTCTCCGGCCATCGAGGTGAACTGCGCATCGTCGAGGCCGCACGCCGTGATCCACTGCGTGAACGGCGCCGGGTCGAGGTCGACGTTCAACGCATATCCGTGGGTCGTCACCCACCGCGACGCATGAACGCCGATCGACGCGATCTTCCGCGGGCCGGCACCGCCGAACGGAGGGAGCCAGACACCGGTGAGCCCCTCGTACCGCGTGCCTTCGAGCGAGAACGACGCGAGCGTTCGGATGATCGCCTCCTCGAGGTCGCGCACGTACTTCTTCAGATCGCGCACGTGCCGGTCGAGGTCGAGGATCGGGTAGCACACGAGCTGCCCCGGACCGTGGTACGTCGACTTGCCGCCCCGGTTCGTCTCGACGATCTCGACGTCGACGCCCTCGGGGAGGTGGAGCTCCGCAGACTCGTCGGCGCGGCGCCCGAGCGTGACGACCGGCTCATGCTCGAGCAGGATCACGGTGTCGGGAATCGCGCCCTGGGACACCGCCCCGGCGAGCGAGCGCTGGAGCGCCCACGCCTCGCGGTACGGCGTCAGCCCCGGAAGATCGAGGAGGTACGCACCGGCCATTCCGCGACCGTTCTCGTCTGCCACGTCCGCGACCGGATGTGCCTTATTCCGTGTCCCAGCTCTCGAGGCGCTCACGTAGGGCCCGGAGGAAGCCGCCGCTGTACGCCCCGTCGACGAGTCGGTGGTCGTACGTCAGCGTGATGTTCATCATCGGGCGGATCGCGATCACGTCCTGGCCGAGCTCGTCCTGTACAACCCACGGCCGCTTCACGAGCGCGTACGTGCCGAGAATCGCGGCTTGCGGCTGGCTGATCACCGGCGTTCCGTGGAACGTCCCGTAACCGCCCGGGTTCGTGATCGTGAACGTGCCGCCCTGGACGTCGTCGGGCACGAGCTTCTTGGTGCGCGCGCGCTCGGCGACGTCGGCGATCGCTCGTGCGATTCCGAGCAGGTTCAGGTCCTGCGCGTTCCTGATCACGGGGACGATCAGTCCCTTGCCCTCCTCGAGCGAGACCGCGATACCGACGTTCACGAACGAGCGCGTGACGATCTTCTCGCCGCGCATCTCCCCGTTGATCCACGGCCAGTGCTCGAGCGTCTCCACTGCCGCCTTGGTCACGAACGCGAGGTACGTCGGGTTCACGCCGTACGACTGCTGGTACTCCTGCTTGAGCCGTTCCCGCGCGGCGACCACCTTCGACATGTCGACCTCGATCGCGCTCGTCACGTGCGCCGCCGTGTCGAGCGACCGGCGCATGTGCTCCGCGATGCCGCGTCGCATCGCGTTCATCGGCTCTTCGTGCTCGCCGGGCACTTGCTGTGCAAGCGCCTCTGGACGGGCGGCGGCGGGACCGGCCGCCGTGGGCGCCGGCGGCGGGGTGGGCGGCGCGGGCGGCCTCGGCGGGGCGGCGGGAGGCGCTGCGGCGAATGCAGGCTCCGCCGGAATCGGAGCCGGCGGCGCTTCGGGAGCCGCCTCGGGCTGAGGTGCCTCCTGAGGCACCCCAGGCGGAGGTGCCGCGCCGGACTCGATGAAGGCGAGGATGTCCTTCTTCGTGACGCGCCCGCCCTGGCCCGTGCCCGACACGGCGCCCGGGTCGACGCCGTGCTCGGCCGCGATGCGCGCAACGACCGGCGACACGAACGTGCGGCCGTTGTCCCCCGCCCGCGCCTCCTCCGGTGCCGTGGCCGGCTCCGATGGCTGCGCCTCAGCGGCGGGCTGTGCCTCCGCTGTGGGCGGCTGCGCCTCGGCCGCCGGCGGTGCCTCGGCTGTGGGCGGCTGCGCCTCGGCCGCCGGCTGTGCCTCGGCTGTGGGCTGCGCCTCGGCTGTGGGCGGCTGCGCCTCGAGGGGAGGCACGTGCGGCACGGCGGCCTGGGGCGCTTGTGACACTGTGTCACTTGCCGAACCGTCAGTCGGCGTGAGGACGGCAGGCTCGCGCTCTGTGGGTGCAGGCTGCTCGGGCGGGACCACCGCTGCAGCGCCGGGCTGCTCTGCTCCGGCGGTCTCCGGAGGCGAGGTCTCAGAGGCAGTTTCCGCGGGAGCGGGAACCGCCCCACCGGCGGGCCCGATGATCGCGAGCACGCTCCCGACCTCGACGGTCTCGCCTTCCTGGACGCGGATCTCACTGAGCACGCCCTCACCGGGGCTCGGCACCTCGGTGTCGACCTTGTCGGTCGAGATCTCGAGAAGCGGCTCGTCGAGCGCGATGGCGTCGCCCGGCTGCTTGAGCCACTTCGTGATCGTGCCTTCGGAGACGGAGACGCCCATCTGGGGCATCACGACCTCGACCTGGGTTCCGGTGCTCACGTCGTCCTCCTTCTCCGGGCGGCGCTCCCGCCCCTCAGTACGCGGCCAGCTCGCGCAGGGCTGCCGCGACGTCGTCCACCTGCGGGATGAATGCCTTCTCGAGCGAAGGCGCGAACGGCACGGGCGCGTCGGGCGCGGCGAGTCGGCGCACCGGAGCGTCGAGCTGCTCGAACGCCTCCTCGGCGATCGTCGCGGCGATCTCGCCCCCGAAGCCGCCCGTCTTCGTGTCCTCGTGCAGCACGAGCACCTTCGAGCAGCGCGCGACGCTCTCGAGGACGGCCTCGCGGTCCCACGGGATCAGCGTGCGCAGGTCGAGGATCTCGACCGACACGTCCTCGTCCTCGAGGCGCGAGGCGGCCTCGTCGGCCGTGTACACCATCGCGCCCCAGGTGATCACCGTGACGTCCTCGCCCTTCCGGTGGACGCGGGCCTTGCCGAAAGGCGTCGTGAACCGCTCGTCGGGCACCTCGCCCTTGATGCGCCGGTAGAGGTGCTTGTGCTCGAAGTAGAGCACGGGGTTCGGGTCCTCGATCGCGGTCGCGAGCAGTCCCTTGGCATCCTCCGGGGTGGCCGGGCAGACGACCTTGAGCCCGGGAATGTGGGCGAAGCTCGACTCGGGGTTCTGCGAGTGGAACGGCCCCCCGGAGAAGCCGCCGCCGGAGGGGAGTCGCAGCACGATCGGGATCGGCGTCCCGGTCCGGTAGTGCTGCTTCGCCGCGACCGTGACGAGGTGGTCCCACGCGCACGACACGAAGTCCGCGAACTGCATCTCGGCCACGGGGCGCATCCCCATCAGCGCAGCGCCGGTCGCCCCACCCATGATGGCGGTCTCGGAGAGCGGCATGTCGATCACCCGGTGTGCGCCGAACTCCTCCTGGAAGCCCTGCGTGACCTTGAACGCGCCGCCGTAGACACCGACGTCCTCACCGAGCACGAACACGCGCTGGTCGCGCTGCATCTCGATCCGTAGCCCGTCCGAGATCGCCTGGAGGTACGTCTTCTCGGCCATCAGGCGCTCACCGGTGGTGCGGGGTGTCGAGCTCGTCGGCGGAGGCGAACACGCCGTCGGTGACAGTCGCAGGGTCGGGCAGGGGCGATTCCTCCGCCTTCTGCATGGCGTCGTGGAGAAGCCGCTTGACCCCGGCGACGATCTCCTCCTCCTCGGTGTCGCCCATCGATCCGGTGTCGCGGAGCCAGGTGCGGAAGCGCTCGATGGGGTCTCGGCGCGCCCACTCCTCGAACAGCTCCTTCGGGACGTAGAACGCATCGTCGTGCACCGCGTGGCCCTCCATGCGGAGGGTGACGGACTCGATCAGCGTCGGGCCGCCGCCCTCGCGCGCCTTCTCGATCGCCCGCTTCGCCTCGCGGTAGACCGCGAGGACGTCGGTGCCGTCGACCACCACCCCGTCGAACCCGTAGGCGGCGGCGCGGTCGGCGAGGTGCTCGACCGCGTACTCGAGGTGCGCCGGCGTCGAGTACGCCCACTGGTTGTTGTCGATCACGAACACGACCGGCAGGCGGTGCACGCCCGCGAGGTTCATGCCCTCGTGCGCGTCGCCGCGTGACGACGCCCCCTCGCCGCACCACGCGACCGCGACGCGGCGCTCGTCGCGAATCTTGAACGCGAGCGCCATGCCCACCGCGACGGGAAGCATCGCCGGCAGGTGGCTCACCATCGTGTGGAGGCCGAGCCGGGCGTCGCCCATGTGGACGTTGCCGTCACGCCCGCGCGTGGGGCCGTCGACGCGACCCATGTACTGCGCGAACACGCGCCACGGCTCGACGCCGCGTGTGACGTGGACGCCCATGTCGCGCTGAAGCGGGGTGCCCACGTCGTTCGGTCCCATCGCGGTCGCGACGGCCACCGCGGAGCCCTCGTTGCCGCGGCCCGTGTAAAAGGAGCCCGGGATCTTCCCCTGCTTGTAGAGAATGTGCCCGCGCTCCTCGATCCCACGGGTAATGAGCATGTTCCGGTAGATCTCGAGGAGATCCTCCCGGTCGAGGCCGGCATCCCTGACTTGTTGCAGCGTCTCGACCGGCTCGGCCTCGCGAACTGCCATATGGCTGACTCTAGCCGTTCCGCAGGAGGCCCTCGGGCACTTTGCCTGCGCAAAGTGCCAAGTGCCCACCGAAGTTTGTACCGTGAGGAAGTCATGACTCGGCGGAACTGGATCCAGGAGGAACGGCGGCGGACGCTCGGCGACTGGGTCGCGTTCTGCCCGTCGTGCGGCCACGTCGTGCGCTATTTCGAAGAGCACGAGGGCGCGCGGCCGAGCAGGTGCCCGCACTGCGAAACGGCGCTCGTCGCCCGCTGCCCGTCGTGCGACGCGCGCATCGCCTCCGCGTTCCAGGTCGAGTGCGAGGAATGCGGCGGCGAGCTGCGTGCGAACGCCCTGTTCGGCGGCCCGATCAGGCGAGAGAGGAGATAGTGCCGCCCGAGGTGTCCGACTTCGGTCGGACACCGGCCTCGCGAGCACGCGCTCGGCGGCGGAGCGGCCCGAGCCAGCGCACGACGTCTGGATGGAGGAGGATCGAGGCGAGCGGCTCGAGGTCCTCGGTCGCGAAGCGACGCAAGAGCAGTCGGGCGGTGCGGATGTACACGGCACGAGCGGGTGTCCGACTGAAGTCGGACGAGGCGCGGCCCCTAGAACATCGTCCCGACGATCTGGGAGAACTTGATCACGGTGACCGTGTCGTCCTCCGAGACCGGTCGGTTGTAGAGGCGCGCGAGCCATTCGGTGAACTCGTCGAGCCGTCGGAGCTCGGGGTTGTCGTGCTCGATCTCGCGCGGGGAGAGCTCCTTCATCGGCTTCACGTCGACCTTGTCGATCACCGCGTCGAAGACCTTCTCGCGCTGCCCGTAGCGGGCGCCGACGAGCACGGTGACGATCATGCCCTTGCGGTACTTCGTCGACTTGTCGCCGAGACGGATCGTGACGGTCTTGCGGCCCGTACGGAGCTGGTCCGCGACGACGGGCGAATAGAAGTTGAGGGCGAAGGTCGGCAAGGGTTTCGAGCCTAACGGCTCGCAACCCTAGACGGAAACCCCCGTCAACGCGTCCCACGCACGTTCGGCCATTTCGCGCTCGCCGCGGTATGAGAGGAGCTGCGGCGCCTCCTCGAGCGGCACCCAGCGCGCCTCCACGACCTCGATCTGCATCCCGGGAGGGAGCTCGCCGATGCGACCGCCGGTCGCGCGGAGCAGGAAGAACGAGACCACCTTGAACACTCGCTCGCCCGCCCAGGTGTAGACGTAGCGCACGTCGCCGAGTTTCTCTCCGAGCGCGGTCCGCACGCCCGTCTCCTCGAACGCCTCCCGAACCGCGGTGTCCCCGGCTCGCTCGCCGCGGTCGATCAGACCCTTCGGAAGCGCGTGGACGACCTTCTCGTCGTCGCGCCGAGGGCGCACGACCGCGACCCACCAGCGGCCGCGCATCCGGCGGACGACGACGCCTCCGGCCGAGAACTCACGCCGCACGCCGAGAGTCTGCACGGGCTGTGGAGGCCGGGAGAGATCTGAGTGAGCCAGACTGAAATCCTTCCTGCTATAACCTCCATTGGCACTCTCTTACGACGAGTGCCAGGTTGGTGGAAACGACGCACGTTGAGGAGGCATCCGTATGGATCTGCAGCCCCTTGGTGACCGACTCATCGTCGAGGTGCTCGACGAGGAGGACGTCACGGCGAGCGGGATCGTGCTGCCCGACACCGCGAAGGAGAAGCCGCAGCGCGGCAAGGTCCTCGCGGTCGGCCCCGGCCCGCGCGACGAGGACGGCGAGTACATCAAGATGGACCTCGAGGAGGGTGACGAGATCATCTTCTCCAAGTACGGCGGCACCGAGATCAAGCTCGGAGCCGACGAGGTCCTGATCCTGCGCGAGTCGGACGTCCTGGCGAAGGTCGTCGGCGACCGCGCAGGCGTCTAGCGCATCTCGAGGAGGAAAAGACAGCAATGGCTCACAAGGAGCTCAAGTTCAACGAGGAGGCGCGCCGCG
>DASSUT010000144.1:0-5783 GCA_035706725.1 Gaiella sp. | reverse complement strand
GACCTGCGACCAGTCCACGACCGTGCGTACGATCCGTGCGTCGTTCTCGCGTGCTCGGTCCATCGCCTCGGCCCTGCCGGGATCCCAGCGGAACATGGGGTCGTCCTGGAAGCCGACCCACATGCGGTCGGCGGCCCCCGCCACAGGGACGAGCACGGCGGCGGCGAAGCAGGCGATCACGATCGAGCGGACGCTGAAACGCACGAGAACCTCCTTGGAGGGGACGGGAAGGGGGCAACCGTAGCCCCGGCGCGTAAGGGTCATGTGAAGGTGTGACACCGGCAGATTCGGTGCGAATCACCGGTCTCATGCTGCCCGCAGGTGCGGACGATCGCGTAGACTCGATAGATGCTCTGGGAGGCGTTGTTCCTCTTGCTCGTGCTCAAGATCCCGATCGTCTACATGTGCCTGGTGGTGTGGTGGGCGATCCGGGCCGAGCCACGCGGCGAGGAGCCCGCCTCCCTGACGCCCGTGAGCGACACCCCGACGACGCCTCCGCCGTCCGCCCCCGTTCCGGGCGGGTCGCGCCCGCCGCGCGGGCCGCGGCGCAAGGACGACGGGCGCATCCGGCGTGACCGTGTCGGGCCCCGCCCGGCCACGGCCCGCGGTGAGGCGCGTCGATGACGACGCTCGACCAGGCACAGCCGGAACGACGAAGCGCCGTCGACACGGTCGCCGGCCTGCTGGCCGCCGCGTCGATCGTCCTGTCCGCGATCGCCATGGGGTTCGGGCTGTTGCTCCAGCTCGATGCCCATCCCGCCCGGCTCGCGCCGGTCGCGATCGTGCTCGCGGTGGTCGCGGCGCTGATGAGCAAGCGGTACGCATCGCTCGCGTTGAAGGCCGCGCTGTTCGGCGCGTTCGCGTGGGTGGTCGGCATGACGGTCGCGATCGTGACCGACGGGCCGCTGTTCTAGCCCCGCTCGCGCCGTTCTCCGGGGCCGCTGCTACAACACGTCGGGGATGGCAGCAACAGAGCCGAAGGGCGTGAACGCCGCGTACGTCGCCCAGCTGCTCGAGGACTACCTCGACAGCCCCGCGAGCGTTCCGGACGAGTGGCGGCGGATGTTCGAGGGCGACGGCACCGGCGCTGCCGCGCAGCCTGCGCCTGACGGGCCGACTGCGCCTCGCCCTGCTGCGGCGCGCGAGGCGGCGACCGTCGAGGCAGAAGCGCCCGCTGCCGAGGCGGGGCCGGTCGACGAGGAGCTCCTCGCAGGCGTCGCCGCGGCGATGGCGCTCGTCAAGGCGTACCGGATGCACGGGCATCTCGCCGCCCGACTCGACCCGCTCGGCTCTGAGCCGATGGGCGACCCGGCGCTGGACGAGAGCCGCCTTCATCCGCCCCTGACACCCGAGCTCCAGGCGAGGATCCCCGCTCGGCTGCTCCGCCTCTCCGTCCCGGGCGAGACGCTGCTCGAGGCGCTGCCGCGGTTGCGTGACGTCTACATGGGCTCGAGCGCGTACGAGATCGAGCACATCTCCGACCATGCCGAGCGGGTGTGGCTCCGGAAGGCGATCGAGTCGGGTCGCTTCCACGTCGAGCCGTCGCCGGAGGAGCGAGTCGCGCTCCTGCGGCGGCTGACCCAGGTGGAGGGCTTCGAGCGCTACCTCCGACGGTCGTTCCTCGGGCAGAAGCAGTTCTCGCTCGAGGGCCTCGACGTGCTCGTGCCGATGCTCGACGAGGCGATCGAGCTGGCCGCGGGCGGCGGCGCGCACGAGGTCGTGATCGGCATGGCGCACCGTGGGCGCCTGAACGCGCTCGTGCACACGGTGGGCCGCTCCTACGAGGAGGTGCTCCGGGAGTTCGAGGGCGAGCGCTCGTACGACGCGCTCGTCGTGGATCCCGAAGGCGGCAGCGGCGACGTCAAGTACCACCTCCCGGCAACGGGGACCCGCGTCACAGCCGGAGGGGAGATCGAGGTGACGATCGCGCCGAACCCGAGCCACCTCGAGGCGGTCGACCCTGTGGTCGAGGGCTGGGCGCGGGCGGAGCAGACCGACCGGTCGTCCGGGGCGGGGCTCCACGACCCGACCGTCGCGCTTCCGATCCTGATCCACGGCGACGCCGCCTTCGCGGGCCAGGGGGTGGTCGCCGAGACGTTCAACCTCCAGAGCCTCCCGGGCTACTCGACGGGCGGGACGCTGCACCTGATCACGAACAACCAGGTCGGCTTCACGACCGATCCCGAGGAGGGGCGCTCGACCCGGTACTCGAGCGACCTCGCGAAGGGCTTCGACGTGCCGATCGTCCACGTGAACGCGGACGACCCCGAGGCGGCTCTCGCCGCCGTCCGTCTCGCGCTCGCCTACCGTGAGGAGTTCGGCCACGACTTCGTGATCGACGTCGTCGGCTACCGTCGGTTCGGCCACCAGGAACAGGACGAGGCCGCGTACACGCAGCCGCTGCAGGCGGAGCGGATCGAGTCTCAACCGACGGTGCGGGAGGCCTACATGGAGCGACTGGTCCGCGGCGGCGTGCTGAGCCGCGGCGAGGCCGAAGCGATGGCCGAGGACGTGCTCGCGACGCTTCGAGCCGCACACGAGTCGCTCCGGACGTCGATCGCCGGCCCGCCCGTGCCGCCCGGCGCCGAGCCGGTCCCGGGCGGAAGCACCGGCGACGTCGTCGAGACGGCCGTCGACGCCGCCCGGCTGCGCGCGCTGAACGAGGAGTTGCTGCGCGTGCCCGAGGGGTTCACCGTCAACCCGAAGCTCGCGCGTCAGCTCGAGCGCCGGCTCGAGACGATCGAGCACGGCGGGATCGACTGGGGACAGGCCGAGGCGCTCGCGTTCGCGTCGCTGCTCGAGGACGGGATCCCGATCCGCCTCACCGGCCAGGACACGGAGCGCGGGACGTTCTCTCACCGGCACCTCGTGCTCCACGACCCGCACACGGGGGAGACGGTCGCGCCGATCCAGCATCTCGCCCGCGCGTCGGCGTCGTTCGAGGTCTACAACTCGCCGCTCTCCGAGTACGCGGCGCTCGGGTTCGAGTACGGCTACTCGGTCTCCGCGCCGGAGGCGCTCGTGCTGTGGGAGGCCCAGTTCGGAGACTTCGTCAACGGCGCGCAGATCGTCGTCGACCAGTTCGTGGTCGCGGGCCGCTCGAAGTGGAAGCAGACCTCACGACTGACGCTCCTGCTCCCCCACGGCTACGAGGGCAACGGGCCCGAGCACTCGAGCGCGCGGCTCGAGCGGTTCCTCCAGCTCGGGGCGCAGGACAACATCCGCGTCGCGAACTGCACGACCGCAGCGCAGTACTTCCACCTGCTCCGCCGGCAGGCGCTCGACGCGGTCGCGCGCCCCCTCGTGCTGATGACCCCGAAGGGCCTGCTCCGACTGCGGCAGGCGTCGTCGAGCCTGGACGACCTCGCAGGCGGGCGCTTCCGGCCCGTGCTCGACGACGCCGGGGCCCGGCGCGGCGAGGTGGAGCGCCTCGTGCTCTGCTCCGGCAAGGTCTACTACGACATCGTCGGCCACGACCGACGGGAGGCCGCAAGCACGGTCGCGGTGGCACGCGTCGAGCAGCTCTACCCGTTCCCGTCGGAGGCTGTCGCCGCGCTCCTGCGCGGGTACCCGCGCCTCCGGGAGGTCGTCTGGGCGCAGGAGGAGCCGCAGAACATGGGCCCGTGGCGCTCGATCCGCCACCGGCTCGAGGAAGCCGTCCGCGCGACGTCCGCGGATGGCCTCCGCTACGTCGGACGGACGTGGAAGGCGAGCCCCAGCGAGGGCTACCCGACCGCGCACCAGCGCGAGCAGGACAGGATCGTCCGCCTCGCGCTCGGCAGCGAGGACTAGCGCGGGCGGAAGCGCCGGCGGGCCTGCGCCGTCGCCGCCGCGGCTGCGCCCGCCGCGATGCGCGGCCCGTGTGAGCGTGCGAGCGAGAGCACGATCCGGCGCTGCGCCGGGCTCAGGCGCCTCCACACGCGGAACAGGAGGAACACGAGCGCGACGGGGCTCGTCCGCAGGCGGAACATGGAGGAATCCAAGCACACGCCGCCTGTTCCGCCGCAGGCGGGTTCGGAGTCGGCGCCGTCCGGGGCCCGGCTACACTGCGACGTGGCCAACGACCGTCTATCGCGGCGCGGCACCGAAGCGAGCGATCCCGATCACGGAGAGCGTATGGCGACCGACACGACGATTCCGGACAACCCGTTCACCGACGGCCCCGACGGCGAGGACAGCCTCTCGTCGCTCTCACGGGCCATCCAGGAGCACCTCGACCTCAAGCAGCGGAACGCGTCGCTCGACGGGGCGATGCCGCTCGACCGCTATTCGGTCGAGGACCCCTTCGAGAACCACCCGTTGTTCAAGTCCGAGGAGCAGGCACGGCTCGAGGAGACGCTCGACGGAGGCGTCGAGGCTCCCCAGCCGGTGCCCGCGCTGCCCTGGCCCGGCGAGGAGCAGACCGAGGAGGGCGCTGCGCTCGACGAGGGTCTCTGGGGCCGCTCCCGGGACTTCGACTGGGGCGACTAGCGTCGACTCGCTCAGCCGCCCGTGGGCTTGAAGTTCAAGCCACGCGGCGCAGGTCGGCGCCCTCGAGCGTCGTCGCGAGCCGGCGGAACGGCCCGTCGGCGGCGATCAGCTCGTCGTAGGTGCCGCGCTGGGCGATGCGGCCGTGCTCGAGCACGAGGATCTCGTCGGCGCGGCGGACGGTCGCGAGCCGGTGAGCGACGATCAGCGACGTTCGCCCGTGGAGGAGCGTGTCGAACGCGCGCTCGATCAGCACCTCGGTCGGCCGGTCGATGTTCGAGGTCGCCTCGTCGAGGATCAGGATCCGCGGGTCGGCGACGAGCGCCCGCGCGATCGAGATCAGCTGCCGTTCGCCCGCGGAGAGCCCCGCGCCGCCCTCGCGGACGACGTGGCCGAGGCCGTCCTCGAACCGCGCGGCGATGCGGTCGACGCCGATCGCCCGGGCAGCCTCCTGGATCTCGGCGTCGCTCGCCTCCGGCCGTGCAAACCGCAGGTTGTCGGCGATCGTCCCGCTGAACAGGAACGGGTCCTGCAGCACGACTCCCAGCTGCCGCCTGTACGAGCGCAGGCGCACCTCGCGGAGGTCGACGCCGTCGACCCGCACCGCGCCTCCGTCGGGGTCGTAGAACCGCGCGACGAGCTTGGCGGTCGTGGACTTCCCGCCCCCGGACTCACCCACGAGCGCGATACAGCCGCCCGCGGGAACGTCGAGCTCGAGCCCGTGGATCACCGGCTCGCTCCCATAGGCGAACACGACGCGGTCGAGCTCGAGCCGTCCCTCCACGCGGCCCAGGTCGCGCGCCCTTGGACGATCGGTGACGTCGTGCCCGGCGTCGAGCACCGTCGAGATCTTCCCCATCGCGGCGCTCGCCGCCTGAACCTGCCCGTAGAGCTCCGAGAGCTCCTGCAACGGCTGGAACACGAGCGAGAGGAGACCCACGGCGGCGATCAGCGTGCCGATCTCGAGCGAGTCGCCGCCGATCAGCTTGGCGCCCGCGTACAGCACCGCGACCTGGGCGACCACGCCGAGCAGCTCGATCGCCGGGAAGAAGACCGACGAGAGCTTCTGCGCGTGGACGTTCGAGACCCGGTTGGCCTCGTTGAGCGCCTCGAACTCTCGCTGGAAGGCACGCTCGCGTGTGAACGCCTGCACGACCGCCATCCCCGCGACGGACTCCGCGAGCTGTGCCGTGACCGCCGCGATGCGCGTCCGGACGTCGGCGAAGGCCGTGTGCGAGCGCCGCTGGAACCAGCGGGTCACCACGATCCCGGGTGGCAGGACGAGCAGCGCCACGAGGCCGAGCCGCCAGTCGAGG
>DASSUT010000143.1:0-6322 GCA_035706725.1 Gaiella sp. | reverse complement strand
CTTGGCCGTGGGCTCCGGCGTGGTCTCCCTCGTGTTCGTGGCGGTGTTCCCGACGATCGGGCCGACGACCTCCTACACGGCGAGCGAGCTCCTGTGCCTGCGCGCGAACGCGGCGTCGGGCGGCGTCGCGTCCAACGACCCCTTCAGCGCCGGCGAGAGCTCGACGTCGAGCCACCTGACCGCGCTCCGCGACGGGATCCGCACGGTCGCGCGGCATCCGTGGGGCTTCGGGCTCGGCAACTCCGGTGTCTCCGCCTCGCGCACGGGCGTCGAGGTCAAGGCGGGCGAGTCGACCTACACCGAGCTCGGGGTCGACGCCGGGGTGCTCGGCCTCGCCGCGTTCGCCGGCTGGCTCGTCGCGCTGTTCCTGGCGCTCCGCTCCCGCTCGCCCTGGCTCGCGGCGTCCGTCGCCGCGGTCGCCGTGCTTGGCCTGCAGACCGACGTGATCGGGATCCACTGGCTGTCGGTCGTGGTGTTCGCGCTCGCGGGCGCAGCGCTCGGCCTGCGACCGGACGAGGACACTCCCGAGGCCGCGCTCTGACAACGCTTGTGGTGAATCACCACGAGCGTTGTCCGCCCGACTACCCGGAGCCGAACGCCTGCCTCCGCTCGAGGTCGGCGTCGTCGACGAGGTGGCCGTCGCGCTCGACGTAGCCGCCCTTGCCGCCGACGACCAGCACGACGAGGTCGTCGTCGCCGGCGTTCGAGATGCGGCGAGGGGTCGTGGACTGCACGTGGACCATGCCGCCGGGACCGAGCAGCCGTTCCTCGCCGTCGACCTCCACCCTCGCGGTGCCGGAGTGGACGAAGTACAGCTCGTCCTGCTCGTCGTGGTAATGGTGGAAGCCCGTGTAGTGCGGCGGCATCACGATCGCGTTCACGCCGAATGCCTCCACGCCGAGCGCGCGGCGCACCTTGCGGAACCCGTAGCCCGACCCGAGCTCGTCGAGCGTGCCGAATGCGTGTGTCATCCCGTAGCCCCTTTCGTCCCGACCATGGCGTCGATCGTCCGCCGCAGGCCCTCCTCGAACGAGACCGCGGGCTCGTAGCCGATCGCCTCCCGCGCGGCCGAGACGTCCGCCCACGACTGGCGCACGTCGCCCGGCTGCGCCGGCCCGTGTGTCTTCTCCACCGGACGGTCGACGAGCCGCCCGATCGTGTCCGCGAGCGCGTTGACGGTCTGCGACTGCCCGGTCGCGACGTTGAGGATGCGACCCGCGGCATCCACCGCGTCGGCGGCGAGGAGGTTCGCCTGCACGACGTTCGCGACGTACGTGAAGTCCCGCGACTGCTCGCCGTCGCCGTGCACCGTGACGGGTCGCCCGTCGGCGATCGCGCGGATGAAACGGGGGACGACCGCCGCATACTGTGAGGTGGGGTCCTGGCGCGGCCCGAACACGTTGAAGTAGCGCAGGGCGACGGTCTCGATGCCGTACACCTGCGTGAAGCTGACGCAGAAGCGCTCTGCCGCGAGCTTTGCGACTGCGTACGGCGAGATGGGGCTCGGCGCCAGCGTCTCCACGCGGGGAAACGTCCCGCCGTCGCCGTACACCGAGGACGAGGACGCCGCAACCACGCGCCGGATGCCCTCGTCCCGGGCGGCGAGCAGGACGTTCAGCGTGCCCTCGACGTTCACCGCGGTGGAAGTCAGCGGATCCTGCACCGAGCGCGGCACCGAGCCGAGCGCGCCCTGGTGGAACACGACCTCGCGGCCACGGACTGCCGTGTGCACGCGCTCGTAGGAGCGAAGGTCGCCCTCGACGACCTCGACGTCGCGGCCGAGCGCGGCGAGGTTCGCACGGCTGCCCGTCGAGAAGTTGTCGAGCACCCGCACGTCGTCACCGCGCTCGAGCAGCGCCGCGACGAGGTTCGAGCCGATGAAGCCGGCGCCGCCCGTGACGAGCACGCGCGTCACGCCGCGCGCTCCGCCACCACGTGGTAGTTCGCCGCGAGCGTTCCCGCACGCGTTCCGCGGAGCGTCGGCGAGCGTCCGTCGATCCAGCGCGCGGCCCGGTTCAGGAGCGAGACCGTGGGCCCGCTCAGCGGCCGGAGCGGCGTCCTGCGGAGAGCGTGTTCGAGGAAGATCGCGTTCAGCATCGCGAGCGACGCGGCCGTGCCGCAGCCGGGCGACACGGTAACCGAAGCCCACTCGCCGCTCGCGGCGAAGAGCCGCTCGAGACCCTCGTGCGTCCAGCGCCAGGGGTCCGAGGGGTTCGGGTGGTAGACCATCGCACCGTGCGTCGAGAGCAGGACGCGCCCGCCGGGTCTCACGACCCGGTGGAGCTCGCCTACGGCACGCGCGGGATCGTCGACGTGCTCGAGCACCTGGATGCACAGCGCGACGTCGAAGGACGCGCTCTCCGCGGGGATCGCCTCGAGCGGCCCGACGAGGTCTACGTGCACGTGCGGGGCGGCGTCGAGCCCGACGTACGCGGACGCATGAGGGGCGAAGAGCGGCGCGTACGGCTTCTCTCCGCAGCCGGCGTCGAGCAGCCGGTAGCGGCCGAAATCCTCCACGGCGCGCGTGGCCTCGTCCGCGAGCCAGCGGGCGAGCGGCGCCCGCACCGCGTACGTGGGCATCGAGAGCGGCGGGTCGAGGCGGGGGTCAGGCCGGGTCACGCACCGCCACCAGACCGAAGGCGATCCACGTCAGCGCGTCGAGCGGCAACCCGGGGACGAGCCCGATCCCGGTCCAGACCCCCGCCGTCACGAGAAGCCACCCGAGCCCGGCGAGCGCGACGGGCGACGAGCGGATGCCTCGAACGCCTTTCACGATGCCCGTCGCTGCGAGCGCGAGCAGCACGGCGATCCCTGCCACTCCGAGATCGGCCGCGACCTGGAGGTAGAGGAGCTGGATGCCCCACGGATGGTCGGGCGAGGGGAACGCCTGCGCCGGCTCGTCCGGGAATCGCGCCCGCGCGTCGTCGAGGAACGGCCCGTACGCCCACTCCTCGCTCGAGGCCTGCCAACCGACGCCGGTGAGCGGCCGGTCGAGCCATATCCGGCCGCCGATGTAGGCGAGGAGCGTCCGGTGCGCGTAGCTCTCGACCCCCGTGTCGACCGTCTTCTCGCGGAGGCCGACGAACTCCGCGAAGCGCTCGATCGTATCCGCCCGCATCACCGCGGTGCCGGCGGTCACCGCGAGCGCGACCGCGACCACCGCGAGCGCGGTCCGCGGGCGAAGCGAGCGGAGGACACCGGCGCCGAGGAGAACGGCTGCGACGGCGAGCCACATCCCCAGCACGGCCGTCATCGCGCCCGAGAGGACCACGCCGAACGCGCCTGCCGTCAGCCCCGCGAGCGCCCACCGCCGCCCGACGGGACGCCCGTCCGCGAGCACGATCCCGATCGCCCCGACGACGAGCGCCGCGCCGGAGAGCGCCGCGAAGTCGTGGATCCCGACGAACGACGGCTCGCGCTGCCCGGGCCGCTTCCCCTCGAACTCGGACACGATCCCGAGGAACTGCAGCAGCCCCCAGGCGGTCGCCGCGGCGCTCCAGGCGACGACCGCGCGGAGAAGCGGCACCGCGTCACGCGTCGCCCGGACGAGCAGCAGGACCGCGGGGAGCAGGCAGGCGTACCAGGCGAACTTCGCAAGGCTGATCGCGTGGACGCCGAGCGGGTAGTTCTCACCGAGGAGCGAAGGGGTCGCAAGCGAGACGGCACCGACGAGCACGAACGCCGCGGCGAGCCCGACGAGGAGGCGCGACGCGGCCAACGGCTGCCAGCCCTCGCGCCGCGCCCGGACGACTGCCGCGGCGATCACGAGGGCGATCGCAACGTCAGCGAGCGTCACGTCGATCGAGGTCGTGCCGACGCCGATCGACGCCGTCGGCTGGTACGTCGCGTGGAGGAAGAGGAACGGCACCGCGACGGCGAGGGCGAGCGCCTCGGTCGCGGCCGCGCCCGCGAACGAGCGCACGAGCCCCGCGGACGGGTGGCCCCGGGGCAGCGGCTCGGCCGTCACCGTGCGGACTGTAGACGCGGGACGTGACGCGTCGGACGGGCTCGAGCGCGGCACCCTACACTGAGCCGTCACGATGGCCCAGAGCGTCCTCCGGCGCCGTTTCGCGACCGCGGCCGGCCTGTACCTCTCGGTCGCGCTCGGCATCCTCGGGACCGTCGCCGCCGCCCGGATCTTCGGTCTCGACGACTTCGGGCGATTCGCGACCGTCGTCGCGGTGGTCGGGCTCGCGCAGACCCTGCTCGACCTCACGGTCGAGGAGAGCCTCACGAAGTTCGGGTTCCGGTACGTGGCCGGAGAGGACTGGGGCCGTCTGCACCGTCTCTTCCGGCGCGCGCTCGAGCTGAAGCTCTTGGGGGGCGCTCTGGCGACGGTGGTCCTGCTCGCGCTCGCCCCGTTCGCGGACTCGCTGTTCGGCGGTGAAGGGCTTGCGGGCCCGATGGCCGCCGCGGCGGTCCTGCCCTTGCTCGCCGCGCCGGAGAACGTCAGCGCGAGCGCGCTCCTGCTCCGGGGCCGTTACGACGTCCGCGGGTGGCTGCTGTCGGCCACGATGGGCATCCGGCTCGTCGCAATCGTCGTCGGCGCGTCGATCGGCGTCACGGCGGCCATGGGCGCGCTCGCGATCGGCCAGGTCGCAGCGACGGCGATCTCGGGCACCGCAGGGCTGTTCGCGCTGCGCCGCTTCCCCGTCGCGCCACCGCGCTCGCTCGGCCCGGACCGCCGGGAGATCGTCTCGTTCGTCCTCCAGTCGAGCGTCGCGACGGGGGTGCTGTCGCTCCGGGCGGCGCTCGCGCCGGTCCTGCTCGGCATGGTCGCGGGCACGACCCAGGTCGGGTACTACCGCGTCGCGCTCGCGCCCCAGAGCGGGTTCTCGGCGGCGAGCGCGCCTGTCCGGCTCGTGCTGCTCACCGAGCAGACGCGCGACTGGGAGCACGGCCGGGCGCCGACAGTCCTCCGCGGGTTACGGCGCTACTCGCTCGGCGCGGCCGCCGTCGCCGCGATCTCGCTGCCGATCTTCCTGCTCCTGATGCCGTGGCTCGTGCGTGTCGTGTTCGGCGCCGACTTCCTGCCCGCGGTCGATGCGGCCCGCATCGTGCTGGTGTCGGCGGCCATCCTGCTCGTGCTCGGGTGGACGAAGTCGTTCCCGGTCACGATCGGACGTCCCCGCCTGCGCATCCTCACGCACGGCCTCGAGACAGCCGTGCTCCTGCCACTCGTGCTCGTGCTCGGCGACCGGTGGGGCGTCACGGGAGCCGCCGTGGCGATCCTGATCTCGACGCTCGTGTTCGCGGCCACGTGGCTCGTCGTCCTCGCGCGGCTGCGGACCGAGCTTCGCGCCCGGAGGGAGGTCGGGGCGCCGACCGCGGCCGGCTCGTGAAGGTCGTGGTGGTCTCGGGCATCTGGCCGCCCGACGTCGGCGGGCCGGCGAGCCATGCGCCGGCGCTCGCCGCTGCGCTTCTCGAGTCCGGTCACGAGGTCGAGGTCGTGACGACCGCCGCGGCGTCGCCCGCGCCGCGGCCCTACCCGGTGCGGTGGGTGTCGCGCTCGCTCCCGGCACCGCTTCGCCACCTGGCCGTCGTCAGGGAGATCGTCCGTGCCGCCCGTCGCGCGGATCGCGTGTACGCGACCACGATGGTGCGTCGTGCGGCGCTCGGGGCGGCGCTCGCCCGCCGGCCGTTCGTCGTGAAGCTCGTCGCCGACGAGGCATACGAGCGCGCGGTCCGCGAGAACCGCTTCGCCGGCACGCTCGAGGAGTTCCAGCGCCAGGCGGGCGGGATGCGTGACCGACTGCTGCGCACGAGCCGGAACGCCGCGCTGCGCCGCGCAAGACGCGTGCTCGTACCGAGCGCGTACCTGCGCGACGTCGCGCTCGGCTGGGGCGTCGAGCCGGAGCGTCTCACGGTCGTGCCGAACCCCGCGCCGGTGCTCCCGTCGCTCCCGAGCCGCGAGGAGGCGCGCGCGGCCCTCGGCGTGGACGGCGTGACGCTCGCCACCGCAGGGAGGCTCACGCGGCAGAAGGCGCTCGGTGACGCCCTTGCCGCGCTCGCTCGGGTCGACGGCGCAGGCCTCGTCGTCGCGGGCGACGGGCCGCAGCGGGCGGTGCTCGAGCGGAATGCGCAGGAGCTCGGGGTGTCGGACCGCGTGCGGTTCCTCGGCGCCCTGCCGCGGGACGAGGTGCTTCGGGTGTTCCGGGCGGCGGACGCAGCGCTCCTCACATCCGCCTGGGAGAACCTCCCCCACAGCGTGCTCGAGGCGCTCGCCGTCGGCACGCCGGTCGTCGCAACCGCGGTCGGCGGCGTGCCCGAGGTCGTGCGCGACGGCGAGAACGGCCTCCTCGTGGCCCCGGGCGACGTCGAC
>DASSUT010000142.1:0-2713 GCA_035706725.1 Gaiella sp. | reverse complement strand
CCTGCGCCGCCGACGCCGACCACGCGGATCACGGCGAGGTACGACGCGACGTCGCCTGCGACGTGCAGCCGCGGCGCGCTCTCGGGCATTGGCGTGACGAAACGGCTTGCGGGCGGAGCGTACGGCTCGACGACGGGCTCGGGCGCCTCGGCCGGCACGGCCTCGACCGCGCGGACGGGCCCCGGCTCGACTGCCGGTTCTGGCCGGGGAGCCGGGGTCGGCGGCGGAGCGGCCTCGAGCTTCGGGGGCTCCGGGTCGAAGTCGTAGACGTGCTCCACGGTCGCCTCGAGCGTGATCTCCTCGGGGCGAAGTGGAAGCTCCGGCTGCGCAGGCTGTGCGGGCGGCTGGACGACGGTGGGCTCCTCGGGCTGCGCGTCGGGCTCCGGCTGCGGCTGAGCGCGTTGGGCCGCCTCGGTGGCGCGAAACAGCTCGGCGAGCGGGCCCTCACGCATGCTTGCGCGCTTCCGCGCCATCCTCGGCCTCCTTCGCGGCGACGATCTCGCGCGCCAGCTCGCGGTACGCGTCAGCGGCGGCGCCGGTCGGGTCGTACTTGAGCACGGAGCTGCCCTTCACGGGAGCTTCTGCATATCGGACGGTCTTCCTGATCCGCGTACGGTAGACGAGGTCTCCGAAGTTCTCCTCGAGGATCTCGATCGCCTCGCGCGAGTGGAGTGTCCGCCCGTCGAACATCGTCGCGACGATCCCCTCGACTCCCACGTGCGGGTTGAGGTTCTCGCGCACCATCGCGAGCGTGTTCTCGAGCTGGACGAGCCCGCGGAGCGAGAGGTACTCGCATTGCACCGGCACGATCACCCCGGTGGCTGCCACGAACGCGTTGATCGTGAGCAGGCCGAGGGACGGCGGCGTGTCGACGAGCACGAAGTCGTACTGCCCGCGCACCTCGGCGAGCGCCTTCTCGAGCGATCGCTCGCGGCCGATGAGCGCGCTGAGGGCGAGCTCGGCGCCGGCCAGGTCGATCGACGCAACCGCGAGGTCGACCTCGCGACGTTCGACGACCTCCGAGATCGGCACCCGGTGGACAAGCACGTCGAACATCGAGCGCTCGATCGCGTCGGGGTTCAAGCCCTGGCTCATCGTGAGGTTGCCCTGCGGGTCGAGGTCGATGAGCAGCACCCGGTATCCCATCTCCCGGAACGCGACGCCGAGGTTCAAGGTCGTCGTGGTCTTTGCGACCCCACCCTTCTGGTTCGCGAACGCGATCACGCGCGTCGTGGCGGGTGGCGCGCCGCCCGTCTCGACCGCGGGCGCGTCGTCGTCGCCGGCGACAGCCGTCTCGTCGATCTGGGGAACGCTTTCGACCGGCTGCGCACTTTCGGGCGCCGGCTCGCTCACGATGATCTCCACCCGGCGCTCCGACTCCGGCTCGGGGCGTGGATCGGACGCGGGGGCGCTGCGCCCTCCAGTCCTCGGCAGGAGACGGATGAGACCCATGACCCCGCCTCGTTCACCGCGGTCCGGCCGACTCCTTCACGCGTCAATCCTCGCCATCCCAGTAGTCCAGCACGTCCAGCCGCCCTATGACTCCCAGGCCCCGAAACGAGATCTTTCCCGAGCGGGGGTAGAAGGTGACGTCGCGCGGGTCGCGGGTTCCGAACGCGAGGAGCGAAAGACCGCCGTCGCCGGCCCGGAAGGCGTGAGCGACCGCCGTGCCCGCAGGCCGGGCGACGACGCTTCCGCGACGGACGGGCTGCACCTCGGGATCCTCTCGTCGCCCGCGCGACCAGAGCTCGAGGCTTCCCTCGCCGGCCGTGACGACGAAGATCTCCTCCTCGGCGCTGTGACAGTGCGGCGGGTTGTGGAGCTTTCCCGGCGGCACGTCGTAGAGTGCCAGGCCGGTCGCGAACGACCCGGCCGCTCGGCCGAGATCGCGGACGGTCCGCTCGACGGTCGCACCCGTTCGCGACCTCGGCTCGACCTCGTCGACGTTGACGACGTGCGACGGCCGTGCGCCGAGCACGCCCACCTCGGGCGGACCGACGGCCGCTTCGCGCTTGTACGGATGGTCGTCCGGCTCCCCCTGGAGCACCCAGGTCGGGCCGAGCCAGGAGACGCCGGCTCGCGGCAGCAGCGTGTTGCGCGCGTAGTGGCGCTGCCCGAACGTGAGCACCTCGAGACCTTCCGGACCGGCCTGGAGCGTGTGCGCGTGGACGAGCGCCAGGTGGACGAGGCAGTCGCCCGGCCGCACCGCGAACGCCAGCTCCTCGCCTCCGACCTGCTGCACCGAGACGCCGTCGCCGTCCAGCACGAAGAAGATCTCCTCCTCGGAGCCCTCGAGGTGCAGCGGCGTCGACCACGACCCGGGCGGAATCCGGAGCCGTCTCGCCCCGACCGTCACGGAGTCGTCCCCCGTGAGGTACTGCCAGTCGCCGCAGATGTGGCCTTCTGCGCGTCGAACGACTCTGACGTCGTCCCAGTGCGCGATCACGCCTCGATCATGTCACGCGCCAGGGCGTCCCGCAGTCGCGCGACGGCCGCGTCGCCGGCATCACCTCCTTCGATCCTCGCCCACTCCTCCGCCTCCAGGAGGAGGGCGCGGAGCTCCGCGAGGAGCTCGACCGGGCCCGCGTTCGCCCGTCGCATGGACTCGATCCGCTCGAACCGCTCGAGAACGCTCCGTGCCTCCTCCATGGGCCGAAGGTAGCCTCGGAACCGTGACGGCTGTGTGACGGCTTCGTGCCGGATGTGGAACGGT
>DASSUT010000141.1:0-3971 GCA_035706725.1 Gaiella sp. | reverse complement strand
GCCGCGCGTGTTCCGAAGCTCGTCGCGTGGGTCGTCGAGCACGTGGGCGGATTGGAGCCGGATGAAGCCGCAGTTCGCGCAGGTGAGCGGGAACGCCTCGCCTCGCCTGTCGATGGCCGCGGTCCCGATCGCGTGGTCGAGCGTGACCCGCTCGTCCCAGCCGCGCCAGTCCTCCTGGCCGCAGAACGGACAGGACATGCGCGCTCCGCGGCTCTGAAGAAAGTCGAAGATGGGGTGCTTCTCCGCCACTCGCGTCGCCACCGTAGCTCATATGCCGTCCGACATGGCCTTACCCCACACGAGAGGACGCCGGCGGCTCGGGGGATCAGTCCTCCGCCTGCGTCGGCGCGCGCGGGAGCTCGACGAGGCGAGCGGAGACGATGTGGTCGGGGTTCACCCAGATCCCTTCAACGGTCTCGATCCACGAGCTCTTGGCTCTCTGCGCCCACCGGTCGATTTCGCTTTGCGCGTTGCTTTCGGCCGTCAGGACGTGATGGTTCTCCCCCGTGGTGAGCCGGAGTTCGATGAAGGTTGGCATCCCCGTCGAGCATAGTGCGCCCCGCGGCGTCCAGACGTCCACCTTCGTTCCAAGAACTCGCCGGTCGCGTGCTCGGGCTCCGAAAGCGATACGCTCTTTCCGACCGACCCTGCCACATCGCTTTCGGCCCGAGCCCGCAACCCACCGACGCGCAAAGCGCGCGAGGCGAGGAGCTCCGAGGCGAACGGGAGCTTGACGGGGTCGGTCGCTCCTGAGAGGCGGTGGCCTCGATACGACATGGCCCAGCACAGACTTCTCTACGTGGTCGGCGCAAGGCCGAACTTCGTCAAGATGGCGCCGGTCGTCGCCGAGCTGAGGCGCCGCCTTCCGGACGCCGTCCACGTGCTCGTGCACACCGGTCAGCACTACAGCGACGAGCTCTCGGAGATCTTCATCGACCAGCTCGAGCTCCCTGAGCCGACGCACCGACTGGAGACGGGCTCGGGGTCGCACGGCGAGCAGACGGCGCGCGTGATCGAGCGTCTCGAGCCTGTCGTCGAAGCGGAGCGTCTCGATCTCGCGTTCGTCGCAGGCGACGTGAACTCGACGCTTGCGGCGGCGCTCGTGCTCGTCAAGCTCGGGGTGCCGTACGGGCACGTCGAGTCGGGGCTACGGAGCTTCGACCGCTCCATGCCCGAGGAGATCAACAGGATCGTGGCGGACGAGTTCGCCGACCACCTGTTCGCGCACTCCGAGGACGCCGTCGAGAACCTCCGCAGGGAGGGGATCGAGCCCGAGCGGATCCACCTCGTCGGCAACACGATGATCGACACCCTCTGCCGCCTCGAGCCGCGATTTCGCGAGCTCGGTCTCGCGGAGCGGCTCGGCCTCGAGCCAGGGCGGTTCGTGCTCGTCACCCTCCACCGTCCCGCGCTCGTCGACGGGCCCGTGCTCCACGAGGTGCTCGACCAGCTCCAGGCGCTCGCGCAGTGCGTCCCCGTGCTCTTCCCGGTGCATCCGCGGACACGGCAGCGCATCGCCGACGAGAGCCGCTATCCGGACGTCCGCTTCGTCGCCCCCGTCGGCTACCTCGAGTTCCTCTCGCTCGAGGCCGATGCCGGAGCGGTGCTCACCGACTCGGGCGGCGTCCAGGAGGAGACGACGTTCCTCGGCGTGCCGTGCTTCACGCTGCGGCCGGGGACCGAGCGGCCCGTGACGACCCGGCTCGGAACGAACGTCGTGCTCGGGGTCGACCCGTCGCGGATCGCCGATGTCGCGGACGCGGTGGGGGCCGGGCCCCGCGCCCACGACGTTCCGCCGCTCTGGGACGGGCACGCATCCGAGCGCATCGCGGACATCGTCGTGGAGCGACTGCGGTGATCGACCTCCACACCCACATCCTCCCCGGCCTCGACGACGGGGCGCGGACGCTCGACGAGGCGGTCGACATGGCGCGGACGTTCGTCGGCGAGGGCGTGACGGCGGTCGCCGCGACCCCCCATGTGAGGGACGACTACCCCACGCCGGCGCAGGTAATGCTCCAGGCCGTCACGACCCTGCAGCGGGTGCTCGACGAGGAGAAGATCCCGCTCGTGCTCCTGCCGGGAGCCGAAGTGGCGGTGGACTGGGTCGCGAAGCTGGACGACACCGAGCTCCGGCGCCTGACGCTGGCCGCGTCCGGACGCTATCTCCTGGTCGAGACCCCGTACCGCGGGTGGTCTGCAACCGTCGTCGAGCAGCTCCGCCGGCTGCTGCTCGTGGGCCTGACGCCCGTGCTCGCCCATCCCGAGCGGAACGCGGTCGTGCAGCGACGACCTTCGCTGCTGGCCCCGCTCGTCGAGGGCGGGATGCTCGTACAGGTGACGGCCGCGTCGCTCGACGGACGGCTCGGCAAGGCGGCGCACGTCACGGGTCATCGACTCGTCGCGGACGGGCTCGCCCATGTCGTGGCGAGCGACGCCCACGCGCCGACCGTCCGCGCAGCGGGCCTGCTCCCGGCCGTCGAGGCGATCCGCGACGACGCGCTCGCGCAGTGGCTCGTCACCGACGTGCCCCTGGCGCTCGCCCACGGCGAGGGCGTTCCGTCGCGGCCGCGCTCGAGCTGAAGACTGACCCCCGTCGACGCGATCGGGGCGGCCGCTCGAGGTTGGGACGAGTGCCTCGAAAGGGGTAATGTCGTTGAGTCCGAGGGTAGAGCTGTCAGCATCCGGGTAGGAAGGGGCCCCGAGTGGACGGTTTCGGTGGGCACAGCCATCCCACTGGTCTACGCGCCCTCCGCATCGTCAAGCGGGGGTGGTGGATCATTCTGCTCACCACCTGCCTGGTGACGGGCGTCGCCTACTACCAGTCTTCCCGCGAGACGCCCCTCTACAGCGCCTCGTCGACGGTGCTTCTCAAGTACCAGAACCTCGCGAGCGGGCTCACGGGCATCCAGGATCTCTCGACCGTCTACCAGGATCCGCAGCGCGTCGCCCAGACGCAGACGCAGATCGCCATGTCGCCGGACGTCGCGGAGCGGGTGGTCAAGGCGGCGAAGATCCCGGGCCTGACACCCGGCGCCTTCCTCGGCGACACGAACGTCACGGCCTCGACCGACTCCGACACGCTGATCTTCAACGCGACCTACGGCGATCCGAAGAGCGCGACGAAGCTCGCGACGATTCATGCCCGGGAGTACATCCAGCACCGGCGCGAGCTCGACACCGCGTCGCTCGTCGCGGCGCGGAAGGAGCTCGAGGGCAGGATCGACGAGCTCAACAGCACCGGCTTCAAGGGCTCGGAGCTCGTCTCCAAGCTCGTCGAGAACGAGCAGGCGCTCCGCACGATGGAGGCGCTGCAGACCGCGAACGCCCAGCTGCTGCGGCCCGCGAGCGGCGCCGCGCAGATCCAGCCGCGGACGCAGCGCGCCGTCGTGCTGGGCGTAGTGCTCGGCCTCATGCTCGGCGTCGGGCTCGCGTTCGCCCGCGACGCGCTCGACACGCGGGTGCGCACCTCGAGCGAGATCGCCGACCGGCTCGAGACCACGCTCCTTGCGCGGATCGCGGCGCCGCCGCGGAAGCTGCGCCGCAAGCAGCGGCTCGTGATGCTGGC
The DNA here is from genome assembly GCA_035706725.1 of Gaiella sp. GTDB lineage: Bacteria > Actinomycetota > Thermoleophilia > Gaiellales > Gaiellaceae > Gaiella. The sequence continues at coordinate 403 of DASSUT010000141.1, read as the reverse complement.
GAGCCCGCACAGCGCCCACGCGGAGGCGTTCCGCATGCTCCGCGCCAACCTCGAGTTCGCGAACCTCGATCGCGGCGCGCGCTCGATTCTCGTCACGAGCGCGCTCGAGAAGGAGGGCAAGTCGACCACGGTCGCAAACCTGGCCGTCGCGCTCGCCCGAGCGGGTCAGAGGGTCGCGCTCGTCGATCTCGACCTGCGCCGGCCGGCGATCGCGCGGTTCTTCGGCATTCCTGCGACGCATCCGGGCGTGACCGACGTCGTCGGCGGCGCGGCGACGCTCGAGCAGGCGCTGATGCAGGTGAGCCGCGACCCGAGGGGTCGGGCCGACGGCGCGAACGGCAGCAACGGCGCCGGCGCGACCGACACGAGCGGAACCCTCGCGGTGCTGACGTCCGGTCCGATT
>DASSUT010000140.1:0-13644 GCA_035706725.1 Gaiella sp. | reverse complement strand
GAGGTACACGAAGCAGGCGTCCGTCTCGAGCGCCGCCGCGACCGCGTGCGCGATCGCCTCGAGCACGTCCTGGAGCTCGAGCGAGGAGTTCACGACCTCCGTCGTGCGCGTCAGGAGCGCGAGGTGGCGGGCCGCCTCGTCCACTCGTCAGTCGAGCGTGCCGAGCACGAGCGCGCCCAGAATCGGGACCGCGATCGTGAGGCCGAAGTTGAACCAGCCGACGAGCACGAGCCGGCGGCGGGTCTCGGGGGCCGACGCGTCGCGCGCGCGAAGCTTCCGCTGCAGCCGCGGCCCGAGGACGAAGTCGTGGAGGATCCCGCCGACGACGAGGAACGCCACGAGGACGGACTTCGCGATCAGCGTCCTGTCGAACTCGGTGTCGAGCGCGGCCTCGTGGAACCCTCCGTGGCGGTCGGTGAGCCACAGCCCGGAGACGATCGCGAGGGCCATCGCGCTCCACCCGATCGGCCTCCAGCGACGCCCGAGGCTGCGCATCGCAATCGCGCGCGCCTCACCCTCGAGGCGACGGATCGCGGGCACCCCGACGAACACGAGGGCGACCGTACCGCCGACCCAGACGCTCGCGGACAGCACGTGGACGATGCGGAGGGCGGTCGTCACGGGACGCGAAGGCTACGGATTTCCACTGCGACGCCTGCAGCATGCCTCGGCTACGTTCGCGGGACGGTGTCCCGCGAGTCGCTCCTCTTCCTCCACCTTCTCGGCGTCCTTCTCTTCGTCGGCGCGAGCCTCGGCGTGACCTCCCTGCGCCTGCTCGCGATCGGGAAGGAGCGGCCCTCGGAGAGCGCGGTGCTGCTCCGCGCGACGCGGCCGCTCGTCCCGCTGGTGCTCGTGGGGCTGATCCTGACGCTCGGCGCCGGCTTCTCGCTGGCCGACGAGCTCGGCTTTCCGCTCGATGCCGGCTGGCTCGAGTGGACGTACGCGTTGATCGTGTGGCTCGTCGTGGTCGGAGCGGTGGCAGGCCGGCGGGACCGGCACACGCGTGAGCGCGCCGAGCAGGATGCCGCGGCCGGCGACGTCGGTTCTCCGGAGCTCGCCCGCATGCTGCGAGACCCGGTCGCCCTCGGGCTCGACCTTTCGATGCTCCTGGCCACGATCGCGATCGTCGCGCTCATGGTCTGGAAGCCGTAGGTCCCGACAACGACCACGGGCCCCCAACCAGGGACCCGCGATCGGCCGTCAGACACAGACGTTGCCGCTCGCCTTGCGGCTCTGCCTGCCCCCGGATGATGCGCCATTGATCGGCCCGTGTCCAGTGTCCGGCCGACCCGCCGCGCGATCCGGCCGCGAAGCAGGCCGCTTCAGGGATGTACCCGGCGCAGGCCGGGGGTTTCGCGGCGGGAACCCGCGCGAGCGGATTCCCGCCTGCGAGGCTAGAGCGCGCTCAGGTAGCGCGCCTTCTCCCACTCGGTGACCTGGATGCGGTACTCGTCCCACTCCCGTCGCTTGAGCTCGACGTAGCGCGGGAAGATGTGGTCGCCGAGCGCGCGCTGCATTAGGTCCGACGCGGCGAGCTCGTCGATCGCCTCTCCGAGCGACTCGGGAAGCGCCACGATCCCCCGGTCCCTGCGCTCGTCGGCGGAGAGCCGGTAGAGGTTCGTCGTCATCTCGGGCGGGAGCTCGTACCCCTGCTCGATCCCCTCGAGGCCGGCGTGGAGCAGCGCCGCGAAGGCGAGGTACGGGTTGCACGACGGGTCGGGGCAGCGGATCTCGGCGCGTGTGCCCTGCTCGGAGCCCGGCTTGTAGAGCGGAACGCGCACGAGCGCCGACCGGTTGCGCTGCGACCACGCGACGTACACCGGCGCCTCGTAGCCCGGCACGAGCCGCTTGTACGAGTTCACCCACTGCGCGAGCACCGCCGCCACCTCACGTGCGTGCGTGAGCAGCCCCGCGATGAACGCCTTCGCGGTCGCGGAGAGATGGTGGTCGTCGCGCCGGTCGAAGAACTGGTTCCGGCCGCCCTTGAAGAGCGACATGTGCGTGTGCATGCCGGACCCGTTCTCCCCGAAGAGCGGCTTCGGCATGAAGGTCGCGTAGTAGCCGTGCCACGTCGCGACCTCCTTCACGATCAGCCGGTAGGTGAGCGTGTGGTCGGCCATCTCGAGCGCGCCGGCGTAGCGCATGTCGATCTCGTGCTGCGACGGCCCGACCTCGTGATGGTGATATTCGACCGGGATCCCGACCGACTCGAGGGCGGCGATCGTGTCGTTCCGGACCTCGGTCGCCGCGTCCTGGGCCGTCATCACGAAGTAGCCGCCCTCGTCGAGCGTCTTCGTGTCCTGGTCGTCCTCGAACAAAAAGTACTCGAGCTCCGGGCCGACGTTGAACGCGTCGAAGCCCATGCTCTTCATGCGGTCGAGCGCCCGGCGCAGGACGTAACGCGGGTCGCCCTCGTACGGCTTGCCGTCCGGCGTGACGACGTCGCAGAACAGGCGCGCGACGTTCGAGCCGATCGCGTGCCCGTGCTCGTCCGTCGGCCGAGGCATGAGCGCGTAGGTGGTGGGGTCGGGGATCGCGACCATGTCGGACTCCTCGATCCGGTTGAAGCCCGTGATCGATGAGCCGTCGAAGCCCATCCCGTCGTCGAGCGCCCCCTCCATCTCGGCCGGCGTGATCGCGAAGGACTTGAGGTGCCCCTCGAGATCGGTGAACCAGAACAGGACGTGCTCGACCTTCTCGTCGCGCATCCGCTTGAGCACGGCACGCCGCTCGGCGACGCTCGACGTCGCCCGGTCCTTGGACTTCACCATCGCGGAGCGGCTCGCCCCTCCGCTGCTCCTCGGTCTCGCCATCGACGTACTCCTTTCTGAACGGAGATCCACGTACTCGTCCCCGAACGCGAAAGAGCCCCGGGCACGGCTTCTCCGCGCCCGGGGCTCCGTTGCCCCGAAAGACATGCTGGAGACTATCACTCCGGCCGGAGAGTGGTGCCGCCCGGACGACCGATCCGGGACGTTGACTCCCGTTGACGTGCACACGACCGGCCGGCGCGCTATGGTCCCGCCCACTTCCCCCGGCGGTTGCCCCCAACCGCCTCGCACAAAAGAGCACGCCGTCGTGCCCAGCGCCCCCAGCACCCCACGGATGCCGAGCCTTGGCCGGGCCTGCTCGTGCGCGCCATGTCCCCGACCGAGGAGGCTGTCGTCCGTACGCGCATGACCCAGCAATCCCTCGTGGAGCAGGCGATCCACCTCCCGAGGAGAGAAGCCGCGCGGTGGCGCCACACCCGCTTCGACCAGGACGACCTGGTCGCCGACGGCAACCTGGCGCTCGTCAAGGCGGCACGCAAGTACGACCCGACCTACGGCGTCCCCTTCACCGCCTTCGCGCTCCGGTACGTCCGGGGCGCCATCCTCGACGCGATTCGCTCGCGCGCACGCAAGAACGCGCTCGGTGACGGCACCTACGCCGACGTCCTCAGCCTGGACGACCTGGGCCGCTCGGACGACGGCGGCGGTCGCGGCGCATACGACCCGCCGGATCCCGGCCCGACGCTGGACGACACGCTCGAATGCCTCGAGCGGCTGCGGGTCCTCGCGACCCTCCCCCCGAGCGAGCGCGTGGCGCTCGTCCGGACCGCAGTCGACGGGGAGAGCGCGGCCGACGTCGCGCGGGATCTCGGCGTCTCGACCGGCCGTGTGCACGCGCTCGTGCACACCGGCTCCACGAGGCTCCGGAGGCGGGCTGCATGACGTCCCTGCTCGGCGAGATCCTCGAGGGCGAGCCGCTGACCCCGCGCGAGCGCGAGATCCTCGCGGGGGCGGCGGAAGGCGAGACTGCGGCACAGACCGGCGCACGGCTGTACCTGTCGTCGGAGACCGTGAAGAGCTACCGGAAGCGCGTGATCGCGAAGCTGGGCGCGCGCAACGGGACCCATGCGGTCGCGCTCGCGCTGCGGTCGGGCCTGCTGCCCTTGCGCGGCGGCCTCGTCCCGGCACGGGAGCCGGCACGGATCCCCGTGCTGGCGTCGCGTCGCGTCGTGCGTTAGAGGCGGGCGCCCGCAGTGGGCGGCCGGCCGGCTCAGCCGGAGCGCTTCAGCTTGCCGTGCCGCTTCGCGTAGACCTCGCCGCGGTGGAAGATCCCGAGGCCGAGCGGGATGCACGCCACGCCGATCACGAGCAGCGGCCAGATGTCGTGCCACAGTGACGTGAGCGGCGCCCCGTCGAGAATCGCGGCGCGGATGCCGTCGAGCGCGTACGTGGCCGGGGAGATCTTCGAGAGCCACTGCATCCAGTCGGGCAGGACGTCGACGGGGTAGTAGACCCCGGAGACCACGAGCAGCATTCCCTGCGCGACGAAGCCGAGCTGCGCGCCCTTCTCCGGCGAGATCAGCGGCAGCACCGCGGTCATCATCCCGATCCCGAAGAACGACACGGACGCCACGACGAGGATCACCAGCGCGGCGGCGAAGTTCGCGTCGTCGAACGCGAGGCCGAAGAACAGCGCGACCACGACGAACAGCAGGATCGCCCGCACGAGGCCGTACAGCACCGCGAACACGCCCGAGCCGCCGAGGTGCATGGCGCGGGAGAGGGGCGCCATGAACGTGTACTCGATGGTGCCCTCCCAGCGCTCCCAGGCGACGGTCTCGGTGAGGAACTCGAAGATGATCCCGAGGTACGCCCAGACGACCGCGCCGATGAGCAGCGTCGTGGTCGCCCGGTCGACGTCGATCTGCCCGCCGCCGGCCTCGATGCCCTTCGCGATGAACACGATCGTGAGCGTGTTCGCGACGGTCCAGACGAAGAACGCGAGATCCCAGTAGATGTAGCGGCGCGTGAGGTAGACGTTCCGCTCGACGACGCCGGCCAGGCCGATGAGCTCATGTTTGAGGGAGCGAAGGTGCCAGGCTTGAGCCTGGCTCCTTCTCGGTTTCTCCGTGACGGCTCTCATGCCAGGGCCTTCCTCTCCTCGGCGTCGAGCTCGTCGTGCTCGTCCTCGAAGCCGCGGCCGGTCGCGGCGAAGAACGCCTCCTCGAGCGTCTCCGCGCCGTAGCGGGCCTTGAGGTCCGCGGCGGGCTCGAGCGCGAGCAGCTCCCCCCGGTCGAGGATCCCGACCCGCTCCGCGAGCGACTCCGCCTCGCCGAGGTCGTGCGTGCACAGCAAGATCGTCGAGTCGTGCACGACGCGCATCTCGCGCACGAAGTCCTGCACCTCGAGCTTGGAGCGCGGGTCGAGCCCCGTCGTGGGCTCGTCGAGCAGCAGGAGCACCGGCGACGTCAGAAGCGCACGCGCGAGGGCCACCTTCTGCTGCATCCCGCGCGAGAGGTTCTCCATCGGCTCGCCGCGCCGGTCCGGCGGGAAGCCGACCCGCTCGAGGATCTCCGGAATCCGGACGCCCGTCTCGGACGGGGTCATCCCGTAGAACCGCGCCGCGTAGTGGAGGTTCTCGGACGGCGACATCTTCTTGAAGAAGCTCGCCTCGACCGAGACGCGGTTCACGAGCCGCCGCACGTCCTTGTCGCGGCGGACGACGTCGTAGCCGAACACGCGCGCCTCGCCCCCGTCGGGGAGCAGCAACGTCGACAGCAGGCGGACGACGGTCGACTTGCCGGAGCCGTTCTGACCGAGGATCGCGACGCACTCGCCGCGCGCGACCTCGAGCGACACGTCCGCGAGCGCCGCGACGCGACGCCGCCCCTGGCGGCGGTCCTTGCGGACGAACTCCTTGCGGAGCGCTCGCGCCTCGATCGCGAGTGCGTCTGGCGGAACGGGTGACAGCTGGTTCACGGTGATGCTCTCCTTCGAAAACGGCGGTATCGGGGACGTGCGGAAAGAGGCACCGCGCGGGGCGGGCCTCGGCAACGGATGTCCTAGATACCGAGCAGCATCGTGCGCCGAGCGTACACCGCCTGCCCGGAGACGGAGGTACGGAGAACCGCACTCTCTGCGGCACGCGCGACTTGCGCACCCGCCGCCTCGTTCTCTAAGGTGGGCCGCAGGCGGGGACGACGACGATCCCGCCGCCGGCGACGACGCCTCTCCTCTCGCGACCTGCGGGGGGTGGGGCTTTTTTCGTGGTCCAAGGAGGTGAGCGGGTGTGATGAAAATCGAGGCGGTCGTCGTCCGCGATCGCGTGGAGACCGTGATGGAGGCGGTCGAGGCCGAGACGGGCCACGTCGGCGTCACGGTCGTCGAGGCCGTCGGCCACGGGCGGGAGAAGGGGATCACGCACGAGTACCGCGGGCGCGTGTTCGAGTCGCGCTTCCTGCCGAAGGCGCACCTGACGTTCGTCGTCCGGGACGAGATCGCCGAGGACGTGCTGGCGGCGATCGTCGACGCGGCGCGCACGGGCCATGTCAACGGCGACGGGATCTGCTGGATGGCGCCCGTCTACTCGGTGACGCACAACCGCACGGGTCAGAGTCTGGAGGAGGTCGAGCGCGTATGACGACGCGAGAGCTTGCGGTCGCGGCCAGCACGATCTGGGTCGTCCTCGCGGCGATCCTCGTGCTCTTCATGCAGGCGGGGTTCGCGTTCCTCGAGGCGGGCCTCACGCGGATGAAGAACGTGGGTCACATCGCTGCGAAGAACGTGCTGATCCTCGGCGTGGTGTCGATCGTGTACTACCTCGTCGGCTTCGGGATCGCGTTCGGCGACGGAGGCGGCGCGCTCGTGGGCGGGTCGGGCTTCGTCCCGAGCGTCGACGAGCTCCTTGCGATCGGGTCGGCCCCGTTCTCGTGGTTCGGCTCGATTCCCGGCGCGGCGGGCTATCTCTTCGAGGTCGCGTTCGCAGCCGTGTCGCTCGCAATCGTGTGGGGCGCGATGGCGGAGCGCACGCGGCTCTGGGTCTACATCGCGTTCGGGATCGTCTTCACCCTGATCTACTCCCTCGTGTCCCACTGGGTCTGGAGCCCCGACGGGTGGCTGTACGCGAAGGGCATGCAGGACTTCGCGGGCTCGACGGTCGTCCACTACCAGGGCGCGCTCGCGGGCCTCGCCGGGGCGTTGCTGCTCGGGCCGCGGATCGGCAAGTTCGTGGACGGCAAGGCGCAGCCGATCCCGGGCCACAACATGGCCTACACGACGCTCGGCGTGATCATCCTGTGGTTCGGCTGGTTCGGCTTCAACCCCGGCTCGACGCTCGGCGTCGACTTCGGCGGGGTGGGCTTCTTCGCGTACGTCGCCCTCAACACGAACCTCGCGGCGGCGGCCGGCGTCATGGGCGCCGTCACCGCGTCGTGGATCGTGATCAAGAAGCCCGACCTCTCGATGATGCTGAACGGCGCGATCGCGGCGCTCGTCGCGATCACCGCCGCCTGCGCGTTCGTCGCGCCCTGGGCGGCGATCGTGATCGGCTTCGTCGCGGGTGTGATCGTGGTGGTCGGAGCCTTGCTCGTCGAGCGGGTCGGGATCGACGACCCGGTCGGGGCGCTCGCCGCACACGGCATGTCCGGCGTATGGGGGACGCTCGCGCTCGGCTTCCTGACCGTGCCGAAGCTCGCCGAGAATCTCGCGACCGGGAAGGGCGGCCTCCTCTACGGCGGCGGGCTCCACCAGCTCGGCGTCCAGCTGCTCGGGCTCGCCGCCGTCGGCGCGTTCACGTTCACGGCGTCGTTCCTCGTGCTCTGGCTGATGAAGGTGACGGTCGGGATCCGCACCGAGCCGCACGTCGAGCACCTGGGCCTCGACGTCTCGGAGCACGGCATGTGGGGATACCCCGAGTTCTACATCCCGGTCCCGGGCGGGTACGGCACGGAGCACGGGCATCGCATCGTGACCCACCCGCGCGAGGCGCCGGTTCCGATGCCCGCACCCGCCTCGGGCTAGTGTCCCTGGCACTTTCGGGAGCCGCACGCGGCTCCCGAAAGTGCCGGCTCACCGCAGCTCGTACGTCACGCTCACCGAGGCCGTCGTCTCCTGTGCGCCGGAGACCACGGGCGTCGAGTCGGCAGGCGCCGCCGCCCGGGCGGCGATCGGCACGGGAACCGCGCCGGACTCCGAGATCGCCGTCACGGCGCCGAGCTCACGCCCCGCGGCCTTCGCGAGCACCTCGGCCCGCCGCTCCGCGTCGCCGACGGCCTTCGCAAGCGCCTGCCCGTAGAGCGCGTCCGCATCCGAGCGGCGCAATGACGGCCCCTCGACGGTCGTCGCACCGGCCGCGACCGCGGCGTCGATCAGCGCACCGGCCCCGTCGAGCGTCGTGTCGGCGGACGCGATGTTCGAGGCGACGAAGCCGTTCGGCTGTCCGTTCGGGTCGTAGGCGGGGGAGAGGGACACCGTGAGCGTCGTCACATCCGCGCCGCCTCCCGCGCGGAGCGCGTCGAGCACCCTGCGCATCGCCGACCCGTTCGCCGCGAGCGCGGCCTTTGCCGTGGGGGCGCGCGTCTCCACGCCCGCCGAGATCTGCGCGCGGTCAGGGACCGCGTCGACGACGCCCGTGCCCGTGACGCTGACCGTGTCGCGGGTGGGCGCGGGGTCCTGGGCTCCGGCCCCTTCGGGTCGGAGCACCCCGGCGAGCGCGGCCATCACGAGCAATGCGCCGGCGGCGAGTGTGATGCGCTTCATCTTTCGTCCTCCAGGTCGGTGAGCCGTGTGCCCGCTCTACGCCGCCGGAGCGCCCCGGCGTCACAACCGCCGAGCCGAAAGCTCTCTCAGACGTGCTCTTCGAGCATGCGGTCGCCGTGGAGGACCCACCGCTCCTGGATTTCCTCGAGCGAGCGCCCCTTCGTCTCGGCGCGGGACCATCTCATGTCTACAGGGCGGCGAACGGCCGTCGCGGCCGACCGGTCGGACGGTCTCAGCTACCTCGGCCGAAGCGCCGACGCGCTGCGGCGATCGCCTCGTAGACGTCGCCGGGCCCCGGAGCCGCACGCGCGGCGACGGACTCGGCGGCCGCCCCCGCCGGCTCGAACGTTCCGTCGCGCACCGACTCGGCGACACGCTCGTGCGCCTCGCGGAACGGGACACCGCCGCGGACGAGATCCTCTGCGACGTCGGTCGCGAGGAGCAGGGGGTCGGAGGCAGCCTCTGCGAGGCGCACGCGGTCGGCAACGAGCCCGCTCACGAGCACGGTCATCGCGCGAAGCGCGAGCCGGACGTCGCGGCGAGCCGCGAAGAGAGGCGTCTTGTCCTCCTGCAGGTCGCGGTCGTACGCGAGCGGTAGGCCCTTGACCGTCGCGAGCAGCCCCGCGAGCCGTCCGAGCGCGGTGCCTGCCTTGCCGCGCACGAGCTCGGCGACGTCGGGGTTGAGCTTCTGGGGCATCATCGACGAGCCCGTCGCCGCGTTCTCGGGCAACGCGACGAAGCCGAACTCGGCCGTGGACCAGAGCACGATCTCCTCGCCGATGCGCGAGAGGTGCTGGAACAGCATCGCGGCCGCGTAGAGGTAGTCGAGGGCGAAGTCGCGGTCCGACACCGCGTCGACCGAGTTGCGTAGTTGCCCCTCGGGCGGGTCGAGGCCGAGCGTCGTGCCGGCGACCGCACCGGAGCCGAGCGGGCTCGGCGAGGCCGCCTCTCGCGCCGCGTCGAAGCGTGTTCGGTCGCGCTCGAGCATCTCCACCCATGCGAGCAGGTGGTGGCCGAGCGTGACGGGCTGTCCGCGCTGGAGGTGCGTGTAGCCCGGCATGAGCGTGTCGGCCTCGGTCTCCGCGAACGAGAGCACGACGAGCGCCAGGGCGTCGATCGACTCGCGTGCGCCCTCGCACGCGTCGGCGACGTACAGCCGCAGGGCGGCGGCGACCTGGTCGTTGCGGGAGCGCCCCGCATGGATCTTCCTGCCGACGTCGCCGAGGAGCCGCTCGAGCGCGGAGTGCACGTCCTCGTCGCTCTCGAGCACACCGGCCGGGTCGTGCGCGATTCCCGAGAGGCGCTCCTCGACCTCGTTCAGCTCGTCGGCCGTGAGGAGCCCCGCGCCGTGCAGGCGACTCGCGTGCTCCGCGGTCGCGGCGCAGTCGTAGGGCAGGAGCTCGAGGTCGTCCGCCCGCAGCAGCTCCCACACGGCCGGGTCGAGCTCCCCCTCCGTGCGTCCCGACCAGAGCGTCATGCGCTCGATTCTGGCGAATGGGGCTCGCGGTCGCTATGGCAGGTGGAGGCTCGGGGACGCGGAGCACCTGCGGATGGGTCGGCGAAAGAGAAAGAGCCTGGGGGCCGGCGGATGCCGGCCCCCAGGCTCCTGGCACTCTCGCGAAGCGAAAGTGCCTACATCATCCCGCCCATGTCGGGCATGCCGGCGCCGACGGGAGCTGCCTTCTCCGGCGGCTCCGCCACGACGGCCTCCGTCGTGAGGATGTTCTTCGCGATCGACGCGGCGTTCTGGAGCGCCGAGCGCGTGACCATGGTCGGGTCGATGATCCCGGACTTCACGAGATCCTCGATCTCGCCCGAGTCGACGTTCAGGCCCTGGCCCTTCTTCGCCGAGCGGACCTGGTTGACGACGACCGAGCCCTCGAGCCCCGCGTTCGACGCGAGCTGGCGTACCGGCTCCTCGAGCGCGCGGAGGATGATCGACGCACCGGTCTTCTCGTCGCCCTCGAAGGCGTCGAAGCCGCCCTTGACCGAGTCGGCCGCGTTCAGGAGCGCGACGCCGCCGCCCGCGACGATGCCCTCCTCGAGGGCTGCCCGGGTCGCCTGCAGCGCGTCCTCGACGCGGTGCTTCTTCTCCTTCATCTCGGTCTCGGTGGCCGCACCGACCTTGACGACCGCGACGCCGCCCGACAGCTTCGCGAGCCGCTCCTGGAGCTTCTCGCGGTCGAAGTCGGAGTCGGTGTTCTCGACCTCGGCCTTGAGCTGCTTGATCCGGGCCTTGATCGCCTCCGAGTCGCCGGCGCCGTCCACGATCGTGGTCGAGTCCTTGTCGACGACGATCTTGCGGGCCTTGCCGAGCTGCGAGAGCTTCGTGTTCTCGAGCTTGAGACCCATCTCCTCGGTGATCACCTCGCCGCCGGTGAGGATCGCGATGTCCTCGAGCATTCGCTTGCGGCGATCGCCGAAGCCCGGGGCCTTCACCGCGACTGCGGTGAACACGCCGCGGAGCTTGTTGACGACGACGGTCGCGAGGGCCTCGCCCTCCACGTCCTCGGCGACGACCAGCAGCGGCTTGCCGGCCTGGATGACCTGCTCGAGCACCGGCAGGAGATCCTTGACCGCGCCGATCTTCTGGTTCGCGATCAGCACGTACGGGTCGTCGAGCACGGCCTCCATGCGCTCGGCGTCCGTGATCATGTACGGCGACAGGTAGCCCTTGTCGAACTGCATGCCCTCGGTGAACTCGAGCTCGAGCCCGAACGTCTGGCCCTCCTCGACGTTCACGACGCCGTCCTTGCCGACCTTCTCGATCGCGTCCGCGATCACGTCGCCGATCTCGCGCTCGCGCGAGGAGATCGTCGCGACGCGGGCGATGTCCTCCTTGCCGGACACCTCGACCGACTGCTTCTTGAGGTCGTCGACGATCTTCTCGACGGCCTGCTCGATGCCCCGCTTGAGGCCCATCGGGTTGGCGCCCGCGGCGACGTTCTTGAGGCCCTCGCGGACGATCGCCTGGGCGAGCACCGTCGCGGTCGTCGTGCCGTCGCCGGCCACGTCGTTGGTCGCGGTCGCGACTTCGCGGACGAGCTGTGCGCCCTGGTTCTCGAACGGGTCCTCGACCTCGATCTCGCGGGCGATCGTGACGCCGTCATTCGTGATCGTCGGCGCTCCGAACTTCTTGTCGAGGACGACGTAACGGCCCTTCGGGCCGAGCGTCACCTTGACCGCGTCGGCGAGGGTGTTGACCCCCCGCTCGAGCGCGCGGCGCGCGTCCTCGTTGAACTTCAGCTCCTTGTGAGCCATCGCTCTCTCATTCCTCCCTGGGGTTTCCCTAGACGGCCGCGCGGTCGCCGACGACCTTCGCCAGGACGTCCGACTCGCGCAGGATCAGGACCTCGTCGGCTCCGAGCTTGATCTCGGTCCCGCCGTACTTGGAGAAGATGATCTCGTCACCCTCCTCCAGGTCCATCTTGATGTACTCCCCGTCCTCGTCGCGCGGGCCGGGGCCGACCGCGAGGACCCTGCCGCGCTGCGGCTTCTCCTTCGCGGTGTCGGGCAGCACGATGCCGCTCGCCGTGACGTCCTCCTCGTCGAGCACCTCGACGATGATTCGGTCACCAAGGGGCTGCAGATCCATGCGTATGCCTCCTCAACAGTGCGTTGACGCTTTCAACTGGCACTCCCCCTGGGAGAGTGCCGAAGACGTTATAGCACGATTGATCTAAGTCTGTCCGACTCATATCCCGGCGCGCGTCCGACGTGCACACTTGCCTCGTGCGACGCGAGTTCTCGGCCGGTGGCGTGCTCGTCCGGCGCATGCGGGGACGCTGGTGGGTCGCGCTCGTGCGCCCGCGTCGCGATGACGCCAAGGTCGTCTGGGCGCTTCCGAAGGGGCTCATCGACCCGGGTGAGCGCGGGCCCGAGACCGCGGTGCGGGAGGCGTGGGAGGAGACGGGCGTGCGGGCGGCGCTCGACCGAAAGCTGGGCGACGTCCGCTACGTCTACACGTGGGACGGAGAGCGCATCTTCAAGGTCGTCTCGTTCTACCTGCTGCGCGCGACGGGCGGCCGGATCGGCGCGCTGCCCACCGGCATGGAGCTCGAGGTCGTGGAGGCTCGTTGGGTGCCGCTCGAGGACGCGCCGCAGGAGCTCTCGTACCGTGGGGAGCGGGAGATGGCGACGCGCGCGCGCGATGCGCTGGCGGACGCTTTCTCCTAGACTCGCCGAGTGCCGACGTTCGCCCTGAACTTCTATTCGCCGGTGGTCGCCGACCAGCTGCGCACGGGGCGCAAGACCGTCACCATCCGGCTCGGCGACAAGTCCACGAAGTACCGCAAGGGGATGATCGTCACCGTGCTCGTCGGCGCGCGCTACGGGCAGCGGGAAAAGGTCTTCGACGCCGTGATCGACAAGGTCGAGGTGAAGCCTCTCGCGGAGCTCTCCCCGCGCGAGATCGAGCACGACAACCCCGAGATCCGCCGGCTCGACGAGTTCACCGAGTGGCTCTCGCGGCTCTACAACCGCCCGGTCTCGGATGCCGACACGGTCACCGTGATCAAGTTCTCCCAGATCATGGGGACCATGTTCTAGCCCGCCAGGCGGGTTTGTCCGCTAGCGCCCGGCGCGCCTGATCGAGCCGCCGAAGAGCTCGTTCGGGCGGAGCGGGGCGCCGCAGTCCTCGCACTCGACCTGGAATGCCGACGGGATGCGGGCGTCGCACGACGGGCATCGCGCCACGAGCGTCGTCCCGCACTGCGGGCAGACCGTCGGCCGCTCCGCCTCGTGCTCCTCGAAGTAGCGGGCGACGTGACCGCACGAAGGGCAGAACGCGACCCAGTCCCCGAGCGTCCGGCGCCGCTCCTCCTGGATCCACGTCCGACCGCGCGCCATGCGTCAACGGTACAACCCGACGGGCGCTTCGCCGACGCGAAGCGCTCCGGGACCTTCCCCGAGAGGCGGCTTTCGCAGCGAATTCCCCACCTCCGGGCCAGGCGCTAGAGTCACGGAGACCCGCCGAGGAAGGGGAGCGCGCGCATGGCAGTACGCGAGGCCGAGCCGGTCGAGACGCTGCAACAAGTGAAGGAAGCAGGGCTCGATCGCGTCGATCTCCTCGGCATGTACCGGAACATGCTGATCACCCGCGGGATCGAGGAGCGCG
>DASSUT010000139.1:0-2637 GCA_035706725.1 Gaiella sp. | reverse complement strand
CCGAGGTCTGCGCCGGGCTCGTCGATCCGCACGCCGCCGGCGACGTTCACGAAGACGTCCGCGGTGCCGAGCGGCACGCCCGCGTGGCGCGCGAGCACCGCGACGATCATCGCGAGCCGCTTCGGGTCGACGCCGGTCCCGACACGGCGCGGCATCGAGAGGTCGGTGCGCGAGACGAGCGCCTGGATCTCGAGCAGGAGGGGGCGCGTTCCCTCGAGCGTGACCGCGACCGCCGCCCCGATCTCACCCGCGTGCGTCGTCCCGAACACGGTCGAGGGGTCGGGGACGCCGACGAGGCCGGTGGAGGTCATCTCGAACACCCCGAGCTCGTTCGTGGAGCCGAAGCGGTTCTTCACCGCGCGGAGGATGCGGTGGGCGTGGTACCGGTCGCCCTCGAACTGCAGGACGCAGTCGACGAGGTGCTCGAGGACGCGGGGGCCTGCGACCGCTCCGTCCTTCGTCACGTGGCCGACGAGAACCGTCGCGACGCCGCTCTGCTTCGCGACGCGCAGCAGCCGAGCGGCCGCCTCGCGCACCTGGGCGACCGATCCCGGCGCGGAGCCGAGCTCCGCCGCGTGGAGTGTCTGGACCGAATCGATCACGCAGACCGCCGGCCGGTCTCGCTCCAGTGTCGCGCAGACCGACTCGAGCTCGGTCTCTGCGAGGATCGAGACGTCGTCGGCCCCACCGAGGCGTTCCGCCCGGAGCCGCACCTGCGCGACGGACTCCTCACCGGTGACGAGCAGCGCCGAACGACCGGAGCGGGCGATCGCGCCGAGCGCCGAGAGCAGCAGCGTGGACTTCCCCACCCCCGGCTCGCCGCCGACGAGCACGAGCGACGCGGGCACGAGCCCGCCGCCGAGGACGCGGTCGAGCTCTGCCACGCCGGTCTGGAGGCGCGCCGCCTCGCTCACCCGGACGTCGCCGAGGCGCTCCGGCACGCGGGGCGTTCCGCGTGCGGGCCGGCCGTCCGTCCCGTGGAGCTCCTCGACGAGCGTCCCGAACGCCCCGCACCCCGGGCACCGCCCGAGCCAGCGGCCCGCGGTGGCCCCGCACTCGCTGCACGTGAACTGCACCACGACCTTCGCCATGAGCCCAGCATAGACACGGCATCGGACGGCATGTCGTCATACGAGACAACGAACGAGACCGAGGCCCCGCGGCAGCCTTCCCTATCCTGCGTCTTGCCGATGTCGCAGCATGAGCACGCGCATCACGCGCACGACCACCGCACCAGCTCCCGCCGCGCGCTCCTCTGGGTGCTCGCGCTCACGCTCGCGTTCACGGGCGTCGAGATCGCCGGCGGGATCTTCACCGACAGCCTCGCGCTCCTCGCCGACGCCGGCCACATGCTCTCCGACAACGTCGCGATCGCGCTCGCCCTGCTCGCGGTCACGCTCGCGCGGCGTCCGTCGACTCCGGAGCGGAGCTTCGGCCTCCAACGGGCAGAGATCCTCGCAGCCTTCGTCAACGGGCTGACGCTCGTGGTCGTCAGCGGCTGGATCGTCTGGGAGGCGATCCAGAGGCTCGGCGACACGCCCGAGATCCTCGGCGGGTGGATGCTCGTCGTCGCCCTTGCCGGCCTGCTCGTGAACGCGGTCGCTGCGACGATCCTGATCAGGTCGGGTCGCGAGAGCCTCAACGTCGAGGCGGCGCTCCGTCACGTCGTCGCGGACTTCCTGGGCTCGGCCGCTGTCCTCGTCGCCGCGGTCGTGATCGTGACGACCGGATGGACGCTCGTCGATCCGCTCGTCTCGATCGGGATCGCGGTCCTGATCGTCGCGAGCGCGTGGAGCGTGCTGCGTGACTCGACCTCGATCCTCCTGGAGGAGACCCCGTCGGGAATCGACGCGACGGAGGTCGCGGACGCGATCGTCGGGGTCGACGGCGTCACGAGCGTGCACGACCTCCACGTCTGGCGCATCACGTCGGGCTTCGACGCGCTCGCCGCACACGTGCTCGTCCGGCGAGGCGAGGACTGTCACGCGCGCCGCCGCGAGATCGAGCAGGTGCTCAGGGCCCGCTACGGGATCACGCACACGACGCTCCAGGTCGACCACGACGCGAGCGACGCGTTGATCGAGCTCCGGCGCCCCTCGGCCTCCCGCCGCCTCTAGTGGTCTCTCCGGGAAATCCAACCACGCTTCGCGTGGCTGCAAACGCTTCGCAGGCCGTCGTCCTCGGTCGCCCCGATACCTTCGGGTATCAGGGCTCCCTGCGTCCTAGAGGCTTGATGTGGGTTGGGGGCGTGCGGGGAGGGCATGCGCCAAGCAGCGGCGTCGGCTCGGGCGGCGTGCAGGATGGACGCCTGGATGCCGACCGAGACGACGGCGATGCGCCGCGCGCAGGCCCCCATCCGTGCGTGCCTGCAACCGCATCAAGCCTCTAGGCCTGCTCGGTTTTTGCCGGCGAATCACCCCCGGATTTCCCCGAGAGACCACTAGCGGGCGCCGGACCGCTCGACGTCGGGCGTCGCGGGCGCGTCGCCCTGCTTCGTCGGCGCAGCCGTCTTCGGCTTCGCGGGGCCGACCTCGACGATCTCGTTCTCGGGCTTGTAGCGCCACGTGTAGCGCTCGTTCCGCCGGAGCTTCGACCCCTCGTAGACCTTTCGCGTGTAACTGATCAGGAAGCCGGACG
>DASSUT010000138.1:0-2461 GCA_035706725.1 Gaiella sp. | reverse complement strand
GTCACGGTCAGAACGCGGCTTGCGCCGGCCCTGAGGAAGAAGCGCGTCGGACGGACGGTGAGCCACGAGGTCGCGGCCCGGCGCGCTCCGCGGGGGACGACCCTCGGTCGACCGCGGCGGTCGAGCGAGAACCCTGCTCGGCCGACGTCGACGAAGAGCGGGTCGAGGCCGGGGTTCACGACGCGGACCGCGCCCCGCGCGGAGCCCGCGAGCGCCACATGCGCGGGGGTCGCCGTGAGGCCGACGGCCGGCCGGTTCGTGCCCGCGCCCGCCGAGGCAGGCGCGAGCACGACGGCGGCGGACAGCACGATGCCCGCCGCGCGCCTCATCGACCGATCACCGTGAACGTGACGGTCGCGGTGTAGCGCCCCGCCGGCACGGAGGGAAGCGGGCCCGTGAAGCCGAGGGTCGTCCCCCAGGCATCGCCGGTGCCCGCGCTCGGAGCGCTCGTGGTACCGACGAGCAGGTCGGCCGCCGGCGCGATCGGGACCGCCGCGATCGCACCGCCCGCGAGCGAGGCGCCGATCTGCCCGCCCGCCGGAGCGGTGCCCGAGACACCGAGCGGCAGGTCGGCCGGCGTGAACGCGGTGCGGTGAACGGTGAGCGCGTATCCGGTCGCGTTGTTGCTGTGAACCGTGACGCGCTCGGAGACGGGCGCCGGGGTGGTGCCGGTCAGCGCGCTCCCGAAGCTCACGCTCGGACGCTCGAGCGCGATCGAGAGAACGGACTGGACGTCGACGTCCACGGTGGCGCCCTGCGCGACGCCACCGCCCGGAGGCGGTACCGCGCCGCACGAGGTCGCAGCGGCAGACGTGTTGCGCGGGCCCGGAGCCGCGGTCGCGAAGTCGGACGCATTGTCGTCGGTGTCCGTGCACCCGTCCCCGGCACGAACCGCGGCGGTGGTGTTGTCGATGTCCGCAGCCGCACCGCTTCCCTCGTAGTCTGCGGCGCTCCCGTACCCGACGAGATCCGCGATCGAGCCGTCCGAGGAGCAACTCCCGGCGGTGGCACCGCAGGCGAGCGGCGTCGCGCCGCGGACGACCGCGACCTTGCCGCCGGAGACCGCGAGGTTCGCGGTTCCGGTGGCGTCCGGGGCCGGCAAGGACGCGCCGACCGTGCCGGCCGACGCGAGTTGGACGAGGTAGTGACGGCCCGGCGCGATCGAGCCGCCGAGTGCGGTCGCCTGCCATGAGCTTCCCGACGCGGACGCGTACTGGACCGTCCAGCCGCTGACGTCGATCGCGGTCGACCCGCGGTTGAACAGCTCGACGAAGTCGTTCGCGAACGGCGCGCCGGAGTTGCCCCCGCCGGCATAGACCTGGCTCACGACGACGTCGGGCGAGGCGCCGCGCGCCGTGACCGCCAGCGCGCCCGCGGCGACGACGGCGGTGAGGAGGAGAAGGACAAGGACTCGAGGCATAGAGAGCTCCAATCGCGGAGATGGCCTGGACGACTCCCTGATACCGTGTTGTCAGTTCGGGCGAAAGGGCGCGTGCGCGAATCGGCACAGAGACGGCACGAAGCCGGCACCTATGGATGCCGGACGCCCTCTCGTCGGATCCGTAGACGCCCACCGCGGGCGACCGACGCAGGCAGCGCGACTAGAATGACGAACATGGCGACAGCGACCGACGACCCGCTCAGTCCCCGTGCCGAGCCTGCCCCGCATCCGCAGGAGCACCCGCCCGCGCCTTCCCGCGGACGACGTCGCACGCACCACCCAGGTCTCTGAGCTCAGCGCCGCGGGGCTCACCTGGGTCAACGCCGTCGGCTCCGACCTGAGCACTGCCCAGGCCCTCGCAGAGCGCTTCGGCTGGCACCCCCTCGACGTCGAGGACATCGTCTCGAAGCGCCAGCGCCCCAAGGTCGACGACTACGAGGACGACGGCTACCTGTTCGCGGTCCTGCACTTCCCGGTCTACGACAAGACGGTCCAACGCCTCAACGCCGCCGAGCTCGACGTGTTCATCGGCCAGGACTACCTCGTCACGCTCCCGACACGGGAGCTTCTGCCCGTGACGCGCCTGTTCGCGCGCTGTGAGGCGGACGAGACCTACCGCGACCAGCTCTTCGCGAAAGGCTCCGGCCGCCTGCTCTACGAGGTGCTCGACGACCTCTTCGACTACTGCTTCCCGATCCTCGACAAGATCGGCCACAAGCTCGACACGATCGAGGACGACATGTTCGAGGGCGCCGCCGAGGACGTCGTGCGCGACATCTCGAACGTCAAGCAGGAGATCATCTCGTACCGCAAGGTGGTCAAGCCCGAGCGCTCGACACTGCGTGTCCTGGAGCGGCGCGTGGCGCGGTTCCTCCCGGAGGAGCTCGAGTTGTACTTCGACGACATCAACGACGCGGTCGAGCGGATCTGGGACCAGCTCGACAACTACAAGGAGGTCGTCGAGGCGCTCGAGTCCACGAACGAGTCGGTGATCTCGCACCGCCAGAACGACGTCCTGCG
>DASSUT010000137.1:0-2080 GCA_035706725.1 Gaiella sp. | reverse complement strand
GTCGCCGAGCCGCTCGGCCTCGCGCTCGACCCGAGCGGCCATCCGGGCGCCGGCATGCACGCCTCGCTCGACGACGTGCTGGCGCTCGGCCGCGAGTTGCTCGCGCCCCGCCTCGTCGCGCCCGAGACGCTCGCCGAGATGGTGCGCGTCCAGTTTCCCGGCCTCGACGGCGTCCTCCCCGACTACGGTCGCTTCAGCCCACTCGACTGGGGGCTCGGCCTCGAGCTCAAGGGCGAGAAGGCCGGACACTGGTCGGGCACGCTGACCTCGCCGCGGACGTACGGCCACTTCGGCGGGAGCGGGACGTTCCTCTGGGTCGACCCGGAGCGCGCGGTCGCGTGCGCGGCGCTGACCACACGGGAGTTCGGCCAGTGGGCGAAGGACGCCTGGCCCCGCCTCTCGGACGCCGTGCTCGAGGAGCTCGGGTGACCGCGACGGAGCCGATCATCCGCCTCGAGGGAGTGACGAAGCGCTTCGGACGCACGGTTGCGGTCGACGACGTGACCGTCGACGTTCCACGCGGACGGTGCCTCGGCTGGCTCGGCCCGAACGGGTCGGGCAAGACGACGCTGATCCGCTGCATGCTCGGGCTCGCGCGGCCGACGGCGGGGACGATCCACGTCCGTGGCCGGGAGGTCCCGCGGGAGGCGCGGAGCGCGCTCGCGGGGGTCGGCGCGATCGTCGAGGAGCCGCGCTTCTACCCGTACCTCACGGGCAGGCGGAACCTGGACGTCGCGGCCGGCCTCGTCGGGCAGGACGCGTTCGGGCGGATCGACGGCCTGCTCGACCGCGTCGGCCTGGCCGACGCCGGCGGGACCGCCGTGAAGAAGTACTCGCTCGGCATGCGGCAGCGGCTCGGGGTTGCACGCAGCCTGCTCTCCGACCCCGAGCTCCTGATCCTCGACGAGCCGTCGAACGGGCTCGACCCGGCCGGTATGGCCGAGTTCCGGCGCATGATCCGCTCGTTCGTCGAGGAGGACGGCCGCACGGTGTTCATCTCCTCCCACCTCCTCGACGAGGTCGAGAAGATCGCGGACGACATCGCGATCGTGCAGGCCGGGGCGCTCGTGGTGCACGGCTCGGTCGCCGACCTCGTTGCGGGCGGGGCGGCGAGCCTTCGCCTCCGTGTGGACGACGTCGACGGTGCGATGCGCGTGCTCGGGGACCTCGCGTTCGTGACCAGGGTCGAGCGCGGTGACCCGGGGACGCTCGAGGTGCGCCTGGAGCGAGTCGACGACGAGCGCTCGATCGCGCTCACGCGCGCGCTCGTCGAGGCGGGGGTCGGCGTCGCCGAGCTCGTGCGGCGGCGCGAGTCGCTCGAGGAGCGCTTCCTCGAGATCACCGGTGAGCCGCCCGTGGCGGACGGTATGCCGTGACGCGTGCCCTCTTCCGGACGATCCTCGGGCGGCGCGGAAGCTTCCTCGGCACCGCCGGCGTGGCGCTCGCGTCCGTCCTCGTGGTCGCGGTGGTGCTGATCGTCGTCCACGCGCTGCGACCGGGCCGGAACCCCTCGATCGGCGGCCAACCGATGCTCGACGGCCTCTCCGGGGCGGTGTGGCTCCTCGGCGGGGTCGGCGCGATCGTGATCGGCGCGCTCGCCGGCTCCTACGACGTCGCGCAGGGGACGATGCGGTACCTCGTGCTGACGGGCGTGCACCGGTTGGCGCTGTACGCCTCGCGCACGGCCGCGCTCTTGGCCGCGGTGCTGCTCGCGCTCGTGCCCGCCCTCGCGATCGGGCTCCTGCTCGTGTTCGTGCTCCCGAGCGAGCCGGAGGCGCGCGTGAATGCGAGCGAGGTCGGAGACGTCGTGTGGACGTGCCTCCTGTGGCCGTGCGTCTTCGCGGTGATCGCGATGGGAATCGGCTCGCTGCTCCGCTCGAACGGGGCCGCGGTCGCGATCGCGCTTTTCTTCGCGTTCGCGGCCGCGCCGCTCCTCGCCCTCGTCAGCGCGGCGAGCGAGACGCTCGGAAACCTCATGCTCCTGCCCGCGCTCGACCGCGTCACGGGCGGCGACGACGGCGCTCCGATCCCGGTGGCCGCGGTCGCGGTCGTCGCATGGGTGGCCCTGTTCTGGTCGGCG
>DASSUT010000136.1:0-4597 GCA_035706725.1 Gaiella sp. | reverse complement strand
GGTCGGCGCGGTCGTCGGCGGGCTCGTGCTCGGGGTGGGCCTGAACCTGATCGGGACGTACGTGGACTTCGTGGGCGCCGACCTGCGGCTGCCTGTGGCCCTGCTCGTGATCCTCGTCGTGCTGCTCGTGCGCCCCGCCGGCATCTTCGGCCGCGAGGAGGTGCGCCGCGTATGACGCTCCGCCGCGCCGTCGTGCCGGTCGTCTCGTTCGTCGTGCTCGCGGTGGTCGTCGCGGTGCTCCCGCTGTTCGTCTCCGAGTTCCGCGCCCAGCAGTTCGCGTACGTCGGGATCTACCTCATCGCGATCATCGGCCTGAACGTCCTCACGGGATACACGGGCCAGATCTCGCTCGGTCACGGCGCGTTCATGGCGATCGGGGGCTACACGACCGCGATCCTCATGGCCGACCACGGCGTGAAGGACGTCTGGACGATCCCGCTCGCGGGTCTCGTGGCGGGGGTCGCGGGCTTCCTGTTCGGGATCCCTGCGCTCCGTCTCTCCGGCCTCTACCTCGCGCTCGCGACCTTCGCGATCGCGGTCTCCATGCCCGCGGTGATCAAGCGCTTCGAGGGGTTCACGGGCGGCGGCACGGGAATCAACCTGTTCGGGATCCCCGAGCTGACGGCCTCGCTGACCCCGGTCTCGATCTTCGGTCGTGAGCTCGCGTTCAACGACTGGCTCTACTACCTCTCGTGGTCGATCGCCCTCGTGGGCTACGTCGTCGCCTGGCTCTTGCTGCGCGCCCGCACCGGGCTCGCCTTCCGCGCGGTGCGCGACAGCGAGACCGCCGCGCAGTCGTCCGGCGTCAGCCTCGCGCGCTACAAGACGCTCGCGTTCGGCGTGAGCGCCGCGTACGCCGGGGTCGCGGGCTCGCTGTTCGCGATCGCGACCACGTACGTCAACCCGGATACGTTCCCGATCGCGCTCTCGATCCTGCTCCTCGTCGGCGTCGTGGTCGGTGGCCTCGGCTCGCTCGTCGGCCTGATCGCAGGCGCGGTGTTCATCCAGTTCCTGCCGACGTGGTCGCAGGCCGTGTCGAAGTCGCCCGGCGCGCCGTCCGTCGTGTCGGGCGCCCTCCTGATCGCGCTGATGTTCCTGCTGCCGATGGGCGTCGCGGGCCTGGTGGAACGTCTCAGACTCCTAACACGTCGTGTCTACCATCGCTCGGGCTCGTAGCGAACGCGCTCAAATCGGACAACAAGCTCCCGACGACGATGACTCGAACCCTCCGCTTCGCGCTGCCCGCGCTCGCCCTCGGGGTCGGTGTCGCGCTCGCCGTCGGCGCCACCGCCGCACTCGCCGCGACGAGCCGTGCCGGAGCCGATCCGGGAGTCACGCCGACCACCGTCCTGCTCGGGGGGACCGCGCCGCTCACCGGCTCGTCGTCCGCGTACGCCGCGATCGCGGTGGGCGCGCACGCCTACGTCGACTACGTCAACACGCGCGGCGGCGTGAACGGGCGCCGGATCGCGTACACGATCGTCGACGACGCGTCGGACCCCGCTCGGGCCCTCGACCTCACGCGCAGGCTCGTGGAGGACGACAAGGTCTTCGCGGTCTTCAACTCGTTCGGCACCGACCAGAACCTCGCCGTGCGCGAGTACCTGAACCAGAAGAAGGTGCCCCAGCTCTTCGCCGCCTCGGGGGCGACCGCCCTCGGCAAGCAGGGCGGCCAGTTCCCGTACACGATCGGCCTGCGACCCACGTACACCGCGGAGGGATGGGTGCTGGGCCAGTACCTCGCGCGGACGCAGGGGGCCGCGAAGGTCGCGGTCCTGTACGAGGACGACGACTACGGCCGGGAGCTCCTCGACGGGCTCCGGCGCGGCATCCTCCGCTCGAAGGTGCGGGTGGCCGCCGCCGAGCCGTACGACGCCGCCGCGACGGACGTGCAGGCGCAGGTCGCGCGCCTCCGGATCGCGGGCGCCACGGTATTCGCGGTGTTCGCCAAGTCGCGCGTCGCGCTCCAGGCGCTCCGGTACGCCAACCGGCTCGGGTGGAAGCCCAAGCTGACGCTCTCGAGCTCGGGCGCCTCGTCAGCGACCGTGCCTCGGGCCGCCTCGGAGAAGGGCGGCAACCCGCTCGTGAACGGCATGGTCTCGGTCGCGTTCCTCAAGGACCCGACCGACCCGCGCTGGGTCAAGGACTCCTCGATGAAGCTCTACCGCAAGGTGATGAAGCGCTTCGCACCCGGGGCGAACGTCGACGACGTGAACCACGTGTACGGGATGGCCGCCGCCTGGACGGCCATCGAGGCGATCCGCAGGGCGGGCGCCAACCTCACCCGCGACGCGCTCATCCGCGTGGTCGCGTCACTGAATCTCCAGGGCAACCCGTTCCTGCTGCCCGGGATCGCGGTGCGGACGGGGCCGAGCGACCGGTACCCCATCGAGCAGCTGCTGCTCCAGCGCTGGCACAAGGACGCGTGGCGCAGCTTCGGTGGGCTCTGGAGCTACCGGAGCGGCTGAAACGCAGGTGCGGCGCGCGCACGCGCCGTTGCTCTATGCTCACCGCTCCGGCGCGAGGAGACCGCCCGGCGACAACTCACGCCGATGGCAGATCCCTCCGAGCTCCTCTCGACGTCCCTCGACGACCTGATGGCCGAGGCCCGACGGCTGCGCGGGCGCGCCACCGGGACGCTCGTCACCTACTCGCCGAAGGTCTTCGTTCCGCTGACGCCGCTCTGCCGGGACGTCTGCGGCTACTGCACGTTCGCTCGTCCGCCCCGGCGGGGTGAGCGCGCGTACCTCTCGGAGGACGAAGTGCTCGAGATTGCCCGGGCGGGCGCCTCCGCGGGCTGCACCGAAGCCCTGTTCACGCTGGGCGACCGGCCCGAGGCCCGCTATCGGGTCGCGCGTGAGGAGCTCGCGGCGCACGGCTGCGCGAGCACGCTCGAGTACCTGGCGCGCTGCGCTCGCCGGGTGCTCGACGAGACCGGCCTGCTGCCCCACCTGAACCCCGGCGTGATGTCGCGCAACGAGCTCGCCGCGCTTCGCCCGGTCGCCGCGTCGATGGGGATCATGCTCGAGACGACCGCCGACCGGCTCGCGGCGCGCGGCGGGCCCCACTGGGCCTCCCCCGACAAGGCACCTGCGCGAAGGCTCGAGACGATGAGGGCCGCCGGCGACCTCGCGATCCCGTTCACGAGCGGAATCCTCGTCGGCATCGGCGAGACGCGCGCCGAGCGGATCGACGCTCTGGTCGCGCTGCGAGCGGTCGCCGAGGAGCACGGCCACCTGCGCGAGGTGATCGTCCAGAACTTCCGCGCGAAGCCGGGCACGCGCATGGCCGAGCATCCGGACGCGCCGCTCGAGGAGCACCTCTGGTCGATCGCGGTCGCGCGGATCGTGCTCGGAGCCGGCGTGCACGTCCAGGCGCCGCCGAATCTCGCCTACGACGACTTCCCGCTGTTGCTCGACGCAGGCATCGACGACTGGGGCGGCGTCTCGCCCGTGACCGCCGACCACGTGAACCCGGAGGCGCCCTGGCCCGACGTCGAGCGCCTGCGCGACGCGTGCCGCTCGCGCGGCCTCGAGCTCGCTCCCCGCCTGCCCCTCTACCCCGAGCACGTCGCGCAGCTCGACCGCTGGGTGGATCCCGCGCTCGCGCCGTTCGTGCTGCGGGTCGCGGACGCACACGGTCTCGCGCGAGAGGACCGCTGGGCGCCGGGAGAGCCGGTCGCCGTGCCGTTCCTCGTCCGGAAGGACCCCGCGCCGCTCGGGCTCGTCGGGGAGGAGCTCGGCGAGGACGATCTCGTGCGCCTGTTCGCCACACGCGGGCACGAGCGCGAGAGGATCTTCGCCGCGGCCGACCGGCTGCGCCGCGAGACGTGCGGCGACGAGGTCACGTACGTCGTCACCAGGAACGTCCAGTACACGAACGTCTGCTACTTCCGGTGCGGCTTCTGCGCGTTCTCGAAGGGCAAGCTCGCCGCGAACCTGCGCGGGCCCGCGTACCTCGTGCCGCACGACGAGATCGTGCGGCGCGTCGTCGAGGCATGGGAGCGCGGCGCGACCGAGGTCTGCCTGCAGGGCGGCATCCACCCGTCGTTCACCGGCGACTACTACGCGGGCGTCGTCTCGGCGATCAAGGCTGCGGTGCCCGAGCTGCACGTGCACGCGTTCTCCGCGCTCGAGGTGTGGCAGGGCGCCGCGACCCTCGGCCTCGACCTCGAGACGTACCTCGCCCGACTTCGCGACCTCGGCCTCGGCTCCCTGCCAGGAACGGCGGCCGAGATCCTCGACGACGAGGTGCGCGCGGTGATCTGCCCGGACAAGGTCACGACCGCACAGTGGCTCGACGTGCACGGCGCCGCGCACCGAGTCGGGCTGCGGTCGAACGTCACGATCATGTTCGGTCACGTCGAGCGGCCCGTGCACTGGGCGCGGCACCTGCTGCGGGCAAGGGAGCAGCAGGCACTGTCCGGCGGCTTCACCGAGCTCGTGCCGCTGCCGTTCGTGCCGATGGAGGCGCCGATCTACCTCAAGGGCCGCGCGCGCAGGGGCCCGACCTTCGGCGAGGCGCTGCTCCTGCACGCGGTCGCGCGGCTCGCGCTCCATCCGCTGATCACGAACGTGCAGGCGAGCTGGGTGAAGCT
>DASSUT010000135.1:0-9456 GCA_035706725.1 Gaiella sp. | reverse complement strand
CGTGCCCGCGCCGCGCCCCCGCATCCTCGTCTTGAACCAGTACTACTGGCCGGGGATCGAGGCGACCGCGCAGCTTCTCGCGCAGCTCTGCGAGGCGCTCGCGCGCGACTACGACGTCACCGTGGTCACGGGCCACCTCCGCGGGCACGAGTTGCCGGCCGACGAGACCCGGAACGGCGTCCGGATCGTGCGGGCGCGCTCGACGACCTACGACCGCTCGGAGCTCCATCTCCGCGCCGCGAACTACGCGAGCTACCTCGGGGACACGGCGTTGACCGCGCTCCGCGGGGAACGGCCCGATCTCGTCCTGTGCATGACGGACCCGCCGATCATCGGCGACATCGCGCTCGTGGTCGCACGCCGCTTCGGCGTGCCGCTGCTCGTGATCAGCCAGGACGTCTTCCCGGAGATCGCCGAGCGGGTCGACCGGCTCCGGCAGCCGATCCTGCTCGGCGCGCTGCGCAGGCTCGTCGCGCTCTACCTCAAGCGGGCCGACCGCGTGGTCGCGATCGGCGAGACGATGAAGCTGCGGCTCGAGCAGAAGGGCGCGCCGTCCGAGCGCGTCGCGGTGATCCCGAACTGGGTGGACACCGCCGAGCTGACGCCGAGCCCGCGCCAGAACGCGTGGTCGGCCGAGCACGGGCTCGACGACGCGTTCGTCGTCATGCACTCAGGGAACATCGGTCACGCGCAGGACCTCGACACGCTCGTCCGAGCGGCGACGTTCCTGCGCGACGTCGAGTCGCTCGCGATCGTCGTGATCGGGTTCGGCGCGCGCCACGGGGAGATCACGCGGCTCGCGCAGCGTCTCGAGGTGACCCGCACCGTGCGCTTCCTCGGCTACCAGCAGCGCGAGGTGCTGCCGTTCTCGCTCGCGACCGGCGACCTCCACTTCGTGGGACTTGCGCGCGGCCTCTCGGGCTTCGTCGTGCCGAGCCGGCTCTACGGGATCCTCTCCGTCGGCCGGCCGGTGCTGGTCTCGGCCGACGCGGAGAGCGAGACCGCGCGACTCGTCGACGAGGTGGGCTGCGGCGTCGTCGTGCCGCCGGGCCGCCCCGAGCTCGTGGCGGGCGTGATCCGCGACGTGGTCGAGGGCCGGCTCTCGCTCGAGGGCATGGGAGAGCGCGGCCGGGAGTGGGTCGAGCGCGAGGCCGACCGGGAGGTCGCGTTCGGGCGCTACCGGCGGCTCGTCGCCGACGTCGTAGCCGGCTCGACCAGCCCCGGGTAGAGCAGTTCGCGGTAGAGCACGTCGACGTCGGAGACGAGGCGGTCGACCGCGTAGCGCTCGAGCATCCGGCGCCTGCCGAGTTCGCCCATCGCCGCCCTGCGCTCCGGGTCGCGCGCGAGGATCTCGAGCCGCTCGGCGATCGCGTGCGTGTCGCGCGGGCGAACGAGGAAGCCGGTCTCGCCCTCCTCGACGACGTCGGGCACGCCCCCGACCTTCGTCGCGACAACCGGCCGGCCGGCGGCGAGCGCCTCGATGATCGTGACGGGCGTTCCTTCGCTCGCGGAGGTGAGCACGACCGCATCGCAGATCGCGTACCACGGCGCGACGTCCTCCTGGTACCCGACGAACAGACACGAGCGGGCGAGCCCGAGGTCGTGCGCCCGCTGCTCGAGCCGGTCGCGGTCGTCGCCGTCGCCGACGAGGAGGAGCAGCGCGTCGACCCCGCGCTCGCGTGCGCCGGCGAGCATCGTGAGCAGGTCGTCGGTGCGCTTGACGGCGGTCATGCGGCCGAACCACCCGACGACGAACTTCCCGGGCGCGATCCCGTGGCGCCGCCTCACCTCGGCCGGGTCGTCGTCGAAGCGGACCCGCGGCTCGAGCTCGATCCCGAGGCGCACGACGGAGAACTTCTCCGGCGGCGCCACGCGCAAGCCGACGAGCTCGTCGCGCACCTCCGGGCTCACCGCGACGAGCCGGTCGGTGACGCGGGCGAGCGCGGTCTCGATCCCGCGGAACAGCAGCGTTCCGACGGTGCCGAAGTAGCCCCGCAGCACGTGGCCGTGGAAGGTGTGCACGACGACCGGCCGGCGGCCGGGACCGGCGAGCAGCGCCGCGATCCTGCCGATCGCGCCCGCCTTGGCGGTATGCGTGTGGACGATGTCCGGCCGGACCCGCCGGATGATCCCGGCGACGCGCCACGCCGCGACGGCGTCTCGCACCGGGGAGAGCTCACGGGAGAGCCCGTGCAGTGGAACGACCTCGACGCCCGCGCGCTCCGCGACGAACGCCATGGACTCCTCGCCGCGCGCGACGTCGCCCGCGACGAGCGTGGTCTCGTACCCGCGCTCCGCGAGCCCACGCGCGAGGTACGTCACGTGCAGCGCCGGGCCGCCCATGTTCAGCCGCGCGATCACGCGGAGGACGCGTATCGGGGACCCCTCGGGACGGCCGCGCATCGCGCGCGAGCGTAGCGGGAGGCGGGGATACACTCGCGCGATGTTTGCGGCGAAGACGCTGTTCTGGGGGGCCCTGGGGGCGCTCGCCTGGACGCACGTCGGCTACCCGGTCGCGGCGGGCGCGCTCGCCCGCGTCCGCGAGCGGCGCGTCGCGAAGGACACTGCGTGGGAGCCCACCGTCTCCGTGGTCGTCGCCGCGCACGACGAAGAGGCGGTGATCGAGCGCAGGGTCGAGAACCTGCTCGCGCTCGACTACCCGGCCGAGCGGCTCGAGATCGTGGTCGCCTCCGATGCCTCGGGCGACCGGACGAACGAGCTGGTCGAGGGCGTCGCCGCCCGTGAGCCGCGCGTGCGCCTGCTCGACTGCCCCCGCGGCGGCAAGGTCGCGGCGCAGGACCGCGCCGTACGCGAGACCGCGAGCGACGTCGTCGCGTTCTCCGACGCGAACGCGACCTGGGCGCCCGACGCGCTGCGCCGCCTCGTGGGGGCGCTCGCGGACCCCGACGTCGCATACGTCTGCGGGCGGCTGCGCCTCGAGGACGCGGAGGGCTCGAACCGCGAGGGTCTCTACTGGCGGTACGAGCTGTGGCTGCGCGAGCAGGAGTCGCGGCTCGGCTCCGTCACCGGCGGCAACGGCTCGATCTACGCGCTGCGCCGGGACGACTACGTGGAGGTCGACCCGCGCTGGGGGCACGATTTGTCGCTCCCGTACCGCATGGTGCAGCGCGGCCGCCGCGCCGTCTACGAGCCGGCGGCGGTCGCGTTCGAGCGCCCGACCCCGACGAACGAGACCGAGTACGCGCGCAAGGTGCGGATGTTCGAGCACTGCTGGGAGATCACGCTCCGTGGCTCGATGCTGCGCCGCCTGCCGCCGGGATACCTGGCCTCGGTCGTCTCGCACCGCGTGCTCCGCTACTCGAGCGGTCTCCTCCATCTCGTCCTGCTCGGCTCCAACGTCGTGCTCGTCGGGTCGGGCCGGCCGTACGCGCTCTCGCTCGCAGGCCAGCTCGCCCTGCTCGCAGCCTTCGCCGCGCACGTGCCGATCGCGCGCTACTACGTCTACGTGA
Organism: Gaiella sp.; assembly: GCA_035706725.1. Classification (GTDB taxonomy): domain Bacteria; phylum Actinomycetota; class Thermoleophilia; order Gaiellales; family Gaiellaceae; genus Gaiella. The sequence continues at coordinate 5,986 of DASSUT010000135.1, read as the reverse complement.
CCTGGGCGACCGTCCAGGCCCTCTGGAACTACCTGCGGCGCGGCGTGCCGGCCGCCTGGGACCCCGCCGCAACGCGGTGAACCGGACCGCCGACGTCGCGCTCGCCGGCCTCGGCCTCGTGCTGACGAGCCCGCTCCTCGCGGCCGCCGCCGTCGCGATCAAGCTCGACGACGGCGGCCCAGTGCTCTACCGGCAGACCCGTGTCGGCAAGGACGGCGAGGACTTCGAGCTCGTGAAGCTCCGCTCGATGACGGTCGGCGCCGAGCACGTCGGCGCGGGCTACGCCGTCGACCGTGGCGACGCACGGATCACGCGCGTCGGCCGCGTGCTCCGCCGCTCGTCCGTCGACGAGCTCCCCCAGCTCTGGAACGTCCTGCGCGGCGACATGTCCCTGATCGGGCCGCGGCCGACACTCCGCTACCAGGTCGAGCGCTACACCGCGCGCCAGCGCCGGCGGCTCGAGGTGCGCCCCGGGCTCACCGGGTGGGCGCAGGTGCAGGGCCGGGCGACGCTCTCGTGGGCCGAGAAGATCGAGCTCGACGTCTGGTACGTCGACCACCGCTCGCCGCTGCTCGACCTGAAGATCCTCCTGCGGACGCCGCTCGCGCTCTTCGGCGGCACGTACAAGGGCGGGAGCGGAGGCTGGCGCCCCGAGCGGTGACCGACGCCCGAGCTGCTCGCCTTGGCCTCGCGGTCGCCGTGGTCGTGGTGGGCGCCCAGGCGCTGGTCGGCGCCGCGTGGTCGCTCTCCCGCGACGACCCGACCGACCTCGACCTGACCGCGCAGTGCTTCACGCGCGAGATGGGGACGAGCGTCGAGCGGACGACGGGCGACGCGATTGCGGCGTCGGCGAGCGGCGGGACTCTGACGACGGTCGTCGAGGGCAACCTGCTTACGGTCGCGCTCGTGTCGAGCCCGGAAGAGGCCGAGCGGCTGCGGGAGCGGTACCTCGCGCTCGGCGGCGACGTCGCCCCGCGGCTCGAGGTGCGAGGCGAGTACGTCCGCCTCTGGCACCGCGCGCCGTCGGAGTCGCAGCGCGCGACCGCGAACGGCTGCGAGTACTGATGACGCGGACGACCTACAGGGCGGTGGTGGGGGCGGTGGTCGCCGGCGAGGCCGCGCTCCTGACCTGGAACGCGTGGCACTTCGACTGGCTCCGCGGCTACGACGCCTTCGCAAACGATCTGTACGCGATCGTCGTCGCGACCGACTTCCGGTTGCCGAGTGCCTCGGAGACGGGCGTCTGGCACACCCCGCCGCTCTGGTTCGCGCTCGCCGGCGGCCTCCGTCGCCTTGCCGGAAGCGGGGGCTGGGAGCACGTCCAGCGTCCGGGCCAGCTGCTCGCCGCCGCGGCGGGGCTCGCGCTCTGCGTGGTCGTGCTCCTCCTCGCCCGCACGCTCTGGCCGGAGCGGCGGGGCCTCCACGTGCTCGCGCTCGTCTTCACCGCCGCGTCGCCCGCGCTCGTCCGGGCATCGGCGATGTACCACCCGGAGACGCTCGCGGCGGCGCTCACGGGCGGCGGCCTCGCGCTCTGCGTACGTGGCCTGCGCGACCGGCCGACGCTGCGCACGGGCGCCGGCGCCGGCGCGCTGCTCGGGCTCGGGGCGCTGACCCGCGCGTGGGCCCTGCCCGTGCTCGTCGTCGCGCTCGTCGCGCTCGCACTCGACGCGCGCTCGCGGGGCGGTATCGGCCCAGTGGTTGCGCTCGCCGCGGTGGCCGCCGCCCTCGTCGGCCCGTGGCTCGTGAACCAGCAGCTCGCGCACGGGAACGCGCTCGCGTTCAACCGCCCGCCGCCGGAGGCGCCGCTCCTCGAGCGGCGCCCCGCGAGCTTCTACACCGGGCCGCGCATGCTTCGCGTGTTCCAGGATCCCGTCACGCCGGTCTTCCGGAACGAGCTCGTACCCCACCTGTACGCGGACTGGTGGGGCGACTGGGCGCTCACCTGGGACACCGCGCCGCCGCCACCGCCCGGCGGGCTCGTCGCGGACGGCGTCGTCTCGGCTCGCGTCCGGCAGGACGCGGTCGGAATCGTCCCGACGCTCCTCGCGCTCGCCGGGCTCGTCGCGCTCGCCGCGCTGGCCCTGTCGAAAAGGAGCCTCGCGATCGGCCTGGTGCCGGCCGCGACGGCCGCGGTGATGCTCGCCTACCTGCTCTTCGCGGTGCGGTTCCCCTCGACGGACGGCGACACGATCAAGGCGACGTACCTTCTCGCGGCGTTGCCGGGCGCGGCGGTCGGGGCGGCGTTCGTCGTCGACGCGGGCCGCCCGCATGGTCGGGGGTGGGCGATCGTGGTCGCGGTGGGTGCCGCTGCGCTCGTCGCGGTGCAGCTTCCGTTCCTCGTGTTGTGACGAGAAGCGCCGCTACCCTCTTGCGTCGTGACCGCAGTCCTCTTCACGTGCGCAGGGCAGCGCGTGGACATCGTGAGCGCGTTCGGCCGCGCGGGCGCCACGACGGTCGCGGCCGACCTCGATCCGCTCGCGCCGGCCCTCTACCACGCCGACCATCGGGCGCTCGTCCCGGCCGTTCGCGACCCGGGCTACGTCGAGGCGCTCGCCGCGCTCGTCGCGGAGCACGACATCCGCCTCGTCGTGCCGCTCACGGATCTCGACCAGGAGATCGTGTCCGCCGCACGGGACGCGCTCGCGCCGGCGCTCGTGCTCGCGCCGGCGCCGGAGACCTGCCGGACGATGGGCGACAAGTACCTCGCCCACGCGTTCTTCGAGCGCCACGGGATCCCGAGCCCACGCACCTGGCTGCCGGACGACGTGCCGTCCGACGCGCGCTACCCGCTTCTCGTGAAGGTGCGCGAGGGCTTCGGCTCGCGCCACATCTACCGCGCCGACGATAGAGAGCAGCTCGCGTTCCACCTGCGCTCCACCCCCGTCGACTCGATGGTGCAGGAGCGCTGTCTCGGCGAGGAGTTCTCGATCGACGTGTTCTGCGACGTCGAGGCGCGGTGTCTCAACGCGATCCCGCGCTCGATGATCCAGTCGAAGGGCGGCGAGTCGATCAAGGGCCGCTCCCTGGCCGATCGCGAGCTGATCGAGCACGGCGCGCGGGTCGCGGAAACGGTCGGGATCGTCGGACCGGCGAACATCCAGTGCTTCCGCGAGCCCGACGGCTCGCTGCCGGTGACCGACGTGAACCCTCGGTTCGGTGGCGCCTTCCCGCTCCCGCTCGCCGCGGGCAGCCGCTACCCGGAGCTCGCGCTCGCGCTCGCGCGCGGCGAGCGGCCCGAGCCCCGACTCGGCGAGTTCCGCGAGGGGATCGTGATGACGCGCTTCTTCTCCGACCTCTGCCTCGTCGAGAACGGGAACGGCGAGCTCGTCCCGTTCGCCGAGGAGCTTCCGTACCCGATCGCCGCCGAACCGGGCGAGGCATAGGGACAAGCGTGCGCGTCCTCGTCACCGGCGCGGCCGGATTCATCGGCTCGCATCTCGGCGAGGCGCTCGCTGCCAGGGGCGACGACGTCGTCGGCCTCGACTCGTTCACCGACTACTACGACCCGGGGCGCAAGCGCGAGAACGCGCGGGCGCTCGACGTCATCGACGCCGACCTCCTCGACGCAGACCTCGACTCGCTGCTCGACGGCGTGGATTCGATCTTTCACCTCGCGGGGCAGCCGGGGGTGCGCGCGAGCTTCGGCTCGGGGTTCGAGCAGTACGTGAAGCGGAACGTGCACGCGAGCGGCCGCCTGTTCGAGGCCGCCGCCCGGCGGGGGGTCCGTGTCGTCTACGCGTCCTCCTCGTCCGTCTACGGCGACGCCGAGGCGTACCCGACGCCCGAGGACGCGACGCCCCGGCCGATCTCGCCGTACGGGGTCACGAAGCTCTGCGTCGAGCACCTCGCGTACGCCCACGCGCGCGTCGGTGGCCTCGACGCGGTGGGGGTGCGGTACTTCACGGTCTACGGCCCGCGCCAGCGCCCCGACATGGCCTTCACCCCGCTGCTCGAGGCGCTCGCGGACGGCACCAGCTTCCACCTGTTCGGAGACGGCTCCGCGTCGAGGAGCTTCACGTTCGTCGGCGATGCGGTGGAAGGCACGCTCGCGGCCATGGCGCGTGGACGGCCGGGCGAGCTCTACAACGTCGGGGGCGGGGAAGAGGCGACGATGGCGGATGCGATCGCGCTCGCGGAGTCGCTCGCAGGAAGATCGCTCGCGGTCGAGAGGCACGGGGCCGCCGCCGGCGACGTGCGCCGCACGGGCGCGGACGTCGAGAAGGCGGCGCGCGAGCTGAACTGGGCGCCCTCGACGTCGCTCGAGGAAGGGCTCGGGGCCCAGTGGGCGTGGGTCGCTGGTAGGGTCGCGGCGCCGTGAGCGACGGGGTCCGGACAGAAGCCGTCGACCTCGACGCGGAACGGGAGGTCGACCTCCGCTCGGGCTGGGAGCGGATCTCCGCGCGCTGGTGGCTCCCGATCGGCGGGCTCGTCGTCGGCGCGATCCTCGGCATCCTCGTCGCGCTCGCCGGCGGCGACGTCTACAAGGCCGAGACGCTGCTCTACCTCGGCCAGCCGTTCACGCCCGGCGGGGCGGGGCAGATCCAGAGCCTCGCCACGAACCCGAAGACCGTGAGCGAGACCATCCACTCGGAGGCCGCGCTGAAGCGCGCGGCGCGGGCGTCCAACCTCAGCCTCTCGCAGCTTCGGGGGAACGTCACCTCGACCACGATCGTGCAGGCCGGCCAGACGAAGAGCACGTCGCCGCTCGTCCAGATCTCCGTGCAGGCGCCGGCCAAGGCGAAGTCGTCGAAGGCGGCGAACTCGCTCGCGCGAACCGTGATCGGGGTCGTCGCGCCGTACGTCGACCAGAAGATCACGCTGCTGCAGCAGCAGATCGACAACAACGAGCGGCAGCTCGAGGAGGTCGACCGGCGGATCGCGATCGCAACGCAGCAGCAGAACCTCGCGCTCGCGAAGAACAGCCCGCTGTCGCTGACCGAGAAGCTGCTCGTCTCGACGAACTCGAATGCGACCATCAACAGCGCCGAAGGCCGCCGCGCCTCGATCCAGAGCGACCTCACGAGCGCGCGTCAGCTCCTCTCGCTCGCGGAGAACGTCGAGCGGAGCCGTGTCGTGGTGCCGGCGGTATCCGCGAAGACGTCGGCGGTGAGCCGCCGCACGGCTGCGGCGATCGGCGGGCTGATCGGGCTCCTGCTGGGCGGGCTCGCCGCGATCCTCGCCGATCCCTGGCTCCAGCGCAGGAGCACGGCCGAAACCTCCTAGGCCGAGCCGTGGTCGAGGGCAAGCGCGTCGCGGTCGTCGTCCCGGCCTTCGAGGAAGAGCGGCTCGTCGCCGACACGATCCGCGGGATCCCGGACTTCGTCGACGTCGTGGTCGTCGTCGACGACTGCTCGCGCGACGGCACGGCGGACCGCGCGCGCGACGCCGGGGACCCGCGTGTCGAGGTCATCCGGCACGAGGAGAACCGCGGCGTCGGGGCCGCGATCGTCACGGGGTACGCGCGATGTCTCCACCTCGGCGTCGACGTGGCGTGCGTGATGGCCGGCGACAACCAGATGGACCCCGGCGAGCTCCGGTCGCTGGTCGCCCCGGTCGCGCGCGGCGAGGTCGACTACGCGAAGGCGAACCGGCTCGTGAGCGGCGAGGCATGGAACCTGATCCCGCGCTCCCGCTACCTCGGCAACGCGGTTCTCTCGCTGCTCACGAAGATCGCGTCCGGCTACTGGCATGTCGCGGACTCCCAGGCGGGGTACACCGCGATCTCGCTCGCCGCGCTCCGGCGGCTCGATCTCGACCGCCTCTACCGCCGCTACGGGTTCCCGAACGACATGCTCGTGCACCTGAACGTCCAGAACGCCCGCGTCCGGGACGTCCCGTCGCGGCCGATCTACGGCGTGGGCGAGCGCTCGGGGATCCGGATCCACCGCGTCGCGCCGCAGATCGCGTGGCTCCTGTTCAAGGGGTTCTGGTGGCGGATGACGCAGAAGTACGTGATCCGCGACTTCCACCCGCTCGTGTTCTTCTA
>DASSUT010000134.1:0-2280 GCA_035706725.1 Gaiella sp. | reverse complement strand
CTCTTCGCGATCGTGCCGGCGTTCGCGCTGGCGTACGTGTTTCACGACCGCCTGATCGGCCGGCTCGAGGACCTGCTCCCGCCGGGCCACCAAGAGCTCGTCGCCTTCGGTGTGACGGAGCCGTTCATCACGTCGCTGAAGGTGAGCTTCTACGCCGCGATCGCGCTCGTCCTGCCGGTCATCCTGTGGCAGGTGTGGGCGTTCCTCGCCCCTGCCGTGACCGAGGAGACGCAGCGCGTGATCGGCGCGTTCGTCGTGCTCTCGACCGCCCTGTTCGCCGCGGGCGTCGCGTTCTGCTACGTCGTCGTGCTCCCGAAGGCCCTGACGTTCCTCGTCGAGTACGACTCCCACCTGTACACGACGCAGATCCGGGCGAGCTACTACCTCTCGTTCGTCTCGCTCACCTTGCTCGCCTTCGGGATCGCCTTCGAGATGCCGATCTTCGTGCTCGCCCTCGTGCGGATCGGCGTGCTCTCGTCGGCCCGGCTACGCAGCAACCGACGCGTCGGCTACGTCATGATGCTCGTCTTCGCGATCCTCCTCCCGACCGTCGACCCGGTCTCGCTGGCGCTGGAGGTCGCCCCCCTCCTCGTCCTCTACGAGCTCTCGATCTGGATCTCGGTGCTGATGGAGCGCCGCTGGGAGCGCTCCGCCGCGGAAGCCGAAGTTCTGTGAGGACCCTCTCCGCAGACTGGCTCCAGCGTGGAGGAACCCCTGGTTCCCCCACGTGCCCTCTCCTTCCAAACCCATGAGAGTCGTCTCCGCAGACTGGGTCGTCCCGGTGGAGGGCGACCCGATCCGCGACGGCGCGGTGGTGGTCGCCGACGACGGCAGGATCGCCGCCGTGGGCCCGGCTGCCGAGCTCGGGCAGGGCGAGCGGTTCGAGGGGTGCGTGATCGTGCCGGGCTTCGTGAACTGCCACACGCACCTCGAGTACGCGGTGTACGCGGGGTTCGGCGACGGGCTGCCGTTCTCGCGCTGGATCGCGATGCACGTCGCGCGCAAGAGCCTGCTCTCGGACGACGACGTCCGCGCGATCGCGACGGAGGGGGCGCTCGAATGCCTCGGTTCCGGGGTGACGACGGTCGGGGACTGCAGCTTCGCCGGCGCGACGGCCGACGCTGCGGCCGAGACCGGCCTCCGGGCGATCGTGTACCTCGAGGTCTTCGGCCGCGACGCCGGCGCGCTCGAGCGATTTCACGACCTGCGCGCGCGGGTGGAGCCCGTGCTCTCCGACCGCGTCTCGCTCGGCGTCTCGCCGCACGCGCCCTACACGTGCGCGCTCGAGGTCTACGAGGCGTGCGCTGCGCTCGGCCTGCCGGTCGCGACGCACCTCGCAGAGAGCGTCGCCGAACGCCGGTACCTGCTGGACGGCTCGGGCGACTGGGCCTCGTTCGCGGAGCTGCTCGTCCCGCCGCCCGGGACGACGGGCATCCGGATGCTCGCCGAGGCGGGGCTGCTCGGGCCCGGGACGATGGCCGCGCACTGCGTCGACGCCGACGAGGAGGAGATCGCGCTCCTTGCACGCCACCGGGTCGGCGTCGCGCACTGTCCCCGTTCGAACGGCTACCTCGGCTGCGGCACCGCGCCGCTCGAGGAGCTCCTCGCCGGGGGTGTCCCGGTCGGGATCGCGACGGACAGCCCCGCTTCGACGCCGTCGTTCGACCTCTTCGAGGAGATGCGCACCGCGATCGTCGCCGCCCGTGCGCGGGCACGACGCCCGGACGCCCTTCCGGCCGCCGCGGCGCTCGAGCTCGCGACGCTCGGCGGCGCGCGCGTGCTCGGCCTGAACGCCGCCATCGGGTCGCTCCTCCCCGGAAAGCAGGCCGACCTGGCCGTCGTGTCGCTCGAGGGGTCGCCGTTCGACCCCGTTGAAGATCCTGTAACGGCCGTGGTGCTGGGCGGGTCGCCGGATCGCGTTGCAGCTACTCTCGTACACGGCGAGGACCGCTACCGACGAGGGACGAGCGCATGGCCCGATTCGAGAAGAGCCGCCCGAAGAGCGCGAAGCCGCATGCTGCCGTAGCGCCGCGCCCGCGCGCCTCGACGGCGCCCTCGATCGAGGACACGATGTTCTTCCCGCGGCTCCGCCGCCACGCGAAGTGGATGTTCGTGTTCCTCGCGCTCGTCTTCGGGCTGGGGTTCGTGGTCTTCGGCGTCGGCGCCGGAGGCACGGGAATCGGCGACATCTTCCGTGACCAGAACTCGAGCTCGGGCCAGTCCGTCTCCTCCGCACAGAAGGACGCAGACGCGCACCCGCAGGACCCGCAGGCGTGGCGC
>DASSUT010000133.1:0-23024 GCA_035706725.1 Gaiella sp. | reverse complement strand
GCCGGGCGTAGATGGCCGAGCCGTAGGTCGTGCGGATCCCGGCGGTGTCGATCAGGTCCTTGACGACGAGGCTCCGACCCGCGAGCGTGCCGCCTGCGGCGCCCGGGAGCGGCTCGGACAGCCACGTGATGCCGGCGTTGTGGCGGTCGGCGCTCCCCTCCGGAGCCCCCGGCGGGATGCCCTGCTGCGGGAGCGGATCAGTCGTGGCGTCGCGCAACGGCGCTGATCGAACGGGCGGCGTCCAGTGCGTCGGCGATCGTCTCGGCGCTCGCACGGTCGCCGACCATGACGTTGACCTGGTAGTCGGTCCCACGGCGGGTGATCTGCGCGACCGCCCCGCGACCGTCGAAGCACGAGAACGTCCCCCGCCGCAGCTTGAGCCCGGAGAGCGGCAGGAACGCGCTCACGCCGACCGAGTCCCGCCACGCGAGCACGACCACGACCGCGCCGTCCGCCGGGACGCGGTACGACGACACCTGGCAGTTGCTGTCCACCGCTCGAACACCGTCCGTACCGACCACGAGCGCCGTGCGCGGGTCGACTCCCGCGGCCTGCGACGCCGGCGCCACCTTCGTCCAACCGGCGGGCAGCACGAGCTCGACGCCCCAGCCTCGCGCGGTGTCTGTCCGCTCGGCGGTCGCCGCACCCACGGCGATGAGGGCCGCGAGCACGGCCCCGAGGAAGACGGCTGTCCGCGTGCCCCTCATCTCGGCTGGCGCATCCTACTCGTTTCCGGCACGAATGGAAGTGGGAAACCCCCGCACAGAGCGGGAATCACGTCCGCGGCGGCCACGGCTCCCCCGTACGCGCGCAGTAAAGTTTTCGCCCGTGCAGTCCGACACCGATCCCATGAGCGTCGGCGCATCTCGGGAAGGGTATTCCGGCTGACGCCGGACGGCCGACGTGCTTCTCCGACGCCGCAAGACCGACACCGCGCCCCACGCCGCCTTCCCGCGCGGGTGGGACGTTCCCGCGCGGTACAACTTCGTCCGCGACGTCGTCGAGCCGCTCGGGAAGCGGCACGGGCGCGCGGCGCTCACGTTCGTCGACCGCGAGGGGATCGTCGACCGGCGCACGTTCGCGGAGATCGCCGGCGACGCGGCCCGCTGGGCGCATCTCCTCCGCACGCGGCTCGACCGCGGCGACCGCGTCCTCGTGGCGACGGGGAAGGTGCCCGCCTGGCACGGCGCGATGCTCGGCGCCTTGAAGGGCGGGCTGATCTCGGTCCCGTGCCCGGACTCGCTCCGGGCAGCCGACCTCGCGTACAGAGTCCGTCATTCGGGCGCCCGGCTCGTGGTCGCCGAGCGCTCGAGCGAGGGCGAGGTCGAGGAGATGCTCGAGCAGCTCGACTCGGCGGTGCCGGTCGTGTACGTCGAAGACGCCCGCGCGGAGCTCGGGCGCTACGTGAACCGCGCGCCGACCGAGGACACCACCGCCGGCGAGCGGGCGTTCCTGCTCTACACGTCCGGGACGACGAAGGAGCCCAGGGGCGTCGTCCACACCCACGCGTACACGTGGGCCACCGGCGCGCAGGCCGAGCACTGGCTGGACGCGCGCGAGGGCGATGTCGTCTGGTGCACGGCCGGGACGGGCTGGGCGAAGTCGATCTGGAACGTCCTGCTCGGGCCGTGGACGCACGGCGCGGAGATCGTCCTTCACCAGGGCGGCTTCGACCCGGAGGAGCGGCTCGAGCTCCTCGAGCGGCTCGGCGTGACCGTGCTCTGCCAGACACCGACCGAGTACCGGATGGTCGGCGGCCTCGGCTCTCTCGCGGCCGCTCATCTCCCGCGGCTCCGGCACGCGGTCTCCACGGGTGAGCCGCTCGACCCCGATGTGATCGAGCGGTTCCAGGACGCGCTCGGGATCACCGTGCACGACGGCTACGGACAGACCGAGACCTCGCTCATCGTCTCGAACGCGCCGGGCCTGGAGGTCCGGCCGGGGTCGATGGGCCTCCCCACGCCCGGTCACGCCGTCGCGGTCATCGACGTGCTCGGGGAGGCCTGCGACGCAGGCGTGGAGGGGGACATCGCGCTGTACGGTCGTCCGCCGACCCTGTTCGCCGGGTACTGGGAGGACCGCGACGAGACCGATGCGGCGTACCGCGACGGCTGGTACGTGACGGGCGACCGGGGCGTGGTCGACGAGGATGGCTACATCTGGTTCGTCGGCCGGACGGACGACGTGATCGTGTCCTCCGAGTACCGGATCGGCCCGTTCGAGGTCGAGAGCGCCCTGCTCGAGCACCGTGCGGTCGCGGACACCGCGGTGGTCGGAGCGCCCGATGCCGAACGAGGCGAGATCGTGAAGGCGTTCGTCGTGCTCCGCCCGGGTAACGCCCCGACCGCAGAGCTCGTGACCGAGCTGCAAGACCACGTGAAGACGGTGGCCGCGCCCTACAAGTACCCGCGCGAGATCGCGTTCGTGGAGGACCTGCCGAGGATGGCGAACGGCAAGCTTCTGCGCGCCGATCTCCGCCGCCAGCAGGAGACCGGGCATCCGCCCGTTCTGTCGCTGGTCGTTCCGCTCCCCGTCGACGAGGCCGAGCGGCAGCGGGCCGAAGGGGAGGCCGCGGAGCTCGCCCGTCAGCAGTCGCGCGAGACCGCGCGCCGCGAGGCGGCGGCCGCGGCACGACGCGCGGCGGAGCAGGCGTCGCGTCGCGACGCGGAGGAGGCGGCCCGCCGCGCCGACGAGGCGGGCCGACGCGCGGCCCTCGAAGCCGCGCGCCGGGAGGCCGCCGAGACCGCCCGCCTGCAGGCGGAGGAAGCCGCGCGCGCCGAGGCCGAAGAGGCGGCTCGGCTCGAGGCCGAGGCCGCCGCCCAGCAGGAGGCCGCGCTCGCTGCGCGGCGCGAGGCAGAGGAAGCGGCCCGCCGTGAGGCCGAGGCCGCCGCGCTACGGGAGGCCGAGGAGGCAGCCCGCCGCGAGGCAGAAGCGGCCGCACAGCGCGAAGCCGAGGAGGCAGCCCGCCGCGAGGCGGAGGCCGCGGCGCGGCGGGAGGCGGAGGAGGCAGCCCGCCGCGAGGCGGAGGAGGCCGCACGGCTGGAGGCCGAGGCCGCGGCCCGCCTCGCCGCGGAGGAGACAGCTCGCCGTGAGGCCGAGGCGGCGGCCCGCGCCGCCGCCGAGGACGCTGCCCGCCGCGAGGCCGAGGAGGCAGCGCGGCGCGAGGCCGAGGAGGTAGCGCGCCGGGAGGAGGAGGCGAAGCGCGAGGCGGAGGAGGCCGCGTGGCGCGAGGCGCAGGAGGCAGCGCGCCGCGCCGCCGAGGTCGCCGCCCTCAAGGCCGCGGAGGAGGCCGCGCGGCGCGAGGCCGAGGAGGCTGCGCAGCGCGAGGCGGAAGAGGCCGCCCGCCGTGAGGCGGAGGCCCAAGCCGCACGCGAAGCCGAAGAGGCGGCCCGCCGTGAAGCCGAAGCGGCAGCGCTACGCGAAGCCGAGGCTCTCGCCCTTCGAGAGGCCGAGGAGGCCGAAGATGCCGCCCGGCGCGAAGCCGAGGCAGCGGCGCGGCGCGAGTCCGAGGCACAGGCGCTCCGCGAAGCCGAAGAGGTGGCTCGGCAGGAGGTCGAGGAGGCTGCGGCGCTCGAGGCCGGCGAGCTCGAGCTGCTCGACGACGACAGCGACGCGCCCGAGGACGCGAAGCGCGACGCCGGCTGGCGCCGCCGCCGCGCGGAGGCCAAGCGCCGCAAGGAGGAGGAGCGTCTCCGCGCGAAGGGCGAGGAGGCCCGCCGCAAGCGCGCGGAAGAAGAGGCGAAGGAGCGCGCGAAGGCCGAGGCCGAGCAACGCAAGCGTGACGAGCTCGAGGCGAAAGAGCGCGCCAAGGCGGAGGCGGAGCAGCGCAAGCGGGACGAGCTCGAGGCGAAGGAGCGCGCCAAGGCAGAGGCGGAACAGGAGAAACTGGAGGAGATCCAGGCGAAGGAGCGCGCGAAGGCCGAGGCGGAAGAGGCGCGCGAACGCGAGAAGGAGGAGCAGCGCCGTCAGCGCGAGCTTGCGAAGCTCGCAAAGGGCAAGGGCCTGGGACTCGGCCGGCTCCTCTCGCGCGACGACGAGTACGAGGACGACGACGAGCCCGTCGTCCCCATCGGGGACATCGTCCAGCGACTCCAGCCGTACTCGCGGCCGACGGACACCGGCAATCCGGTGGCCGGCGTGCCGCAAGAGCAGGACCCGACGGCTGAGGACGACGAGCCGTCAGACTGACGGCGTGAGCCAGGTCGTCGAGGCCCCCGTCCAGGCGCCGACTCCTTCCATCGAGGAGGATCGCGTCGAGGATCGGCCCTGGGTCGTGATCGTCTGGAACGACCCGATCAACCTCATGAGCTACGTCACGCTCGTGCTCCAACGGCTGTTCGGCTACTCGCGGTCGAGGGCGACGCGCCTCATGCTCCAGGTCCACAACGAGGGCAAGGCCGTGGTCTCCTCGGGAACGCGTGAGAAGGCGGAGCTCGACGTGTCGCGGCTCCACGCGCACGGCCTGTGGGCGACGATGCAACAGGATTGACCCGGTGTCCCGACGGGGAATCAGCCGCCGCCGCGACGGCACGTATCGCGTGGATCTGCCGACGGAGGAGCGCGACGTGCTCGCCGCGCTACCCGGACAGCTGCGGGAGGCGCTCGACGCCGGGGAGCCGACGCTCTACCGCCTGTTCCCGCCCGCGCACCCAGACGACGACCGCGCGAACGAGGAGTACGCGCGGCTCGTCGGCCCGGGGCTCGTCGACGGGAAGCTACTCGCGCTCTCGGAGCTCGAGCGCACCGCCCATGCGAAGTTCCTCGACGAGGACGAGCTCGCCTCGTGGCTCGGAGGGCTCGAGAGCCTGCGTCTCGCGCTCGGGACGCAGCTCGACATCACCGAGGAGACGTACGGCGCGTTCGACGCGGACGACCCGCAGGCGCCGCGGCTCGCGCTGTACCACTGGCTCTCCTGGCTGCAGGAGGAGGTCGTGCAGGCGCTCTCCGCGGGCGAGGCTTGGACGCGGTAGACGCAAGTTGCAACTTGTAACTTGGGGTCGTGCCCGACGCCGACACCGTCGTGTTCGTACCCGCGTGGAACGAGGAGCGGAGCCTGCCTGCGGTGCTCGCGGAGCTCCACGCGGGCCTTCCCGGCGCCGACGTGCTCGTGATCGACGACGGCTCCACGGATGCGACGGCAGCGGTGGCTGAGGCGCACGGCGCGATCGTCGTGTCGTTCGGGGAGAACCGCGGGCTCCGGGCGGGGATCGCGGCGGGCTACCGCGAGGCGTACGACCGTGGGTACGCGTACTGCGGGCGGGTCGACGCAGACGGTCAGCACCCGGTCGACGAGCTACGGCGTCTGCTCGACCTCGTCGAGTCGGACCGTTGCGACGTGGCGGTCGGCTCGCGCTTCGCCGAGGGCGGCGAATACGGCGCGGACCGCTACGTGCCGACACGTGCACGCCGCTTCGGCATCGGGCTGCTCCAGAAGGCGATGCACGTCCGACTCGGCCGGCCGTTCGGCGACCCGACGAGCGGGATGGCGGCCGTCAACCGCGCAGCGATGCCCGTCATGGCGCGCCCGTACGCGAGCGGCGCCCCCGAGGTCGAGGCGCTCCTCCGCCTGAAGCAGGCGGGGCTCCGCGTCGAGGAGGTCGCGGTGCACATGCGGGAGCGCTCGCACGGCGAGTCGAAGCTGCAGGGCAGGAAGGCCGTGAAGCTCGTGCTCACGGTCGTCGGCACGTTGCTGTTCTTCCGCTGGCTGCGTCACCGGCGCGCGTGACGGCCAGGCGGGTGGTCGTCGTGCTCGGCTACTCGAACCGAGGCGGCACGGAGCTCCACCCGGTCTGCGCCGCGCGTCTCGCGCGGGCGGCCGAGCTGGCGACGCCGGACGACGTCGTCGTGCTCTCGGGCTGGGCGCGGGTGCCGGGGACGCGCCCCGAGGCGGAGCTCATGCGCGCCGCCTGGAGCGGCCGGGCGCGGGAGGTCGTGGTCGACCCCGACGCACGGACGACCGTCGAGAACCTCGCGAACGCCGTCGACGACGTGCTCCGGGTCGCCGCGGACGAGGTCGTGGTCGTGACGTCGTCGTGGCACGCGGCGAGAGCGACCGCAGCCATGCGCCGCCTCCTGCGCGGAAGAGGGGTCGTCGTCCGGGCCGAGTCGCCGCCCGGCCGTTCGCGGCGCGGCGCGCTGCGGGAGCTGACCCTGTGGCCCCTGTTGCCGTTCCAGCTCCGGCAGGCCCGCCGGACGCGCCGGCAAGCGTGAGCTAGGAGACCTCGACGTGGATCCGTTGCTTGGCTTCCCGGAGTGACCCTCCCGGACGCCCTGCCCGGACGGCGAGGACCTCGCCGAGGATCGAGAGCGCGGTCTCGGCCTGCGTGTCGGCCCCGATGTCGAGACCGCAGGGGCCGCTGATGCGGGCGAGCTCGTCCTCGGGCACGCCGGCCTCGAGCAGTCGCTCGCGGCGGCGCTCCTGGTTGCGGCGCGAGCCGAGCGCCCCGATGTAGAAGGCCTCCGTCCGGAGCGCCGCGATCAGCGCCGGCTCGTCGAACTTGTCATCGTGCGTGAGCACGACGATCGCGGTCTGGTGGTCGGGAGCGACCTCCGCGATCGCCTCCTCGGGCCACTCCGCGATGAGGCGGTCGGCCGAGGGCAGCCGCTCGGGCGTGAGAAACGTCGCGCGTGCGTCCGCGACGATCGCGGTCCAGCCGAGCAGCTTCGCTCCCTGCGCCAGGGCCTCGGCCGTGTCCACGGCGCCGTAGACCAGCAGGCGCGGGGGCGGGCCGTACCACTCCGTGAACACCTTCGCGCCGTCACCCTCGAGCAGACGGTTGCGACCGCGACGGATCAACTCGTCGAACTCCGCGAGCGCCCAGGCGGGCACGCCGTCGCCGATCGTGTCCCCGTCCTCCACGACGAGTGCCTTCGACCCCACACCGTCGCCCTCAACCACCGTGAACAGCACGGCGCGGCCGCCCTCGTCGCGCAGCCGCGCCAGGTGTGCGAGCAGCGTCACTCGACCTCCTCCACGAAGACGTCGATCTCGCCGCCGCACGGAAGCCCGACCCCCCACGCCATCTCGTCCGTGATTCCGTAGTGGAGCAGCCGCGGCTCCCCGTCGCGCATGACCGCCATCGCGTTGTCGAACACGTCGCTCTCGACGCAGCCGCCCGACACGGAGCCGCACATCTTCCCCGACTCGGAGACGGCGAGGCTCGTTCCGACCGGACGCGGTGCGGAGCGGCGTGTGCCGACGACGGTCGCGACCACGACCTTCTCACCGGCGTCGCGCCACGCCTCCACCTCGGAGAGGATCTCCTTCACGCTGCATGCCTCCTTTCGATGCCGGCGAGCACGGCCGCCAGCTCCTCCAGACTCCTGAGATTATGGCCCGCGAGAAACCTGTCGACGAAAGGCAGCGCAGCCCGCATCCCGCCGGCGAGCGGCTGGTAGTCCGGGTTGCCCTTCAGGGGGTTGACCCAGATCACCGCGTACGCGGCGCGGGACAGGCGGGCCATCTCGCGCCCGACGAGCGCGGGATCCTCGCGCTCCCAGCCGTCCGAGACGATCACGACGATCGCGCCGCGCGAGAGGCCGCGCCGGCCGTAGACCTCGTTGAACTCGCGCAGCGACGCCCCGATCCGCGTCCCGCTGCCCCAGTCGACGACGGCGTCGGTGCAGCGGGAGAGCGCGGCCTCGGGGTCGCGCGTGGCGAGGTCGGGCGTAAGCCGCGACAGCCGTGTGCCGAACGCGAACGCCTCGACGCGCGGGCCCGCGCCCACCGTCGCGTGCAGGAACAGGAGCAGCGCGCGCGCGTAGCTGTCCATCGACCCCGACACGTCGCAGAGCAGCACGAGCTTGCGCGGCACGTCCTTCCGTGCGCGGAGCGGCCGGTCGACCGGGTCGCCGCCCGTCCGGAGCGAGCGGCGGATCATCGCGCGCACGTCGAGCCGCTCGCCGCGCAGGTCGGGAGTTCGCCGGCGCGACCGCCGCAGGGGGCGTGTGCGCGCGATCCGGCCCATGAGCTCCCGCAGCCGGCGGAGATCGTCCTCCGAGAGCTGCGCGAAGTCCTTGTCGCGCAGCACCTCGTGGACGGAGGCTCCGAGCAGGATCGGCTCGCTGTCGTCCTCCCCGCCCTCGTCTCCGGCGCCGGCGGTCGACGCCTCGACGACCCTGAGCACCGGCTCGGGCTGCGGGACGCGCTGCGGGGCTGCGACCGGCGCGCGCAGGAACCACGCCTCGAAGGCACGGTCGAAGACCGCCAGCTGGTCGTGCCGCGAGACGAGCGTCTGGCGCAGCGAGAAGTACACGTCGTCCCGGCGAGCGAGGTCGACGGCGTCCAGCGCACGGAGCGCGTCCGTCACGCGCCCCGGGCCGATCTCGAGGCCCGCCTCCTGAAGCACGCGCCCGAACGTGACGACGTGCCCCACGATTGCGTCGCCGCTCGCCATCCTCACCGCGCGGCCGAAGCCGCCCGCGCCTCCTCCACCAGGCGCGAGAGCGTCGTGTCACGGACCGCCTCGATGTCCTCGTGGTACTTGAGCACCGAGCCGAGCGTCTGCTGCACGACCTCGGCGTCGAGCTCCCGCTGCCCGAGCGCGTCGAGCGCGAGCGCCCAGTCGATCGTCTCGGCGACGCCCGGCGGCTTCGCGAGGTCGAGCCCCCTGAGGCCGCGCACGAAGGCCGCCGCCTCGGCGGCGAGGCGCTCGGGAACGCCCGGCACCCGGAGCCTGACGATCGCGATCTCGCGCTCGATCGACGGGTGCCCGATCCAGTGGTAGAGCGCGCGCCGCTTCAGCGCGTCGTGCAGCTCGCGCGTCCGGTTCGAGGTCAGGATCACCGACGGCCGGCGCCGGGCAGCGATCGTGCCGAGCTCGGGAATCGTGATCTGGAAGTCGGAGAGCACCTCGAGGAGGAAGGCCTCGAACTCCTCGTCGGCGCGGTCGATCTCGTCGATCAGCAGCACGACGGGGTCGTCCGAGTCGATCGCCTCGAGCAGCGGGCGCCGGATCAGGAACTCGGGGCCGAACAGCTCGCGCTCGCCCGCGCTCGTCCCGCCCTCTGCGGGCGTCACGAACCCCTCCTGCACCGCGCGGATGTGGAGGAGCTGCCTCGGATAGTTCCACTCGTAGACGGCGTGCGCGACGTCGAGGCCCTCGTAGCACTGGAGGCGGATCAGCCGCGCGTCGAGGACTCTCGCGAGCGCCTTCGCGGCCTCGGTCTTCCCCACCCCGGCCTCGCCCTCGAGCAACACGGGCTTCTCGAGCCTGAGCGAGAGGTACAGCGCGGTCGCGAGCCCGCGATCCGGCAGGTAGTCGGCGTCTCGTAGCGCGGCTTCGAGCGCGTCGATCGACTCGAGCTCCATGCCCGGAGCGTAGCGGTGGCCGAGCCTGCCGCGGGCCTAGGCGGCGTCGGCGTCGAGGAGGTCTGCCGCGAGCTCGGCCGAGCGGCCGAGCGAGCCGCTCTGGCGCAGCTCGTCGAGCGCGCAGACCGGGTCGATCAGCTCGGTCACACATACCTCGAGCACGCGCATCACCACGAACGTCAGCGGGTCGAGCTCGATCCCGAGCTCGCGTAGGAGCGAGCCGACCTGCGACGCCTCGCGCGCGAGCGCGTCCTCCATGGAGGCGAGCGCAAAGCGCACCTGGAGCTCCCGCTCCTGGCGCGCGCGCAGCTCCGCCGCCGTCGGCGGCCGTTCTCCGTCAGACCCCGTCACGTCCTTCCCACACTTGGACGTCGAAATCGGCCGAACGTCTGCTGGAGGCTCGGGGGTTTGGGGCTACCGTGACGGTCGTGACGTGTCTCGCCACGACGGCGCCCGCCGACCTGTGGAAGGCGTGGTCGTTCGATCCGCTCGTGCTCGCCGCGGCCGCGCTCGCGATCGGGTTCTTCCTCACCGGCTGGCGCCGCCTGCGGGCCAGGCGGCCCGAGCTCGCGCCGGTGAGGCGGATTCCGCTGTTCCTCGCGGGCGTGGGCGTCGTGCTCGTCGGGCTCGTCTCGCCGCTCGACACGATCGCAGAGGAGTACCTGCAGTCCGCCCACATGCTGCAGCACGTGCTGATCGCGGACCTCGGAGTGATGCTCGCGCTGCTCGCGGTGCGGGGGCCGCTCTCGATGTTCTTCCTCCCCCGCGACCTCCTCGTCCCGCTGGCGCGCGCCCGGCCGCTGCGGCAGGCGCTCTCGTTCCTCCTGCGCCCCAGGGTCGCCGTGCCGCTCTGGCTCGGCGTGCTCGTCGCGTGGCACCTGCCGGTCGCGTACGACGCAGCGCTCCGCCACCCGCCCATACACGTGCTCGAGCACCTGTCGTTCGTCGTCGTCGGTGCGCTCGTCTGGACCCTGGTGATCGACCCCGCCGGCCACGGCCGGCTCTCGCTCAACGAGCGGCTCGGCCTCGCGGTCGTGCTGTTCTGGCTCGGACAGGTGATCGCCTACCCGTTCGTGTTCGGATTCCGGCCCTACTACGACGTGTACGTCGACCAGCCGGAGCGGCTGCTCGGGCTGTCGCCCCTCACCGACCAGAAGCTCGCCGGGCTGGTGATGATGGCGGAGCAGGCGCTGACGATGGGAGTCGCGATCGTCGTGCTCCTGCGGCTCTCGCGGCGCGCCCGTTCGGCGCGTGCGGTGACGCCTGAGCTCGTCTGATGCCGTCGCCCTGGGCCGTCCGGCTCGAGCCGGCCTTCCTCGTCCTCGCGGCGGTCGCCGTCGTGCTCTACGTTCGCGCGTGGAGGCGCGAGGCCGGGGAGCCGTGGCGCGCGTGGTCCTTCGGAGCCGGCATCGCGCTGATCGTGGTTGCTCTCAATTCACCGCTCGGGACGATCGCCGTCGAGTACCTCGTGCTCTTCCATCTGCTCCAGAACGTGATGATCAGCGACTGGGCGCCGCCGCTGCTCCTGATCGGCCTGACGCCCGCGATGCGCGCGGCGATCGCGGAGCGCGGCGGAAAACTGTTCGAGACGGTTACCCGACCCGCGATTACGCTTTCCACATGGCTTGTCGCCTGGTACGTCATCCACCTCGGAGCGGTCTACGACACCGCTGTCCGGAACGAGCTCCTGCTCGCGATCGAGCACGCGGTGCTGATCGTTATCGGGCTCCTGCTCTGGTGGCCCGTGCTGTGCGACACGCCGCGCTCGCTCGCGACGCTCGGGCGGATCGGCTACGTGTTCGCAGCCTTCATCTTCTCCGCGTTCCTCGGCCTCGCCCTGACCTTCTCTCCCCCGCTCTACGGGTACTACGAGGAGCGGCCGCGGCTCTGGGGGATCACGGCGGAACAGGACCAGAACCTCGGCGGAATCCTCATGTCGACGGAGCAGGCGATCGTGTTCTTCTCGGCAATCGTGTGGCTGCTCGTGCGGCTGTTCCGGGAGGAGGCGGAGGCCGAGGAACGGCTCGCCGCGCAGCAGCGCGCGGCCGGGCTCCGGGAGCACTGACGTCGCGGCCCGTCGCCACACGCCGTGGGGCCGGTAGGAACCGCTGATGCGCCGCCTCATCCGCTGGGTCGATGCCGAGGGCTACGTCTCGCTGGGCGTCGAGCACACGCGCGAGGGGCAGTTCAGCCTGCTCCAGGGCGTCGACGACCCGTTGCGCATGCTGCTCGGGGAGTCGTTCCCGATCGACGGCCCGGTCGTGCCCGCCGACCCCTACAGCCTCGAGCTCGAGTCCCCGTTGAGCCTGTTGCCGCCGATCGACCCGCCGGAGGTGTGGGCGGCCGGCGCGACGTACGAGCGCGGCCGCAGCGCGCGCATGGACGCGAGCCCGTTCTGGGACGTCTACGCAGCCGTCCACGAGATGAACAGGCCGGAGCTCTTTCTGAAGGACGCCGGCTGCCGTCGGACGGTCGGCCCGGGCGCGGCGATCGGGGTCCGCGGCGACTCGACGTGGAACGTCCCCGAGCCCGAGATCGCGCTCGTGCTCGACGAGCGCGGGACGATCCTCGGCTACACGATCGGCAACGACGTCTCGTCGCGGGAGATCGAAAGCGCGAGCCCGCTCTACCTGAGCCAGGCGAAGGTCTACGCCGGCTCCTGCGCGATCGGACCCGCGATCTACGTCCCCGAGCGCGAGCCGCAGGGCTTCGAGATCGTGATGCGGATCTCGGACGAGGACGGCGAGATCCTCTACCAGGAGAGCGCCACGACCGCGGAGATGGAGCGGTCGTTCACCGAGCTCGCGTCGTGGCTCGTCCGCGACAACCCGATCCCGCCGGGCACGGTCCTGCTGACCGGCGCAGGGCTCGTCCCGCCCGACGACGTGAACCTGCTCCCGGGCCACTGGGTCGAGATCCACGTGCCCGAGATCGGGACGCTCGTGAACCACGTCGTGGTCGCCTCGCAGCTCGCGTAGGTCGACGGACCCCGGGCGGTAGGTGAGCGGAGGTCGCTAGCGTGGTGCGATCGTGAGCACCACCCGACTCGTGGACGTCGCCTCGCTGCCGGGGGCGCGCGAGGCCGACGAGCGCGCCGCCGAGCTCGCCCTGCGCCTGCCGCTGGAGCTCGCACCGCTCGCGCGGATCGCGCTCGACTACCGCTGGGCCTGGGACCCCGACGGGTCGGAGCTCTTTCGCTCGCTCGACCCCCACGCGTGGGAGATCAACGCCCACAACCCCGTCCGGCAGCTCGCGGACATCCCACCGCACACCGCCTCTCACGCGGCCGGTGACCGGACGACGCGCGAGCGGATCGCACGCCTCGGGCGGATCCTCGAGGAGGAGCGGGCGCGGCCGGAACGGCCGATCGAGGGGCTCGACGGCCCGGTCGTGTTCGTCTGCGCGGAGTTCGGCGTCCACCGCTCGCTGCCGATCTACTCGGGCGGTCTCGGCGTGCTCGCCGGAGACGTCCTCAAGGCCGCCAGCGATCGCGGCGTCCCCATGATCGGCGTGGGGCTCCTCTACCGGAAGGGCTACTTCCAGCAGCGCGTCGACCGGACCGGGCTCCAGCACGAGTACTGGCTCCAGAACATGCCCGAGCGGCTGCCGACGGTTCAGGTGCTCGGCGCCGACGGGGCCCCGCTCCGGCTCACGTTCCCGTGCTTCGGGCGCCACATCGCCTTCCACGTCTGGCGCGCCGAGGTCGGCAGGGTGCCGCTCTACCTCCTCGACACCGAGCTCGACGAGAACGACCCGCTCGACCGGTGGATCACCGCCCGCCTCTACGAGGGCAACCCGCTCACGCGACTCGGCCAGTACGGACTCCTCGGCATCGGCACCGTGCGGGCGCTTCGCGCGCTCGGAATCGAGCCGGGCGTGCTGCACTTCAACGAGGGGCATCCGGCGCTCGCGGCGCTCGAGCTCGCCGCGGACGCGGTCGCCGCCGGCGCGTCGACCGATGAGGCGCTCGCGCAGGCCCGCGAGCGCTGCGTGTTCACGACGCACACGCCCGTCGCAGCCGGGAACGAGGCCTACGAGCCGTCGTCGTTCCTCGAGGCGTTCGCGGAGCTTCCCGCGAGGCTCGGCATGGACGACGAGCGGTTCCTCGACCTGTGCCGCGCGAGGCCCGGAACCGACGAGTGGCCGGGTATGACGCCCCTCGCTTTGCGGCTCACGCGCCGGGCGAACGCCGTCAGCCTCCGCCACGAGCAGGTCGCGCGCGAGATGTGGCGCGCTCTCTACGGCGACGTCCCGGGCGACGAGGTGCCGATCACACACGTCACGAACGGCGTCCACCTCCCCACGTTCCTCTCGGGGCCGATCCGCGCGCTTTTCGACCGGTACCTCGGCGAGGACTGGGCGCGGCGTGCGGCGGATCCCGCGACGTGGGACGCGCTGGACCGGATCCCCGACGAGGAGCTCTGGGCGGCGAGGAACGCCGCGCGCGGCGAGCTCGTCGAGTACGTGAGGACGAAGAGCGTCGAGGACCGGCTCCTGCGCGGCGAGGACCCCGAGAGCGTGAAGGCGGTCGCGGAGACGTTTGCCGCGGACACGCTCACGCTCGGCTTCGCCCGCCGGATCGCGACCTACAAGCGTCTCTTCCTGCTCACGTACGACCCGGAGCGCGTCCGGCGGATCTTCGCCGACGGCCCACCGGTCCAGATGGTGATCGCCGGCAAGGCCCACCCGCTCGACGACAACGCGAAGCACATGCTCGTCGACGTCTTCGGCCTCTCGGAGGCGATCGGCATCACGAACCGGGTCGCGTTCCTCGAGAACTACGACCTGTCGGTCGCGGCGCCGATCGTCGGCGGCTGCGACGTGTGGCTCAACGTCCCGCGGCCGCCGCTCGAGGCGAGCGGGACGAGCGGGATGAAGTCCGCGGCGAACGGCGGGCTCAACCTCAGCGTGCTCGACGGCTGGTGGTACGAGGGCTACGAGGCCGACGAAACCGGGGCGAACGGCTGGGAGATCGACGGATCGGCCTTCGAGGGCGAGGAGGAGTCGGCCCAGGATGCACGCCACGCGCACGCGCTCTACGACCTCCTCGAGCAGCAGGTGATCCCACTCTTCTACGACCGCGGCGAAGACGGGATCCCCCACGGCTGGCTCGCGATGGTCAAGCGCTCGCTGCGCACGAACGGCCCGCGCTTCTCCGCCGCGCGCATGGTGGAGGAGTACGCGGCGCGGATCTACCCGCCGACGCGGGCCTGAGCGGTCGCGGGCCGGGGCTCGCGTCGCGGAAGCAGCGTCGCGAGCGCGGTGAGAATCACGAGCAGCGCGGCGCAGACCCAGAGGACCGCGTCGAACGAGCCGGTCGCGTCGCGCACCGCGCCGAGCAAGAACGGCGCGGCGGCCCCGAGCGAGTAGCCGAGACCGAGCATCATCGCGACGAGCGCCGCGATGCCGACGCCGCCACGTCCGAGGTCGAGCGGCAGCGTCATCACGAGCGCGAAGCAGCCACCCTGGGCGATCCCGGCGAGGAGCGCCCACGCGTACGCGCCGCCGGGCAGCACGATCAGCGCGACCGTGCCGAGCATGAAGCCGAGGGCGCACCCGATGAGCCACGGCCTGCGTCCCCCGTGCCGCTCCGAGAGCCATCCGAGCACGAACGAGGCGGGGATCGCGGTGACGCTCAGCGCCGCGATGAGGCCGCCGGCCGCGTCGTCGCTCCAGCCGCGCTCCACGTACGCGTCGGGCAGCCACGCGACGAGCCCGTAGTAGGACGACGACATCGCGACGAAGATCGCGACCAGAAGCCACCCGGTGCGCGACCGCCACGGGAGCCGGGGCACGAGGGCCGCCGGCCGCACGTGGGCCTGTCCGCCCCGCTCGAGCACCGCCCACGAGAGCGCCACGACGCACGACGCGACCGAGATCGCGATCAGCGACCCGCGCCACCCTCCGAGCACGGCGGCGAGCGGCACGGCGACCGCCGCGGCGATCGCCGAGCCGAGCTGGATGCCGGTTGCGTACACGCCGGTCCCGGTCGCGGGGCGCTCTGGCACCGTGTCGCGGACCGCGAGCGGCGCGGTTGCGTTCCCGATGCCCATGCCGATCCCGAGCGGTAGCGTGAGCAGGACGACGAGCCATGTGCTCGGCACCGCGGCGCGCAGGATCCCGAACACCCCGATCAGCACGAGCCCGATCGTCATCGCGAGCCGTGTTCCGAGCCACGCCGAGAGCGAAGCGCCCACGGGCGCGAAGAGGCCCATGCAGAGCACCGGGATCGTGCCGAGCAGCCCGGCGACCGCGTGCGACGTGTCGAGGTCGTCCTGGATGTCGGAGATCAGCGGCCCCACGCCGACGACCTGCGGACGCAACGCGAGCGCCGCGAGGAACAGCCCCGCGAGGGCGCCCGCCGTCGAGCGCGACCTCAGGAGGCTTCAGCCTTCGCGGCAGGTCGCTCGCCGGCGAGCCGCGCGAACGTCTCGACGTGCTTGCGCGCGGCGCGCCCCGCGGCGCCCGGCTTGCCGGAGCGGATCGCCTCGAGCAGCGGCACGTGCAGCTCGGCGGCGTCCGCGGACGCGATCGAGGTGCCGTAGAGCGTGATCGTGATCCGCCCCTCGACCCCGAGCGACTTCCAGCACTGCTCGAGGATCGGGTTTCCCGCGGCCTCGACGATCAGGCGGTGGAAGCCGAAGTCGTGCCGGACGAGCGCGTTCAGGTCGCCTCGGCGCGCGGCATCCCGCATCGCCTCGAGCTCCGCCTCGAGGCTCGTGACGTCGCCCGCGAGCCGCCTGGTCGCTTCCTTCGCGGCGAGCTCCTCGAGCACCGCTCTGACCGGGTAGACCTCGACGAGCTCCTCGTCCCCGAACGCGCGGACACGGGCGCCCTTGAACGGCTCCGACTCGACGAGGCGGAGCTGCGCGAGGTCACGGAGCGCCTCGCGGACGGGCGCCTGGCTCGTCCCGAGCTCCGCCGCGATCCGCGTCTCGACGATCCGCTCGCCCGGCCGGAGCTCCCCGCTCGCAATCCGCTGCAGGAGCAGGTCCTTCACCTGCTCGCGGAGCACGGTTCTGGTGATCGGGTTGGGCGTCACCGTCCGCGTGCCCGGCGCCGGCGTCACCCCGCGACGACCGGGTTCGTCAGCGATCCGACGCCGTCGATCTCGATCGTGATCTCGTCGCCGGGCCGGAGAAGGCGCGGCGGGTCGCGGAAGATCCCGACGCCCGCGGGCGTGCCGGTGAGAATCAGGTCGCCCTTCTCGAGCGTGGCGGTCTGCGACGCGTAGCTGATCACCTCGTCGATTCCGAACACGAGGTTCGCGGTCGTCGAGTCCTGGACGACCTCCCCGTTCAGAATCGCGCGAATCGGCAGGACGTGCGGGTCGGGGACGTCGGCGGCCGGCACGAGGGGCCCGACCGGGCAGAACGTGTCCGGCGACTTGCCGCGCGTCCACTGCCCGTCGCCGAACTGCAGGTCGCGCCCGGATACGTCGTTCGCGACCACGTACCCGGCCACCGCCTCGAGTGCGTTCTCCTTCGAGACGCCCTTGACGGTCGTCCCGAGCACGACGCCGAGCTCCGCCTCGTAGTCACACTTCGTCACGAGCGGCGGGATCACGATGGGGTCGCCCGGCCCGATCAGCGACGTCGTGAACTTCGCGAAGAGGAGCGGCGCCGCCGGGAGCTCCGCGCCTTGCTCCTTCGCATGGTCCCGGTAGTTCAGGCCGACGCACACGATCTTGCCGGGACGCGGGATCGGCACCGTCATGCGGCGACCCTAACGGACATAGGATCAGTCGCGTGGCCCTTCCGCCCGGCTTCGTCGACGAGCTCCGGGGCGCCCTCGGCTCCGCGAACGTGATCACCGAGCCGGAGCAGCTCGCGACGTACGACTGTGACGGCCTCACGGGCTGGCGTGCGCAGCCGGCCTGCGTCGTGCTGCCGGCCTCCGCCGACGACGTGCAAGCAGTCGTCCGGCTCTGCGCGCGCGACCGCGTCCCGTTCGTCGCGCGCGGCGCAGGGACGGGCCTGTCGGGAGGAGCGCTTCCCGTGGCGGACGGGCTCGTGATCTCGCTCGCCCGCATGAACCGCATCCTCGAGGTCGACGTCGAGAGCGAGCGGGTGGTGGTCGAGCCGGGCGTCGCGAACCTCGACGTGAGCCGCGCGGTCGCGGCGGACGGGTACTTCTACGCGCCCGATCCGTCGAGCCAGCAGGTCTGCACGATCGGCGGAAACCTCGCAGAGAACTCCGGCGGCGCCCACTGCCTCAAGCACGGCTTCACCGTGAACCACGTGACCGGCGCAAAGGTCGTGCTGCCCGACGGCGCGCTGCTCGAGCTCGGCGGCAAGGCGATCGACGGCGACGAGGGCCCCGACCTGCTCGGGGTGATCGTCGGCTCCGAGGGCACGCTCGGGATCGCGGTCGAGATCACGTTGCGGATCGTCCGCCTGCCCGAGGTCGTGGTCACGCAGCTCGCGGCCTTCCCGTCGGTGGACGCCGCCGGCGACGCCGTCTCGCGCATCGTCGCGGCCGGGATCGTGCCCGCGGCGATGGAGATCATGGACGCGATCACGATCGAGGCCGCGGAGGCGGCGTTCGCGCCGGGCTATCCCGACGGCGCGGGCGCCGTACTACTCGTCGAGCTCGACGGGGTAGCGACCCAGGTCGCGGTCGACACGGAGGCGGTCGACGGGCTGTGCCGCGCGGCGGGCGCCTTCCAGATCCGGACGGCGAGCGACCCTGCCGAGCGCGCTCTGCTGTGGCTCGGCCGCAAGGGAGCGTTCGCCGCCATGGGCCGTGTCTCGCCGGACTACTACGTGCAGGACGGCGTCGTGCCCCGGACGCAGCTCCCCGCCGTCTTGCGCCGTATCGACGCACTCTCCGCGGAGCACGGCCTCCGCGTCGGGAACGTGTTCCATGCGGGCGACGGGAACCTCCACCCGCTCGTGCTCTACGACGCGGCGACCGCGGGCGAGGTCGAGCGCGCGAAGACGCTCGCGGACGCGATCCTCGGGGCCTGCGTCGATGCCGGGGGCTCGCTCACCGGCGAGCACGGGATCGGCGTGGACAAGGCCTGCGCGATGCCTTCGATGTTCTCGGAGCGCGACCTCGAGGCGTTCGGGCGCGTCCGCAGCGCGTTCGACCCGCACGGCATCGCGAACCCGGGGAAGGTGATCCCGACGCCGCGTCTCTGCGGGGAGGTGCCCGGCCCGTACCGCGCCCACCCGCTCGAGCGCCTGGGCCTGGCGGAGCGCTTCTGATGCGCCCGACGACGATCGAAGAGGCGTCCTCGCTCCTCGCCGAGGCCAGTCGGGCGGGGAACCGCGCGCGAATCGGCGCCGAGCTCGCCACCGACGCGCTCGACCGAGTGCTCGAGCACGAGGCCGGCGACCTCACGTGCACGGTCGAGGGCGGGATCCGCCTCTCCACGCTCGGGGCGGCGCTCGCGCGGGTCGGCCAGCGGCTGTCCCTCGACCCGCCCGGCGACCCGACGGTCGGCGCGTGCCTCGCGGGCCGGCTCTCCGGCCCGCTCTCGCACCACTACGGCGGCCCGCGCGACCTCGTGCTCGGCGTCACGCTCGTGCTCGGCGACGGCACGGTCGCGAGCTCGGGCGGCAAGGTCGTGAAGAACGTCGCGGGGTACGACCTGGGCAAGCTCGTCTGCGGCTCGGAGGGCCGGCTGGGTCTGATCGCACGCGTCTCGCTGAGGCTGCACCCGCTGCCCGCCGCGTCGGCGACGCTCGTGGCCGAGACCGACGACGCCGCGTCCGTGGTCGGCGCACTCCGTCGCTCGCAGCTCCAGCCGAGCGCCCTCGACGTGCTCCACCCCGGACGGGTCGCCGTGCTGTTCGAGGGAGCCGCGCCCGCGGTCGAGGCGCAGCTCGACGCCGCACGCGCGCTCGTCGGCGGGGCGCGCGCGGACGCGACGGTGTGGGAGGAGGCCCGGGAGCGGCAGGGCCGCGCTCGAGGACGGCTCGCGTTCGCGCCCGCCGACCTTCCCACGGTGCTTGCGACGCTTCCCGAGGCCGTCGTGAGGCCGGCCGCAGGGATCGCGTACGTGCCCGACGGCACCCTCGCCGCTCCCGCCCCCGCGGCGCGGCGGCTCCACGACGCCCTCGCTGCGACGTTCGACCCAGCCGGCGTTCTTGCGTGATCGAGGAGCTCACGAGAGCGTGCGTGCACTGCGGCTTCTGCCTGCCCACGTGTCCGACGTACGCGCTCTGGCACGAGGAGATGGACTCTCCGCGCGGTCGGATCCAGCTGATGGAGAAGACAGCGCAGGGGACGCTCGCCCTCTCGCCTACGGTCGTGGAGCATTTCGACCGCTGCCTCGGGTGCATGGCCTGCGTGACGAGCTGCCCCTCGGGCGTCCGCTACGACCTCCTGATCGAGGAGACCCGCCGGGTCGTGGAGGACGAACACCCACGCCCGGTGGGCGAGCGTCTGCAGCGGGCGCTCCTGTTCGCGACGCTCCCCCACCCCCGGCGGCTGCGCGTGGCGCTCCGCCTCGCGCCGCTCGGCCGCCGGCTCCCGGCTCCGCGGTGGGCCCGCCCGATGCTCGAGCTGGCACCGGGCTGGCGCTCGGGAGCACGACCTGCGGCGGTCACTGCGGCTTGTGGTGATTCACCACAAAGTCCCCGCGTCGGCCTCCTCACGGGCTGCGTCCAATCGGTGTTGTTCGGGGACGTCAACGTCGCGACCGCTCGGGTGCTGGCGGCGGCCGGGCTCGAGGTGCACGCGCCGCCGCAGGGATGCTGCGGCGCGCTCTCCGCTCATGCGGGCCGCGCGCGGGAATCCACGCGACTGACCGACCGCATGCGACGGAGCTTTGACGAGGTCGAGGCGATCGTGGTGAACGCATCCGGCTGCGGCTCGCACCTCAAGGAGCGAGGGCTGCCGGCCCTCGACGTGACCGAGGCGCTCGCCGGAGCGGCGCTCCCGGAGCTCCATCCGCTCGAGCTCACGGTCGCCTACCAGGACTCCTGCCACCTGCGGCACGCTCAGCGGCTCCCGGCTGCCTGGCGTCCGCTGCTCGAGCGGATCCCCGGCCTCCGCGTCGTCGAGCCGGCCGAGCAGGACCTGTGCTGCGGCTCGGCCGGGATCTACAACGTCGTCCAGCCGGAGGCGGCCCGGAGGCTCGGCGACCGGAAGGCCTCCGCGGTGCTCGCGACCACGCCCGACGCCTATGCGAGCGCGAACCCCGGCTGCCTCGTCCAGGTCTCGCAGGCGCTCGGCAGGGCCGGAACGCCGTTGCCCGCCCTCCACCCGGTCGAGCTCCTGGACGCCTCGCTGCGCGGCGTCGGAGCCGCGGGGCTCGTCGAAGCGGCCCGCCGCTAAACTCGAGCCGGAATGACGCTTCGTCGGCGGGGCGGCCTCGGACGCGACGAAGGGTGGGAGGCTCCTGTCGCTCGAGCCGACGACTGTCGCGGCCTGGGCCACACGGCCGCTCAGGACACGACCGCCTCGACCGGTCTGAGCTCGTCGAGCCGGTCGACCTTCGCGAGCTGCGGGAAGAGGCGCGTCCACGTGAGCGCGACGCCGATCGTGACGAGGCCGCCGACGACGACAGCCGGCACCGCCCCGATCAGCGCCGCGGCGACACCGGACTCGAACGCGCCGAGCTCGTTCGACGCGCTGATGAAGACCATCTCCACCGCCGTGACGCGGCCGCGGAGCTCGTCCGGCGTCACGAGCGGCAGGATCGTCTGGCGGAGGACCACGCTGACCGTGTCGACCGCGCCGCCGGCCGCGAGCGCGAGCAGTGAGATCCACATCGTGCTCGAGAGCCCGAAGACCACGATCGTGACGCCGTAGAGCGCGACGACCGTGAACAGCGTCCCGCCCGCGCGCCGTCTGACCGGCCTGCGCGCAAGCACGACCGCCGCGCACAGGGCCCCGACCGCCGGCGCGGCCCGGAGCACGCCGAGCCCGGCCGGCCCGACGTCGAGCACGTCGCGCGCGAACACCGGCAGGAGCGCGACGGCGCCTCCGAACAGCACCGCGAACAGGTCGAGCGAGATCGCGCCGAGGAGCACCGGCGTGCGCCGCACGAGCCGGACTCCTCCGAGCACGCTCGCGAGGTCGGGGGAGCCCGCCCCCGCGCCGTCCCGGCCAGCCCGCATCGCGAGGATCGCCGCGACCGAGAGCAGCGAGAAGGCCGAGGCGACCGCGTAGACGAGCTCCGGGTGGATCGCGAAGAGGAGGCCCCCGAGCGCGGGACCGCCGATCACCGACAGCTGGAACGCGACCGAGCGCTGCGCGAAGGCCTTCACGAGGATCGGCTGCGGGACGAGCGACGGCGTGAGCGCCCGGCCAGCCGGGGAGCCGACCGCCGTCGCGACGCCCGTCCCGAAGGCGAGCGCGAAGAACGGCCAGGTCTGCTGTGCGCCCGACCGTGTCACGAGGAGCAACCCGACCGCGACGCCCGCGTCGAGCGCGGTCGCGAGCGCGAGGATCGTGCGCCGCGGATACCTGTCGCTCCAGTGGCCGGCGGGCAGCGCGAGGAGCGGCAGCGGCACGAACATCGCAAGGCCGACGATGCCCAGGTCGAGCGGGTCCCGATGGATCGCGTAGACCTGCCAGCCGATCGCGACGAACGACATCTCGATCGCGAACGCGGTCGCGACCGTGGCCCCGACGTAGAGCGTGAAGTCGCGATGGTGGAGCGGGGAATCGCCCGCGAGGGGTCGGTCGAGCCAGCGCACGCCCTGGCCTATGCGGCTTCGGTCTCGTCCGGTGCCGCAGGCTCTGTTTCGAGAAACTCGACCTCGAGCCGCAGAATGCGCGTCCCGCTCGTCTCCAGCACGGTGAAGTGCAAGCCGTTCTCACGAACGTCGTCTCCGGCCTCGGCCGCGCGGCCGAGATGGCCGAACACGTAGCCGGCCACGGTATGGAAATCCTCGTCGTCGAGGCTCGTGCCGAACTGCTCGTTGAAGTCGTCGATCGTGAACGACCCCGAGATGCGGACGCGCGTGTCGTCGAGGCGCTCGATCGACTCGTCCGGAAGGTCGAACTCGTCCTCGATGTCGCCGACGATCTCCTCGAGAAGGTCCTCGAGCGTCACGATCCCGGCTGTCGCCCCGTACTCGTCGACGACCACGGCCATGTGGTGGTTTGCCTTTCGGAACTCCGCGAGGAGCGCGCCGAGGTCCTTGTTCTCCGGGACGACGTAGGCGGGGCGTGCGAGCTGCGAGAGCGACGTGCCGGCTCCGGTCGCGCCGTTGTGGAGCGAGGCGACGAGGTCGCGGACGTGGACGATCCCGACGATCTGGTCGAGCGAGTCGCGGTACACCGGGTAGCGCGTGTAGGGCGACTCCAGCATGACTGCCATCGCGTCTTCGAGGCCGAGGTCGACCGAAAGCCCCGTGACGTCGGGCCGCGGCACCATGACGTCCGCGACCTCCTTCTCCGCGAAGTCGAAGACCTTGTAGAGCATCTCCCGCTCGTCGAGCTCGATCTCCCCGTGCTCCGTCGAGACCTCGAGCAGCATCTTCAGCTCGGCCTCCGAGTGCGCGGCCCCTTCGTTCGACCTCGGATCGATTCCGATCGCACGCTGCCCCAGCTCGCTCGAGCGCTGGAGCACCCAGATCAGCGGCTTGAACACGAAGAAGAAGAGCCGCACGGGGCCCGAGACGCCGAGTGCGACCCGCTCGGAGTAGCTGAGGGCGACGCCCTTCGGTACGAGCTCCCCGACCACGACGTGCAGGAAGGTGATGACGAGGAAGGCGAGGAGCACCGCGAGCAGCGTTGCGAGCCACTCGTCGAA
>DASSUT010000132.1:0-2705 GCA_035706725.1 Gaiella sp. | reverse complement strand
ACGAGCTGCTCGATGCTCTCGTGGATGGCGCCGTCGTCCATGCCCGAACACTATGCCAACTACCCCCAGGGGCACTCCCGTGTCCCTGATGTCACGCTAGCGAGGATTCCGTCACGAGTGTGTGCCGACTTCGTGCCGACTTTGCGCCGCGTCTCGAGCGGAGCGGCGGTCAGGAGTGAGCCTTGCCACTCCTTGGCCACCCTTTGTGCGCCCGGCTCGTAGTCAGTCGAGCAGGCGGTCGAGCCCGCGCGTGAGCCCGATCCTCGTCGGGACGGCGCGGATCGCAAGCAATGTCCCCGCGACGTAGGGCGCGGGGCTCTCACCCGCGTCGTGACGGAGCGACAGCCGCTCGCCGGCCCCGGCGAAGATGACCTCGGTGGAGACCGTGAAGCTCGGCAGGCGCAGCGAGTGCACCTGCGATCCGCCGATCCTGGCTCCGCGCGCCTCGGGCGCGCCGAGCGTCCGCTCGACGGGAACCGCGACTGCGGGGCCTCGCAGCTCGTCCAACCGCTCCGCGATCTCCCGCGACGTGCCGCTCGGCGCGTCCGGCTTGCCGTGGCTCGCGTAGTCGACGATCTCCCAGGCGTCGAGATGTCGGCCGGCCTCGGTCGCGAACCGCAGCACGAGCGCGGCGGTGAGGGAGAAGTTGCCCGCCGCGACCACACCGGCCTCCCGCTCGCGTGCGAGCGCGTCGATCTCCTCGTAATCCTCGCTCGTGAGGCCACTCGAGCCGATCACGACGCCGACGCCGCGGTCGAGCGCGGCCACGACGTGCCCCTTGACCGCATCGGCGTGGGTGTAGTCGACGAGCAGGTCGACCGTTGCCGCGTCGAGCGCCTCCGCCACGCTCGAGAAGCTGGCGGGATCCGACCGTGAGACACCGGCTGCGAGCTCGAGATCGTCCGCGCTGCGCACGGCGTCGGCCACGGCACGTCCGGTCCAGCCGGTGATGCCGGCCACGCAGACCCTGATCGCGGCACGCGCCATCAGTCCGGAAGCAGCCCGTCCCGATACCGCGTGAGGTTCGACGCGGGGAATCGTGCGTACGCCTCCGCCGGGACGGTCGTCTCGCGCTCGACTCCCGCGCCATGGCGGAGGGCGGTCTCGTCCACGGTGTAGCCGCCCCATTCGGAGCCGGTAGAGGCGCCGCGCGCGCCGATCGCGACGATCACGCACGGCGTCGTGCCGGCGCCGACGATCACGTGCTCGGTGCGCGGAGGGCAGTGCACGAGGTCCCACGGACGAAGGCGCCGCTCGTGCCCCTCCACAACCAGGAGCGCCTCGCCCGACACCACGAGAAAGTCCTCCTGGTCGACCTCCCAGTGGTACATCGCCATCGGCTCGCCCGGGGCGAGGACGGTGATGTTGATCCCCAGCTGGGAGAAGTCCGAGGCGTCCCCGTGGGGATCCTCGAACTCGCAGAGAAGGCCCCGACCTTCCCGCTGCCACCACGGCGCTTCGCGTGCGTTCAGCACGAACCAGCCCTTGCCGGTGGGAACGAGGCCGTGATCGGTCTCCGCGAGCTGCGACTCCTCGAGCATGCTCGGAAGTCTCTCAGTGTCGGACTCCCCGTGAGCGGGTACCACCGCTCCGGTGACGGCCGGGAAGCTCGAGGTCGAGGACCTCGACGAGGTCGAGGTCGAGGAAGATGCCCCGATGGGGCTGTCGGGCCTCGCCGGGCGCGTGGCGGTGGCGACGCTCGTCGTGGTCGGGATTCTCGTCGCGGCGGTCGTGCTCTGGGAGGCTCGCCTCGTGGTCGCGCTCCTCTTCAGCGCGATCATCATCGCGGCTGCGTTGCGGCCGAGCGTCGAGTGGCTCGCGCGGAGGCGTGTCCCGCGCGGCGTGGGCGTCCTCCTGCACTACGCCGTCATCGCCGCGGCGCTGGCCGTGGTGCTGTGGTTCGTCGTGCCGGCGGCGACCGACCAGGTGCAGGCGGCGCTCGGCAACCAGCACGAGCTGCGGCAGGCGGCGCGTGGCTCGACCGGGATCAGGCACGACCTCCTGATCGCGCTCGACAAGCGGCTCAGCGACCTGCCGTCGGGGTCGAGGCTGTTCGACCCGGCGGTCGAGTACGGCCGGAAGGCGTTCGAGGCGATCGTCGGCGTGTTCTTCGTGTTCGCGGCGGCGGCGTACTGGATCATCGAGCGAGAGCGCGCCGTGGACGTCGTCTGCTCGCTGCTTCCTCGTCCGAAACGCAAGACCGTGCGCGACGCGTGGAACCTCATGGAGCTCAAGCTCGGCGCGTTCGTCCGCGGCCAGACGCTGCTCGTCGCGCTCGTCGCGAGCGTGCTCTCGGCGGGTTTCTGGATCATCGGCCTGCCGTACTGGCTGCTCGTCGGCGTGTTCGCCGGCGTGGTCGAGATCGTCCCCGTGATCGGGCCGCTCGCGGCCGGGATCGTCGCCGTCGGCGTCGGGCTGTCGCAGTCGCTCCATCTCGCGGTGCTGGCCGCGATCGTCGTGGTCGGCGTGCGTCTGGCGGAGGACTACGTCGTGCTTCCGCGCGTGCTCGGTCACTCGGTCGGCCTCTCACCCCTCGTCGTCCTCGTCGCCGTGACGAGCGTCGGTGTCGTCTTCGGCGGGTTCGCGGTCATCCTCGCCGTGCCGCTCGCGAGCGTCGTCGTCACGCTCGTCGACATCGTCGTCCGCGACAAGGACCCGGCCGCGGAACGGGTTCCGTCGGTGCTGCTTCCCGCGAAAGACCTCGA
>DASSUT010000131.1:0-6189 GCA_035706725.1 Gaiella sp. | reverse complement strand
GCTCGTCGCGGCGGGGATCCCGCTGCTCCTGGCGCTCACGGCCGTGTTCGCGACGTTCGGCCTGATCGCGATCCCGAGCCACGTGTTCCCCGTCGCGATGCAGGCGCCGGCGCTCGTGCTCCTCGTCGGGCTCGCGGTCGGCGTCGACTACTCGATGTTCTACTTGAAGCGAGAGCGAGAAGAGCGGGCTGCGGGGCGCAGCGAGCGGGCCGCGCTCGAGGCGGCTGCCGCGACGTCTGGCCGCTCGGTGCTCATTTCCGGCCTGACCGTGATCGTCGCGATGGCCGGCATGTTCCTGACCGGCGACTCGACGTTCTCGTCGCTGGGCGTGGCCGCGATCACCGTCGTCGCGATCGCGATGCTCGGTTCGCTGACCGTGCTGCCGGCGCTGCTCTCGCGGCTCGGCGACCGCGTCGACCGGGCGCGCGTGCCGTTCCTCGGCCGCAGTCGGAGCAACGGCGAGAGCCGGTTCTGGGGCGCGATCGTCGACAGGGTCCTGCGCCGGCCGATCCTGTCGGCCGTCCTGGCCGGCGGGCTGCTGCTCGCGCTGGCCGCTCCGGCGCTCCAGTTGCGGCTGGCGATGGCGGGGCCCGACACGTTCCCGCAATCGCTCCCGGTCGTCCAGGCGTACACGAAGATGCAGCAGTCGTTCCCGGGTGCCGCACTGCCCGCCAACGTCGTCGTCGAGGCGCCGAACGTGAAGGCTCCGCAGGTGCAGGCCGCGATCCGCGAGCTCGAGCAGCGTGCGCTTACGAGTGGCCGGATGCACGAGCCGATCACGGTCGAGGTCAACCGTGACGCAACCATCGCGAACGTCTCGATCCCGATCGACGGCAAGACGACGGACGCCGAGGCGGACGCCGCGCTCGCCGTCCTGCGCGACCGGATCGTCCCCGAGACGGTCGGCCGGCTGCCGGGCGCCGAGACCGGCGTCACGGGGCTGACGGCCCAGTGGAAGGACTCGACCGACGAGCTCGAGTCCAACCTGATGCCCGTGATCGGGTTCGTGCTCCTGTTCGCGTTCGGGCTCCTGCTCGTCGCCTTCCGCTCGCTCGTCGTCGCGGCGAAGGCGATGGTGCTCAACCTGCTCTCCGTCGGCGCCGCGTACGGCGTGCTCGTGCTCGTCTTCCAGCACGGCGTCGGAAAAGGGTTCCTCGGGTTCAGCTCCACCGCGGGAATCGACCCCGTCGTGCCGCTGCTCCTGTTCGTGATCCTGTTCGGGCTCTCCATGGACTACCACGTCCTCGTGCTCGGCCGGATTCGGGAGCTCTACGACCGCGGCGAGAGCATGGACGACGCGATCTCGAACGGGATCAAGCGCACCGCAGGCGTGATCACGAGCGCTGCGATCGTGATGGTGCTCGTGTTCTCGATCTTCGCGACGCTCTCGATGCTGTTCTTCAAGCAGTTCGGCGTCGGGCTCGCCGTCGCGATCTTGATCGACGCGACGATCGTCCGCGGTGTGCTCCTGCCCGCCTCGATGAAGCTGCTCGGCGCCCGGAACTGGTACCTCCCGTCCTGGCTCGAGTGGCTGCCCCGGTGGGGGCTCCTCGAGGCCGAGCCGCCGGCTCAGGCCCCTGCGGAGACCACCCCGCTGTCGGCGTAGAAGAAGCCCCCGCCCGGGCCGCCTCGGCCCGGGCGGGGGCGTTCACGCGGTCCGCGGCGGGAAGCGGACGTGCATGTGGTTCTCGTGGTTCGGGTACGGGATCACGACGCCGCCGGGACCGTGGAGGCCCGCAGAGAACCCCACGAACACCATCTGCGCGCCCGCCGCCACGAAGCGGTCGAGGAGGTCCTGGGCGAGTGCGTGGTCGATCTGGGCGGTGGACGTCGGTGCGCGCAGGGTACGGTCGCGGCGGGGGTAATAGACGTCCACGTCGAGGCCGTTCTGGTGGGAGAGGTGCTCGTCCATCGTGCCGCCGCCCTTGAAGCTGATGTCGCCGACGACCACGCGCGGCGCGTTGGGGTGGGCCGCCCGGTAGGCCTCGATCACGGAGATCACCGTGCGGATCGTGTGCTCGTTCGCGAACAGCCGCCACGGCCGGTTCGGCGAGCGATCGGTGACCGGGTTCCACGTGACCCAGTCGCGGCCCTCGACGGGAAGCTGGGTCCCGCCCGCCAGCGAGCCCGACCAGGGGAGTCCGTGCGACGTTCCCGGCCGCCAGTGGACGGCGGGGTAGCGGACGACGTGCAGCGCCGGGCGCCGATGCTGGAGCGCCCGCACCGCCCCGGCGCCGGCGCCCTCCTCGGGCCTCGGCGACACGCGGTACGTCTCGCTCGGCGGGTCCTCGCGCAACGCCGTGCCGGACGAGCCTCCGCGCAACCGAGGTGTCGCGATCGCGAGCAGCACGGCGGGACCGAGGACGAGAGCCGCAGTGCGTGTCTTCCGCGCGCTCCGCCGCCGGCTGAGCTCGGCGCGCCGCCGCCGGGACTCCGCGAGACCGGTCGGCGCGGGGACCGCAGCGGGCGCCGGGGTGAGCCCGAAGAACGAGGGCGCGTTGAGCGCGAGCGAGGCCGCGAGCTCCTCCGACCGCTCGCGGAACCACGAGAGGTCGGCGTCGAGCCAGATCTCGCCTCGGTGCCAAGCCATCGACAGATCTCCTTCGCGCGCCCCGCCGCGGCTCCTGCGGCGGAGACCCATGGTGCCTGCGTCGCGCGCCCGACGGGCGGGATGCGCGTAGGCCCGGCTCCGCAGTTCCCCCGGTGCCGCAGCGAGGCTTTCCACGGAGGGCGCGACGGCGCTCCGTGTGCAAGCCTGTGCCCGAGTGTCGACTCACCGGGGAGGTGATCGGGTGTCCACGGTGCCGCTCTATCCCGTGCATGTCCGCGGCGCCCTCGAGCCGCGCCTCAGCCGCTGGCTGTGGCTCGTGAAGTGGCTGCTCGCGATCCCGCACGTGATCGTGCTCGCGTTCCTCTGGATCGCGTTCTTCGTGGTGACCGTGATCGCCTGGTTCGCGATCCTGATCACGGGCCGGTACCCCCGCGCGCTGTTCGACTTCAACGTCGGGGTGCTCCGCTGGACGTGGCGCGTCGCGTTCTACTCGTACGGCGCGCTCGGCACCGACCGCTATCCGCCGTTCGGCCTGGCCCCGGCCGCGGACTACCCGGCGAGCTTCGACGTCGAATACCCCGCGCGCCTCTCACGCGGCCTTGCCCTCGTGAAGTGGTGGCTGCTCGCCCTGCCGCACTACCTCGTGATCGCGCTCTTCGTCGGCGGCGGCACGTGGGGGTGGAGATCCGGGCCGTGGGCGTTCGCATGGGGCGCGGGGCTGATCGGGCTGCTCGTGCTCTTTGCCGCCGTCGTCCTGCTGTTCGCCGACCGCTACCCCCGCTCGATCTTCGACTTCGTGCTCGGCATGAACCGCTGGGTGCTCCGCGTCGCTGCCTACGCGGCGCTGCTGACGGACGCGTATCCGCCGTTCAGGCTCGACATGGGCGGTGACGAGCCCCACACGGCGGCGGCCGAGCGGCCGGCTGCGCCGGCAGCGCTCCCGGCTCTGGAGCCGACCATCGGCGAGCCGCCCGCGCCGCCTGTGTCGAGCGCGGCCGTCGCGACGTCGGGTTGGACGGGCGGGCGCATCGTCCTCGTGGTGCTCGGCAGCATCGCCGCGCTCGTCGGCGCCGTGATGCTGCTCGGCGGAATCGCTGCGATCGTGGTCGACCAGACGCAACGCGACGCGGACGGTTTCCTGATGAGCCCCACGACGACCTTCTCGACCGCGGGCTACGCGGTCGTCTCGGAGACCGTCGACGTCTCGGTCGACGGCCCCGACTGGGTCGCGGACCACGTCGTCGGCACGATCAAGATCACGAGCGACGCGGCGCGCCCCGTCTTCGTCGGGATCACCCGTGAGGACGACGCGGAGTCGTACCTCGGAAGCGTCCGGCGCGCCGTGGTCACCGACCTGGGCCCCGGCCCCGAGTACGACGAGCGGACGGGCAGGGCCCCCGCGACCCGGCCGGCCGTCCAGACGTTCTGGGCCGCGTCGTCGACCGGCGCCGGCGAGCGAGCGCTCACCTGGAACCTCGAGAGCGGGCACTGGGTCGTCGTCCTCATGAACGCCGACGGGTCGCGGGGCGTCGACGCCGACATGGCGATCGGAGCGGAGCTCGACTGGCTCCTGTGGGCCGCGATCGGCGTCACGATCGCCGGCGCGATCGTGCTCGCGCTCGGCGCGCTCGGCATCGCGACGGGATACCGCCGGGCGTCCCGCGCCGTCGACTGACGCCGGTCTCTACGACGCGGCGTCGAGGTGGAGCGCGACGCGGACGCGCTCCACGAGCTCGGCGATCAGGTCCTCGTTCGCAGCGGGGACGCTGCGGAGCACGACGAGCTGGTCGCTCGCCCGCACCTCCTCGACCTGGTCGACCGGGATCACGAGGAGCTGCCGGCCGAAGCGTCCGCCGCGCACCTCGAGGAAGTCCGGGCGGTCGATCCGCGAGACGAACCGCAGCCCCTCGACCACGCCCACCGGCCCGACGGGGGAGTCGACCTCGAAGCCCTCGCAGCGGGCGAGCGACTCGATGCGCCGCCCGGGCGACCGGAAGGCGGCGACTGCGCCGTCCGGCGCGAGCCCCGTGTACGGGAAGGTCCGCGGCGGCGCAACTGGGAGAACCGGCTCGGGCTCGGTTGTCGGCGAGAGCTCGCGCGCCCGCCGCTCGAGAACCTCGATGCGCGCGATCTGCTGGTCGAGCGCGCGGTAGAGCACCGTCAGCTCGTCGTGGGCGCGGCGAAGCTCGTCGAGCGCGTCGTCGAGCTCGCGATCCGGCTCCGACCCGAGGAGGAGCGACTCGTACGCCCACGGACGTACCCGCTCCGCGCGGGGCTCACCGACCCACTCGTTCCCATGTCCCTCCGGCGAGTTGCGCTTTCGCGGCGGCATGCGCTCCTCCCGACTGCGTTCTTCTCTCATGGTAGACCCGCGCAGAGGGGAGCCGCATCGACCCACCGGGTGAGCGTGCGGGTTTTCCACATCGGCCTGCGGGTCGGGGCCGATGGCACGCCTCGCGCGAGGTGCGACGGTGGAGGCGCCGCGCGACGTTCGTGCGAGCGGAGCGCGCGGTGAAAGGCCGACCTTCTCGGAAAGGAGTGGTGATGGCAACCATCGAGAAGACGGCGACCTACGAGGCTCCGGGACGCGAAGGCAGTCCCGTCGAGCTGAAGTCGCGCTACGACAACTTCATCGGCGGGCACTGGGTTCCGCCCGTGAAGCGCGAGTACGCCGAGAACGTCACGCCGGTGACCGGCGAGCCGTTCACCGAGGTGCCGAGGTCGACGCCGGAGGACGTCGAGCTGGCGCTCGACGCCGCCCACGTGGCGAAGGTCGCGTGGGGCGAGGCCTCCACGACCGAGCGCGCGAGGGTGCTGAACCGGATCGCGGACACGATCGAGGAGAACCTCGAGCTGCTCGCGGTCGCGGAGAGCTGGGAGAACGGGAAGCCCGTGCGGGAGACGCTCGCCGCGGACGTCCCGCTCGCGGCAGACCACTTCCGCTACTTCGCCTCGGCGATTCGCGCGGAAGAGGGGTCGATCGCGGAGATCGACAGGAACACGATCGCGTACCACTTCCGTGAGCCCCTCGGCGTCGTCGGGCAGATCATCCCGTTCAACTTCCCGCTGCTGATGGCGGCGTGGAAGCTGGCGCCCGCCCTCGCGGCGGGGAACTGCTCGGTGCTCAAGCCCGCGAGCCCGACTCCCTGGTCGATCCTCGCGCTGATGGAGCTGATCGAGGAGATCGTCCCGCCGGGCGTGATCAACGTCGTGAACGGCCCCGGTGCCGAGATCGGCAAGGCGCTCGCCCAGAACAAGCGGATCGCGAAGGTCGCGTTCACGGGCGAGACCGTGACCGGGCGGCTGATCATGCAGTACGCCGCCCAGAACATCATCCCGTCGACGACAGAGCTCGGCGGCAAGTCGCCGAACATCTTCTTCGCAGACGTGATGGCGGAGGACGACGACTTCCTCGACAAGGCGGTCGAGGGCCTCGTGCTCTACGCGTTCAACAAGGGCGAGGTCTGCACGTGCCCCTCGAGGGCGCTGATCGAGAAGTCGATCTACGAGCCCTTCATGGAGCGGGCGCTCGAGCGGATCGAGGCGATCCGCCAGGGCCATCCGCTCGATCTCGAGACGCAGCTCGGCGCGCAGGTGTCGACGGCGCAGCTCGAGAAGATCGAGGGCTACGTGAAGAT
>DASSUT010000130.1:0-9129 GCA_035706725.1 Gaiella sp. | reverse complement strand
TCCGCGAGCTGTGCCGTGACCGCCGCGATGCGCGTCCGGACGTCGGCGAAGGCCGTGTGCGAGCGCCGCTGGAACCAGCGGGTCACCACGATCCCGGGTGGCAGGACGAGCAGCGCCACGAGGCCGAGCCGCCAGTCGAGGAGGAAGAGCCCCCCGACGGCGGCGACGAGCGTCAGCGTGTTCACGACGAGCGTCGTGAGGCCCTGGTTGAGCACGTCCGAGAGCGCGTCGACGTCGCTCGTCAGCCGCGCGATGATCCAGCCGGCCTTCTGCTCGGAGAAGTAGCGCAGCGAGAGCGACGTGAGGTGCTCGAACAGGTCGCGCCGCAGGTCGAGGACCATCCGCTGACCGATGCCGGCGAGCATCAGCCAGGTCGCGGTGCCGAGCACCCACGCGACGGCGCCGATCGCGACGTACAGCGCGACGTCGCGGACGAGCCGTGCCTCGTCGCCTGCGCGGATGCCGTTGTCGATCGCGTCCCCGACCACGTGCCAGCCCGCGACCGGCGCGACGGCCGAGAACGCGGCGAGCACGAGCACGACCGCGACGCGCCTGCGACGCCCCGCGGTGTACGGCAGAAGCCGGGAGAGGCCGTCTCGGCGGGCCCTCGTCATGCCGCGAGCGCCTCCTCCCCGAACAGGTCCGCGAAGGCGCCGCCGGCCCGCAGGAGGTCCGCCGGCAGGCCTTGCTCGACGATCCGCCCCTCCTGGACGACGACCGCGCGGTCGGCGACGAGTACCGTCGACAGCCGCTGACCCGAGATGAGCACGGTCAGGCCGCGGACGGCGGGTCGAAGGTGCTCGACGAGGTGCCGCTCGGTCTCGGTGTCGACGGCCGACATCGGGTCGTCGAGAACGAGCACGCGAGCGTTCGCGACGAGCGCGCGCGCGAGCGCGACGCGCTGCCGCTGCCCGCCGGAGAGGTTCACGCCCCGTTCCCCGATCAGGGTGTCGTAGCCGTCGGGCAGCTCGTCCACGAAGGCGCTCACGCCGGCGGCCTCGCACGCGTCGAGCACCTCGCTCCAGTCCGCGTCGGGCCGGCCCGCGAGCAGGTTGTCGCGCAGCCGGATCGAGAACAGGACGGGCTTCTGCGTCACGATCGCGACCGTCCGGCGGAGCTCCGCGAGCGAGACGTCGCGGAGGTCGACCCCGCCGAGCAGCACCCGTCCGGCGGTCGGGTCGTAGAACCGCGGCACGAGGTTGAGGAGCGATGACTTGCCGGCGCCCGTAGGGCCGCAGACCGCCACGATCTCGCCCGGCGCGGCCTCGAGGTCGATCCGCGCGAGGACCTCGCTGCCGGTCTGGTAGCGGAACCTGACGTCTTCGAAGCGCACCTGCAGCGGGCCCGGCGGAAGCGCCACCGGATCGCGGCGCTCCTCGAGCGGCTCGATCCCGTCGAGCCAGGCAAAGCTCCGAGACGCGGCGGCCGTGGCGCGCTGGCCGAGGTTGATGATCCAGCCAAGGGCCTCGAGCGGCCAGACGAGCTGGAGGAGCAGCGTCACGAACAGCGTGAACTCGCCGATCGTGAGGTCGCCCGCGATCGCCTGACGTCCGCCGACGAGGAGCACGGCGGCGATCCCGAGCGTCGGCAGGAAGATGAGCCCCGGCAGGAACCGGGCCTCGACGGACGCCTGGCGCATGGTCTCGCGCCGCACCGCCTCCGCGCGGCCATGGAACCGGTCGCGGACGTCGTCCTCGCGACCGAACGCCTGCACCATCTCGATCCCGACGACCGCCTCGTCCGATGCCTCGGTGAGGTGGCCCTTGCGGCGCTGTACCTCCCGCGAGATCGGGAACACCCGGTGGGC
This sequence comes from Gaiella sp., assembly GCA_035706725.1. Taxonomy (GTDB): domain Bacteria; phylum Actinomycetota; class Thermoleophilia; order Gaiellales; family Gaiellaceae; genus Gaiella. The sequence goes on along the minus strand of DASSUT010000130.1, from coordinate 7,322 downwards.
GAAGGCGTACGTGAGGATCGCGATCGGCGGCATCACGACCGCGGCGGTCAACGCGAGCAACGGGTTGACGAGGGAGAGCACGATCGCCGCGCCGACGAGCATCATCACGCTCTGGATCGCCTGGACGACCCCCCAGCCCATGAAGTACCGGACGGGGTAGATGTCGTTCGTCGCGCGCGAGATGACCTCGCCGGTCGCATGCCGGTCGTAGAATGCGCGCGGGTAGCGGAGGTACGCGTCGTAGAGCATGGAGCGCAGGCGCGCCTCGACCGCGATGCCGATCCGGGCCGTCGCGTAGCGCCGGGCGAAGTTGACCCCGAAGCGGAGCGTGGCGATCACGACGATCGCGGCGAGGTAGGGCACGAGGAGCGAGCCGTGCGGGCCGTCGATCGCGTCGTCGATAGTCCGCTGGACGAGCACGGGTATGCCGAGCGAGAGCCCGGTGAACGCGAGCGCGCAGGCGAGGCCGAGCGCGGCCAGCCGCCGCTCCGCCCACCAGAGCGGGTACAGATGGCGAATGGTCTGCCAGAGCGGGAGATCGGGTGGGTCGACGTGTTGCACTGCTGGAGACTCCTCCGCGTCGCGCGCATGACGGAGGGCGGGCCTCGCCCGCACCTCGAGAGCGGAACGTCCGACGGGGCGCCTGCCTCTGGTCGGACCGGCCAACCCTACCCGCGCCCGGCCGTGTCTCGCGGTGCGGCTAGCCCTACAGCGCGAGCGTCTCGCCGGGCCGGAGCACGCGCACTTCGACCTCCGGCGCCGTCGCGGCGGCGGCGCGTGCGAACTGCTCCGGCGGATCGCGAAGGTACGCGGGAACGTCGCGTAGGCCGAGGTGCAGCGGGTGGTACGTGCCCCAGTGGATCGGCACCACGACGCGGGGGCGGAGCAGGGCAACGGCCTCCGCCGCCCGCTGCGGGTCCATGTGGCCGCCGCGGCCGAGCGACGGCCCCCAGCCCCAGATCGGGACGAGCGCGACGTCGAGACGCCCGCGGCCGATGTCCGCCATGCCGGGAAAGAGATCGGTGTCGCCGGCGAAGTAGACGCGTCTCGTCCCCTCCACGACGTAGCCGAGGGCGGGCCCGCTGACCCCGAACGGCCCCCGGCCACCGTCGTGTTCGGCCTCGGTGGCACGCACGGACACCGCCCCCACCGCCACCGTCTCTCCGACGTCGATCTCGACCACGTGCGCGAACCGCCGCCGCCGGAGCAGAGCGCCGCACCCGCGGGGCAGGACGACGGGAGTCGACCGTCCGAGCCGTTCGAGCGACGGCACGTCGAGATGGTCGAAGTGCGCGTGCGAGATCAGGACGGCGTCGACGCCGCGGAACGCCTCCGGTGAGACCGCCGCGCGCCGGCGCAGGTGCGTGACGCGCGTCCGGAGAAGGGGATCGGTCAGGAGACGCGTGCCGTCGAGGGCGATCCGGACGGTCCCGTGGCCGACGTAGGTCACCGTGTCGTTCATCGACGACAGCCAACACGACCGCGCGCGTTTCGGCCACACACCAGCGCGACATCGCTAAGGCACTTGACAGACATCATTTTGATGTCATACTGGTGGTCATGGAGATCCACGTCGAGGCCATCGGACGCGACCTGGTCGCCACGGCGACCGCCCTCGGTGACGAGTCGCTCGTCGAGACGCTACGCCGCCTCGTCGACGCGTCGGAGCCGGCAATCCGGCTGCGGCTCATCGATCTCCTCTCCGAGGCCGCGGTCTCGCTCAACGGGCAGCTCGTCTCCGGCCACGTCGAGGTTCGCCTCTCGGGTCGCGACCCCGAGCTCGTCTACGTCGGCGACCCCGAGACCGAGGAGGAGCCGCCCGCCCCGGGCGACGACGCGAGCGCGCGGATCACCCTTCGGCTGCCGGAGACTCTCAAAGGCGGTCTCGAGGCCGCGGCCGCCCGCGAAGGCGTGTCGCTCAACTCCTGGATCGTCCGCGCGCTGAAGCGCGCCGTCGAGCCGCGTGCTCCACGCCGGTCCCCCAACCGCCTCCAGGGCTTCGCCCGGAGCTGAAAGGAGCTCATGATGTTCTCGTTCGTGCTGTTCGACCCTCGTGACCCGCACGACGCCGAGCGCCGGCGGCCCCCACGGCTCGCCGACATCCGCGGCGACGTGCGGCCCGTCGTCCCGCCCCGCGTGCGCCGTGGCTGAGGGGAGCGTGCACTCCTTCGAGACACCGGGCGGCGCCTCGCTGCGCGTCGACTTCCCTGCCGGCACGCTCACCGTCGAGACATGGACAGAGCCGCGTGTCGAGGCCGAGGTCACGCCGGCACGCGGCGGCGACCGATCGGCGGAGGCGGCCGCGACGACGCGCGTCTCCGCCTCCGAGCGGGGTGGAGGGCACGAGATCGTCGTACGCGCCCCCAAGCGCGACGGTTGGCGCAGCCTCGGTCGCGGCGCCGAGCTGGCCGTCTCGATCCGCTGCCCCGAGGGCTCGGACGTCGAGCTCGCCACGCAGTCCGCCGACCTCGAGGGCCGCGGGCGCCTCGGGGCCGTGACCGCGAGATCCGCCTCGGGCGACGCGACGCTCGACGACGTCGCGTCGCTTTCGTTCACGACGGCGAGCGGCGACCTCACCGCAGGGGACGTCGGCGGCGCGCTTACCGCGAAGTCGGCCTCGGGCGACGTCGACGTCCGGTCCGTCGGGACGACCGGGTCCGTGACCACCGTCTCGGGCGACATCCGCATCGGCGGGGCCGCCGGCGCCGTCGCGGCGAAGAGCGTCTCCGGCGACGTCGAGATCGGAGCCGCAGCGGGGAGCGTGCTCGTCGGCACCGTCTCGGGCGACGTCGAGGTCGGCGCCGTCCCCGGGCTCGTGCTGTGGATCGACGCGCAGTCCGTCAGCGGGTCGATGTCCTGTGAGCTCGACGTGGGCGACGAGCCCGCCGCGTCGCGCGACGACGCCGTCGAATTCCGGGTCCGCTCCGTCTCGGGCGACGTCCGCATCACGCGCAGCATGGCCGCCGCGCGCTGACGGCGCGCGTAGGCACGCGACGCGCGTTCCCGCCGACGCGGGTCCTAGACTCGCAGCGTGGCGACGCCCGACGGTCGGCCGAAGCGGATCGAGATCACGATCTCGGCGCGCACGGTCGCGACCGTCGTGGGCGTGATCGCGCTCGCCTGGGGGTTCCTGGCGGCGCGCCAGGCGGTGCTCTGGGTGTTCATCGCGCTGTTCCTGGCGATCGTGCTCTCGACGCCGGTCACGTGGCTCGAGCAGCGGGGCATGAAGCGCAGCACGGCGGCGCTCGTCGTCGTGCTCGGCGTGTTCGCGGTGCTGGGCCTCATCGGCTACGTGCTCGTGAGCCGGTTCGTCACGGCCGTACGGAACCTCATCGAGGACCTCCCCTCGATCGTGGAGAGCATCCGCGACTCCGACCTCTTCAAAGAGCTCGACCGGAGAACCGACCTCGGCGCGGAGCTCCAGCACCGTGCGGAGTCGCTGGCCGCCAATCTGCCCTCGAAGATCGACGACGTGTTCGCGGTCGGCGGCAAGGTCTTCGGTCTCGGGCTCGGCCTGCTCACGATCTCGTTCATGACGCTGTTCCTCGTGATCGACCTGCCGAACCTCTCGCGCTCCCTCCACAGCGTCCTGTACCCGCGGGAGTCGTCCCGTGTCGGCGGGCTCGAGGAGAGGATCACGCGGACGATCGGCCGCTACGCGCTCGGCGCGCTCGCGATCGCCGTGATCGCGGGCACCGTGCAAGGGACCGCGGCCTGGCTGATCGGCGTCCCGTTCGCGCTCGCCCTCGGCATCATCGCCGGGCTGCTCGGGCTGATCCCGCAGGTCGGCGCAACCCTTGCGGCGATCCTGCTCTCGCTCGTCGCGCTCACGCAGGGCGTCCCGCAGGCGCTGATCATGCTCGGCGTCTGCATCGGCTACCAGCAGCTCGAGAACTACGTGCTCCAACCGACGATCCAGGGCCGGGCGGTAGAGATCTCGGGCTTCTTCGTGATCGCGAGCGTCGTGGTGGGCGCCAAGCTGCTCGGCATCGTGGGCGCGCTGATCGCCGTGCCGCTGACGGCGTCGGCGCAGATCGTGATCCGCGAGCTGACCGCGGAGCGCAGGGCGAAAGTCGCGGCCGCGCGCTCGCTGCCCACGCGCCCGGATCGGCCCGGCTAGCGACAGTCGCCGCAGGTGCCGCGCAGCACGACCTCGTGCTGCATCGCGTAGCCGAGACGGCCCGCCGCCCGCTCGAGCGCCTGCTCGAGCGGCTCGTCGGTGAACGGCTCGACGCGGCCGCAGTCGTCGCAGACGAGGTGATGGTGGTGGTGCTCGTCCTCGCGCGCGGGCTCGAAGCGCGCGAGGCCGTCGCCGACGTCGACGCGCTGGACGAGCCGCAGCTCTGCGAGCGTCTCGAGCGTCCGGTACACGCTCGCGACGCCCACCGCGCCGCCCGCGGAGACGATGCCGTCGTGGATCTCCTGCGCGGAGCGGCAGCAGTCCTGGCGGGAGAGGTACTCGACCACGGCGCGGCGCGCGCCGCCTTGCCGGAGCCCTGCCTCGCGCAGAGCGGTGAGCGCCTCAGACGACCAGGTGGCCACGGTTAGATGATACTGGTTCTCAACAATCTGCTAGGTTCGGTGGGTGCTTTCGAGAATCGTTCTCGTCTGTGGTGTTGCAGCGCTCGTCGGCGTCCTGGCCGGTTGCGGAGGCTCGACCGGTAGCGGGAGCCGCACGATCGTCGCGTCGTTCTCCCCGCTCGCCTATGCGGCCGCGCAGGTGGCCGGGCCGCACGACGAGATCGTCGACCTCACGCGGGCGGGCGCGGAGCCCCACGACCTCGAGCTGGGCCCGCGCGATGTCGTGCGCGTCCACGACGCGCACCTTGTCGTCTACGTCGGCCGTGGCTTCCAGCCCGCGGTCGAGGACGCGCTCCACGGGCGGAAAGGTCCCTCGCTCGACGTGTTGTCGGGGATCCGCCTCCACGGCTCGGGGGACGACGTCGACCCGCACGTCTGGCTCGACCCGAGGCGGTACGAGCAGGTCGCGCGCGAGATCGCCGCGGCGCTCGGAGACCGCTCGCGCGCCGCCGCGTTCGTCCGGCGCCTGTCCACGCTCGACGCGACGCTCGCACGCGGCCTGCGGCACTGCGAGCGGCGGACGCTGGTCACGAGCCACGCCGCATTCGGCTACTTCGCCGAGCGCTACGGCCTCCGGCAGGTGGCGCTCGTCGGGCTCGCGCCGGATGCCGAGCCGGGCCCGCGCGCCGTCGGACGGCTCGCGGACGAGGTGCGCGCCACCGGCGCGACCACCGTGTTCACCGAGCCGCTCGTCTCGGAGAAGCTCGCGCAGACGGTCGCGCGGGAGGCGGGGGCGGCGACGGCCGAGCTCGACCCTCTCGAGGTGCTGAGCCCGAGCGAGGAGGCGGGAGGAGCGGACTACTTCACGGTCATGCGGAAGAACCTCACCGTGCTCCGACAGGCGCTGGGATGCACGTAGCCGCCTCGGTGCCCGCGGTGGAGCTCGACGGGATCTCGTTCGCCTACCGCGGCGGACCGCCCGCGCTCGAGGACGTGTCGTTGACGGTTGCGGCGGGCGAGTTCGTCGCGATCGCCGGCCCGAACGGAGGCGGGAAGACGACCCTGCTTCGCGTCGCGCTCGGCCTCGCACGGCCCGCGCAGGGCGTCGTGCGGCTCTTCGGTCTGCCGCCCGGGGCCCGCGCCGCACCCCGCGTCGCATACGTCGCCCAGCGCGCGCAGCTCGTGTCGGGCACGCCCGTCACCGTCCGCGAGACAGTGGAGACCGGACGCCTCGCGGTCCGTGGCCCGCTCGGTCCGCTCCGTAGAGCGGATCGTGACGCGGTCGACCATGCGATCGAGCGGGTCGGTCTGGCCGAGCGGGCCGGCTGGCCGCTACGGCGGCTCTCCGGCGGGATGCAGCAGCGGACCTTCATCGCACGCGCGCTCGCGGCAGAGCCCTCGTTGCTCGCGCTCGACGAGCCGACGACGGGCGTCGACGCCGGGTCGCAGGAGGCGCTCGCACACCTCCTTGCCGAGCTCCGCGACGAGCTCGGTGTCACGATCCTCTACGTCTCGCACGAGTTCGGTGCCGTCGAGCATGTCGTCTCGAGGCTCGTGCTCGTGCGCGGCCGCATCGTGTTCGACGGCGATCCCGCCGGGCTTCCGCCCGCCTGGCACGACCCTTCTCACGTCCATTGACCGGCCGCGACCGCTGATGCTGCAGCTCGAGTTCATGCGTCTGGCCTTCGCGGTCGGCGCCGTCGTCGGGGTGCTCGCGCCCGCGGTCGGGTTCTTCCTCGTCGAGCGTCGTCAGTCTCTCGTCGGTGACGGCCTCGGGCACGTGGCGTTCGCGGGGGTCGCGGCCGGGTACCTGCTCGGGGTGTCTCCCGTGCTGACCGCCCTCGCGTTCGCCGTCGTCGGCGCGCTCGCGATCGAGTGGCTTCGGGGACGCGGAGGGGCGGCCGGCGATCAGGCTTTGGCGCTCGTCTTCTACACGGGCATCGCGCTCGGCGTGGTGCTCGTGTCGAGCGCGGGCCGGCTGGACGTGAACCTGTTCGAGTTCCTGTTCGGCTCGATCCTCAGCGTGACGTGGAGCGACTTCTGGCTCGTGCTCGCGCTCGGGCTCGGCGCGCTCCTCGCGGTCGCCGTGCTCTACCGCGGCCTCGTCGGTGCCGTGCTCGACGAGGAAGGGGCGCGGGTCGCGGGCGTCCCGGTGGGCCTCCTCAACACCTCGGTCGCGGTGCTCGCCGCGCTGACGATCGGGATCTCGATGCGGATCGTCGGGATCCTCCTGATCGCAGCCCTGATGGCGCTGCCGGTGCTCGCGGCCCAGCGCGTCGCGTGGAGCCTCCGCTCGACGCTCGGCTTGTCGATGGCGATCGGCCTTGCGTGCGTCACTGTCGGGCTCGTGCTCTCGTACTACGGCGACCTCGCACCGGGTGGCACGATCGTCCTGCTCGCCGCGGGCGCGTTCGTCGTGGCGGCTCTGATCGAAGCGGTCCCGCGGTCATAGATGTGCCCGGGCGCGGTCTGAGCCGCGCCCGGGCACACCCGTCCTACGTCAAGCGGTTCGCCTTCAGAAAGGCTGCGGCGACGTCCTCGGGGTCCTTCTTGGCGATGCCGACCGCGCGGTTCATGGCGGCCATCGCCTTCACGGTTAGGAGCTTCGTGACGTTGTTGATCGCGGACGTGAAGCGCGTGCCGTACTCCGAGACGAGCTTCTTGTCGACGACCGGCGCGACGTGCTGGAAGCCGAACATGTTCTGCGGATCGCGCAGCTGCACGTACTTCTTCGAGAGCAGCTGCGGATCGGTCGTGAACACGTCGGCCGCGAGCACCTTCTTCTGGTCGAGCAGGGTGTA
>DASSUT010000129.1:0-5803 GCA_035706725.1 Gaiella sp. | reverse complement strand
GGCGATGCGATCCCCGAGTGGCGGGCATGGGCCGACCAGGTGGCGAAGCAGCTGGTGGACGCCGGCGTCGCCCCAGACGGACGCGTGCGCTCGCTGGCCAGGGATCTCACGCTGAACTGGGTTCCGGACGGGTGGCTCGAGACCGACGAGGCGCGACGACTTCTGGGCGCTCGGCTACGCCGGGTTGCCGGCTGGGCCTGCCACCGGCACTCGGAAGCGACTGGGCGCCGCGCCGAGGTGCTCGACGTCGTCTGTTCCGGCTTGCGTGCTCAGCTGCACTCGAGACCCGACCTGAACGTCGCCGGCTCGGAGGAGGTACACCCCGGTGCGACCCGGTCTCGCGCTCGTGTGGCAGGGGACGACAGCTCTCCGACGGCGGCGTAGAGGGTCGCGGTCGAGTTCTGACATGGAGCGAAAAGTCAAGGGGTGTGGCTCGGTTGATGGGTTGTCCTCTCGGCCTTGAGCAGCGGAGCGCCCGGAGCAGCGACGGTGGATCAGACTGACATTCGCCGGTCGGGACGGCATGACTGGTAACCGTCGGGAGCTGCCTCGGTCTAAAGACGCGGGTCACCGGCGGGCGGTGCCGCATAGAACTCTCGAGGGTTCTCCGTGTGGTCGGGCGCATCCGCTGCTGAAGGCCGAGAGGCTTGATCGGTCAGGTGCTCCTGAGTGGTTGGTCAGTTGCGATCGCCCAGACGAAGCCGGCGAGCTCGCGGGCGCAGGCGACGACGATCTTCTGCTGCGGCTTACCGTGGCCAGCCATCCGCTGCCAGCGCTGATAGAGGCGCTGCTGGCAGCGCCAGGCGCGCTCGATCACGGCCGCGTCCTGGCCGCGCTGGCGACGGGAGAGCTCGTAGCCAACCTTCGGCCGACGGCGCGCGTGCCAAGCCGCCTCGACCAGCAGCCGGCGCACGTGACTGTTGCCGACCTTGGTGATCGAACCCTGCCGGCGATGCTCGCCGGAGGAGTGCTCGGAGGGGACGAGCCCGACGAAGGCCATGAACTCCTCCGCGCTGCGGAAGCGGCCGAAGTCACCGATCTCGGCCACGAGCGCGAGCGCGCTCAGCGTGTCGATGCCGCGCAGGCAGCGCAGCCGGGCGACCAGCTCCCGCCACGGTCCCTGCTCGGCCGTCTCGCGGATCGCGCGCTCGAGCTGCTCGATACGGGCATCGACGAGGTCGACCGCGTGCAGGTAGCTGTCGAAGGTGATCTGCTCGGCGGCGTGCTCGAACCGCTGCTCACCGAGCCACTTGCGCCGCGTCACCGTCCAGGCGCTGGTTGGCAGCAGCCGGCCGTGGCGCAAGCAGAACTTCGAGAGCCGGTGGCGATCGCGCATCCGGTCGAGCCGCGCGTCCTCACGCGCACGCACCAGGTCGCGCGCCGCCTCCAGCTCGCGCGAGGGCACATGGATCGGCTCGAGCAGACCTCCGGCAAGCAGCCGCGCGAGCTTGCGCGCATCGCGCGGGTCGGTCTTGACCCGGTCACCCGGCCGCTGCGGCACCAGCCCCGGCGCCACCACTGCGCAGTCGACCCCGCGCTCGACGAGATGCCGGTAGAGGCCGAAGCCGGTCGGGCCCGCCTCATAGCAGCAGCGCACCACCGGCCAACGGCGCAGCGCACCCTCGACCGCCTCCTCGTCGTAGGGCAACGTCCGCTCCTCCAGCAGCTCATCCCCGCGGACCGCTGCCAGCCGGACCGAGCGAGCGTGCACATCCAGCCCCACCGTTACCGTCATAGACTCGACCATGGTCGGCGACCTCCGTATGTGGCTCTACCGGGCCACCCCCGGCAACCCACGACAAATGCGTAGGCGCCGACCAATCTCGCCAGCGAATCGGACACCGCGCCCCGCGGGGCTACGGCTCCATCCTGTCTAGGAGCGGGGCAGGCGGCGGAACGCCGCCGCGAGGGCGAGCGTCCCGCCTGCGGCGACGAGGCCGTCGAGCAGCCGCGACCGGCGCGGGAGCCGGCGGACGAGCGCCCTGGCGGCATGCCCCGCGACGACCGCGGCGCCAAGGGTCGTGGCGAGCGCCTGGGCCGCAGCGGCGCCGTCGGCGTTCGCGGGCTCGCCGCCCTCGGCGGCCGAGATGTCGGACAGCATCCGTGCCTGCCCGATCGCGAGCAGTGGCAGGTCCGAGCCCTCGGGTCGCTCGAGCGCCGCCAGCGTGCCCGCGGCGATCGCGCCCTCGAGCGCGCGCCGACGCTCGACGGCGTCGCGCAGAAACGGCAGCGACGCCGCGAGAGGCCCGCCATGCTCGCGCAGGCCGACCGCGAGGCGCTCGGCGATCTCGTCCACCGGAAAGCCGCGCCCGGGGGCACACTGCACGACGTCCTCGGGCAGCGCATACGGAATCCGTGTGCGCACGTCCGCGGTCTGAACGACCACGACCGGGACGAGGGCGCGCGTCGCCACGCGCAGCAGGCGCTCGTCCTCGGCCGTCGCGGCGCCGGCGACCACCCTGACGTAGGCCGCCGCCTCGGCCGGCTCGCCCCCGGTGCGTACGAGCGTCGGATCACCGCCTGCGCGCAGCTCCCGCGCAAGCTGCTCGGCCAGCACGCCACCGACGACCAGCGGCCCACGGACGTCGAGCGCGCGGCGCTGGTATCGGGCCAGGAGCGCGACGTCGCGGGCGCCGATGCCGAGCGGGCTCAACGGAACGCGTCCGGCTGGCCGCGGGCGTGGATCGCCTGAAGGACGCCGATCGCGACGAGGTTCGCGACCATCGAGGACCCGCCGACCGTGACGTAGGGCAGCGGGATCCCGGTGACGGGGGCGATGCCCATCGTCATCCCGACGTTGACGAAGATCTGGAACAGGAACGCGAACACGATCCCGCCCGCAACCATCGCGCCGTAGAGGTCACCTGCCACCGTGATCACGCGCAGCCCTCGCCACACGACGAGGAGGTAGAGCAGCAGGAGGATGGCGGCGCCGAAGAAGCCGCGCTGCTCGGCGAACGACGCAAACACGAAGTCGGTCGCGTGCTCCGGCAGATAGTCGAACCGCGTCTGGCTCGCCTCGCTGACGCCCCGGCCGTCGATCCCACCGGCGCCGACGGCGGTGATCGACTGGTTCAGGTTGTACGTCAGCCCGGCCGGGTCCGCGTCCGGGTTCGTGAACCCGGTGAGACGCGCGGTCTGGTAGGGCTTGAGCACCTCGACGCCCGCCGACGGCAGCACCCAGACGACGCCGGCGACGATCGTCGCCGAGACGAGCACGAGCAGCGCGAGGTGCGCCCAGCGGATACCGGCCACGAAAAGCACGGCCGCGAACGCGGCGATGTACACGAGCGCCGTGCCGAGGTCGGGCTGCAGGAACACGAGCAGCATCGGCGCGATGCCCAGCGCGATCGCGCTCAACACGGTGCGCAGCAGGCCGAGCTGGCGCTGGCGCTCGGCGAGGAAGCCCGCGATCGCGAGCACGAACAGGAGCTTCCCGAACTCCGACGGCTGGAACTGGATCGGCCCGACGTCGATCCACCGCTTCGAACCGCGCACGGCCTCCGCGAACGCGTACACGACCACCATCAGCACGAGGGCCGTGCCGTACACGACGCGCCAGTGGCGCCGGTACACCGCCGGCGGGACCGCGATCGCGACGACGAGCCCGACACCGCCGACCGCGGCCGCGATCGCCTGACGGACGACGTAGTACCTGGGGTCGGCCGCGACGTCGAACCGCGTGATGCCGGACACAGCCCACAGGCCGTAGCCCACGAGCGCCGCCGCTGCGAGCAGCAGCACGAGATCGAGTCGGCGGACGAGCGCGCCCAGGTCGACCCGCTCGCGGGCCCCCAACGCGATCCGTGGACGTCCGACGTCTGCGATCACCGCGCTGCCCCCATCAGTCCGTCTTCACCAGCGTCTGGGAGCCGCCGTGCACTCCGAAGAACTTCTCGAACACGCGCAGGGCCGCCGGCGCTGCGGCGGTCGAGCCGTGACCGCCGTTCTCGATCACCGCGCAGACCACGATGCGGGGAACCTCGGTCTCCGCCGGGCCGTAGCCGCACCACCAGGACTGGTCCTCGAGGTGGTCGGGTGGGTAGCCCGGCAGCGGGACGACCTTCTCGGCAGTGCCGGTCTTCCCTGCGATCGGCACGGGGAAGCTCGAGAACACGCCTGCCGACGTCCCGTACGAGGCGTGGGCCGCCTGGTAGAGGCCGTCGCGGACAACCTGAAGCGCGGCGGGATCGACCCCCACGGACTCCGGCGGGGCGGGCGTGTTGCGCCGGAGGACGACGGGTGCCTGGCCGTGCCCCGCGGGCGTCTCGACCTGCGCGACCACGTACGGCGTGACGAGCTTGCCGCCGTTCGCGATCATCGCGTAGAAGCGCGCCATCTGGAGCGGCGTCACCTGGATGTCCTGCTGGCCGATCGCGAGCTGGATCGAGTTCCCGGGGTTCCACGCGCGGTCCCAGTCGCTCGTGAAGTGCTTCTTGCGCCAGGCGGGCGTCGGCACCGTGCCGCTCGCCTCGCCGCCGAGGTCGAAGCCCGAGGGCGCCCCGAAGCCGAAGCGCCGCGCCCACTCCTGCATGCGTGAGCGGCCCTTGTCCCCCTGGAGGTAGAAGTCGTAGCCCAGTTGGTAGAAGTAGGTGTCGCACGAGCGGGCGAGCGCCTCGGGCAGCGTCATCGACTGGTTGATGTAGGGGTCCCAGTTCTTGAAGACGTGCTTGTCGAGCCCGTACGTCGCGCTCGGGGTGCACTGCAGCGGCTGGTACGGCTGGAGCAGGTGCTCCTGCATCGCGGCGAGCGCGGTGACCGGCTTCCACGTCGAGCCCGGCGGGTAGACGCCGCTCGTCGCGCGGTTGATCCCCGGGAAGTTCGCGCGCTTCGCGGCATCGAGGTCGACGAGGGACTTGATTTTCTTCGGGTCGACGCGTCCGACGTAGACCGACGGCTTGTACGTGGGCGTCGAGGCCATCGCGAGCACCGCGCCGTCCTGCGGGTCGAGCGCCACGAGGGCGCCGCCGTCGGCGTTGTACGAGCCGTTCGCGCGCGCGGTCTGGATCCCGAAACGGAGCGCACGCTCCGCCGCGCGCTGGAGCCCGATGTCGATCGTCAGGCGCACCGCGCTCCCCGGGCGCGCCTCGACCTTCGGCTCGAGCGCGCCGCGCGGCCGACCCAGCGAATCGACCCGTACCTGCGCCTCGCCGGCCTCGCCGCGGAGGAACTGGTCGTACCGCGCCTCGACACCGGTCTTGCCGACCTTGTCACCGGGCGCGTACAGCTTCGGGTGCGCGTCGAGCTCGGACTGCGAGACCTCGCCGACGTAGCCGAGCACCTGCGCGCCGAGCGACTGGTACGGGTAGTGCCGCAGGTACGTCTGCTGAATCTGGACGCCCGGGAACTCCGCCTGGTGCTCGTACAGGTACGCGATCTGGTCCTCGCCGACCGCGGTTTTCACCGTGATGGGGTTCAGCGGGTCGTCGACGCGTGCGTCGACCTCCTTCGCGAGCCGCACCGGCCGCACGTTCAGCACCCACGCGAGCTTCCGGATCACCTCGTAGCGGCGCTTCGCGGGCAGGTCTCCGACCCAGAGCTTCACCGCCGTCCCGGGGACGTTGTCCACGATCACGCGACCCTTACGGTCGAGGATCGTGCCGCGCGGCGCCTCGATGCGGATCGTCCGCAGCTGGTTCCCCTGCGCGGCCGCGAGGTACGTGTCGCCGGACAGCACCTGGAGCGACCAGAGCCGGAAGAACAGCACCGCGAAGATCGCGAGCGCGAGCGCGCCGAGGATCGCGACCCGCAGGGCGAGCCCCGGCGTCAGCCGGTACGGCGCCTCGACCCCCGGGTCGGGCGG
>DASSUT010000128.1:0-16004 GCA_035706725.1 Gaiella sp. | reverse complement strand
GCTCGATCTCGCTGTTCTCGGCGCTCGAGTCGGCGTTCAACATCGTCTACGGGCGGCCGAACCGGCCCTTCCTGCGCGGGAAGCTGCTCGCGGTCGTGTACATGATCGCGGCGCTCGTCGTGCTGTTCGCGGGGCTCACGGCCGGGACGTTCGGCTACGACCTCCTGCGCCGCTACGCGACCGACGTCGTCTCGAACCAGTGGGTCGCGCTCGCGCTCACGATCGCGACGTCGGGCCTGGCGCTGTTCCTCTTCCTGCTCTCCGCCTACCACCGGCTCCCGAACGCGCTCCTGACCTGGCGCGAGGTGCTTCCCGGGGCGATCCTCGGCGCGGTCGTACTCGCCGCGACGCTCCAGGCGCTGCCGCTGTTCGTGTTTCTCACCTCCGAGGTCGTCGCGCTCCAGGCGCTCGGCACGACGTTCCTCCTCCTCGTCTGGCTCTACGTGATGGCGAACGTGATCGTGTTCGGCGCCGCGCTGAACTACGTGCTCGCGTACGGGCGCACCGGCCGCGACGTGGTCGCGAAGCGACCGGACTGACGCGCTCAGGCCCCGAGGCGCTCGGCGAGCGCGGCAGCTGCCCGGGCCCGGTGGGAGTGCGTGCGCTTCCACTCGTCGCCGAGCTCCGCCACCGTCCTCGACTCGCCGTCGGGCACGAAGACGGGGTCGAACCCGAACCCCTCCGCCCCCGCCGGGTCGGCCGCGATCGTCCCCTCGAGCGTCCCTCTCGCCACGACCTCCCGTCCGTCGGGCGCGATGGCGACGAGCACGCAGACGTACCGCGCGCCACGCTCCGCGACGGCGTCGAGCGCCGAGAGCATCCGTCCGACGGGATCGCCCGCCGCCCAGCGAGCGGTGTGGACGCCGGGCCGGCCGTCGAGCGCGACCGCCTCGATCCCGGAGTCCTCTCCGAGCGCCCAGTCGTCGGGCGAGGCGTGGGCCCGGGCGAAGCGCGCCTTGATCCGCGCGTTGTCCTCGAACGTCGCGCCGTCCTCTGCAGGCGGGTCGTCCCTCCCGAGCGCGGCCACCTCGAGGCCGGGCAGCGCGCGCCGCAGCTCGGCGAGCTTGTGCGGGTTCCCGGACGCGAGGACGAGACGAGCTTGCAACAGTGTGTTACGAGCCGAGCAGCGACGGCGCCTCGCACGCCTCGCGCTGGGCGGTCTCGAGCTCCGAGATGCCGTGGGCAGCGAGGTCGAGCATCCGGTCGAGCAGCTCGCGCGAGAACGGGTCGCGCTCGGCGGTCGCCTGCACCTCGACCAGGCGGCCGTCGGCCGCCATCACGACGTTCATGTCGGTCTCCGCCGTCGAGTCCTCGACGTAGTCGAGATCGAGCACCGGCTCGCCCTCGACGACCCCGACGGACACCGCCGCGACGCCGCCGCTGAGCGCCTTGCCGAGCCCGAACCGATCGAGCGCCCGGTAGGCCGCGACGTAGGCGCCGGTGATCGCCGCGCAGCGCGTGCCCCCGTCGGCCTGGAGCACGTCGCAGTCGAGCCAGAGCGTCCGCTCGCCGAGCGCCTTGAAGTCGCACACGCTCCGCAGCGCACGGCCGATCAGGCGCTGGATCTCGACCGTCCGCCCGTCCGGCCGCCCGCGCGAGACGCCGCGCTGGGTCCGCTCGCCGGTCGAGGCGGGAAGCAGCGAGTACTCCGCGGTCATCCAGCCCTGGCCCTTCCCGCGGAGCCACCGCGGCACGGCCTCCTCGACCGTCGCGGTGCAGAGGACGACGGTGCGACCCTGGGCGTAGAGGATCGAGCCGTGGGGCTGCTCGAGGAAGTCCGGCTGCAGGTCGAGCTCGCGGAGCTGGTCGGGCCGGCGGCCGTCGTGGCGCGTCACGACGAGCCCCTCATGCGGCCTGCGGGGCGCTCGACTCGAGCACGACGTGCTCGACCTCGCCGATCGGAAGCTGGAGGAACCGCTTGCCCATCTCACGGAACGCAGCCGGATCGCCCGTCGTCAGGAACCGGTACGTGCCCTCGCGGCGGTCGTCGTTCTCGATCCCCTTGCGCGCGAGCGTCTCCGCCACCTCGCGCGCGGTCTCCTCGGCCGAGAACACCAGCGTGACGCCGCGACCGAACACCCGCTGGAAGATCGGTCGCAGGATCGGGTAGTGCGTGCAGCCGAGGATCACGGTGTCGACCGCCGCCGCCTGGAGCGGGGCGGCGACCTCGCGCACCGCCTCCGTGGTCTCCTCCCCGAAGGGGTCGGGCCCCTCGATCAGCGGGACGAGCCGCGGACACGGCACAGCGATCACCTCGACGCTCGCGTCGTGCGAGCGGACGAGCTCCTGGTAGCGGCCGCTCGCGACCGTCGCCTCCGTCGCAAGGAGCCCCACGCGCCGGTTGCGCGTTGCGAGCACCGCGGCGTGCGCCTCCGGCTGGAGCACCCCGACCACCGGGACGTCGAGCGCGCGCTGGACGTCGTGCAGGCCGGCCGCGGTCGCGGAGTTGCAGGCAACGACCACGAGCTTGACCCCCTCCCGCTCGAGGTGCCGGCCGATCGCGAGCGCGAACCGGCGGATCTCGGGGAGCGGCCGCGGCCCGTACGGCAGTCGCGCGTTGTCGCCGAGGTAGACGGCGTCCTCGTGGGGAAGCGTGACGAGCAACTCGTGGAGGACGGTCAGCCCACCCACGCCGGAGTCGAACACGCCGATCGGCCGCCCGTCCATCGCGCGGATGATACGGCGCGGACGTCGCAACCCATCGCATTGCTCCGCGGCACGGGGGTCCGACTAAAGTCGGACACCGTCCATGCGTGTGCTCTCGATCGTGCACGACCCGGGCGAGACCGGAGGTGGCGGGATCTTCGAGCTCGCCGTCCCCGAGCGCGGCCATCGGCTCGACCGCTGGGTCGCCGCGGACGGCGACGCACCGCCCGGCCGTCCGGACGAATGGGACGCGATCATGGTCTTCGGCGGCGCGATGCATCCCGACCAGGACGCAGAGCATCCCTGGCTCTCCGGCGAGGCCGAGTTCGTCCAGGCGGCGCTGCAGGAGCGCGTGCCCTTGCTCGGCGTCTGCCTCGGTGCGCAGCTGATCACCCGCGCCGCCGGCGGCGAGGTCGGGCCCGCGGCAAGCGCCGAGGTCGGCTGGTTCGACGTCGCGCTCGAGCCCGAGGGCCGCCGGGATCCGGTCGTCGGCGTGCTCCCGGAGCGGTTCCCCGCCTTCCAGTGGCACTACTACACGTTCCGGCTCGCGGACGGCGCCGTGCAGCTCGCCTCGAGCGCCGCCGCCCGCCAGGCGTTCCGGCTCGGCGACCGCGTGTGGGGGATCCAGTTCCACGCGGAGGTGGACCGCACGATGGTCGACCACTGGATGGAGGCGGGAGCCGACGAGCTGCCGAAGCCGGTCGCCGAGCTCCGCGCCGAGACCGGCCGCAACCTGCCCGAGTGGAACCAGCGCGGCCGCGCGCTCTGCGACGCGTTTCTCGACCAGGCGGCGCGCATGGCCGGCGAGCGCGGCTGAGGACGCCCGCGGCTAGCCCGGCGCCGGGCCGGTCTCGGCGGGGAGCTGCGGATCGCGCGACCACTCGTGCCACGACCCCTCGTAGTTCCGGCCGCGGTATCCGGCTGCGAGGAGGACCTGCACCGCGGCGGCCGAGCGGCTGCCGGAATGGCAGTAGGCGACCACCTCGGTGCCGGGCTCGGCCCCCACGAGCGCCCGTACGGCGTGCTGCCCGCGCGCGCTGGCGTCGAACAGCGCGTCGAGCGGGACGTGCCGGGCGCCGGGGATCCGGCCCGGACGGGGGTCGCACGGCGCAACCGCAAGCCCGGCGTACTCCGCCTCGCTCCGCACGTCGAGCACGACCAGGTCGTCGTCCTCGAGCCGCCCGGCGAGCTCGGCGGTCGAGATCGCCCCGATCATGCCGCGAGCGAGGCGACCGTCTCGATCTCCGCCGCCACGGACGGGCGCTCCGCGCAGCGGTCGATCCAGCCCACCAGGTCCGGATATGGCTGGAGCGTGACGCCCAGCAGGTCGCGCAGCCGCAGGAGCCACGGGAGGTAGGACACGTCGGCGAGCCCGAAGCCTCCGGGAGTGAGGAACGGCGCGGTGCCGACCAGCGCGTCGAGGCCGCGCAGCGAGCCCGCGAGCCACTCCGCGGCACCGGGCTCGTTCCGGCGGAACGCGTAATACGCGTCGCCGAGGCTGTCGTCGAAGCGGAAGACGAGCAGGCGCGCAGCGGCGCGCGCGCCGGGGTCCGCGGGAAGAAGCGGCGGCTCGGGGTACCGCTCCTCGAGGTACTCGTTCACGACGGCGGACTCCGGCAGGAGCCACCCGTCCTCCTCGAGCACCGGCACTCGCCCGTCGGGCGGGTTCCGCTCGAGCAGCCAGGCAGGCCGCGCGGCGAGGTCGATCGTGACGGTCTCGTACGGGATCCCCTTCTCCGCGAGCACGATCCGCGTACGTGCGCAGAAGGGGCAGCGAGGCGCGTCGTACAGCATCAGCGCCACGGTCAGGCGCGTCCCGTCTCGACGAGCTGCGCGTATCCGTGGTCGCCGCCCTCGAGACCCAGAGCGTCGGCCAGCGACGCGAGCAGCTCGCGCGCGGGCGGAAGCGCGGCGGGCGAGGAAGCGTTCAGCGCGAGCGCCTTGATTCGCTGGGGATCGGCGCCGGTGAGCCGGGCGAGCACCGTGGGATTGGCGGCGAGCCCGATCACGTCGCCGGGGGCGAGCGCACCGTAGAACTCCGGCACCGAGAGGTACTCGTCGACGATCCCGCCGCGCTCGAGCGCGATCAGACGTACGACCTGGTCGACCTCGAGCGAGAGCGCCACCACCACGGTGCCGAGCCGCGACGAGAGCTCCCGCGCGAACCGCACGAGCGCGGTGGGGTCACGATCGGCGACCTCGTCGTACACCGCGATCCAGCCGTTGCGCGGCCCGACCACGCGAAAGCCGCGGGAGCCGATCCGCGGGGCGAAGTCGCGCACCGCCCGCTCGACGTCTGCGACCGAGTCGGTCTGCACGTGGATCGAGGCGAACGACTCTGCGTGACGGTCCGGCGCGACCCGTTCGCGGAGCGTCGAGAGCGGGACGCCGAGCACGTACAGCTGCTCGCTGAACCCCCACCGCTGGTACACGGTGCGCGCATCGCCGTTCTGCGCCTGCACCTCGAGCTCGAGGTGCTCGACGCCCTCCTGCTCGAGCGTCTCTGCGACCGCCGCGACGAGCGCCGCAGCGACGCCGCTCCGGCGGGCCTCCGGGACGACGTAGAGGTCGGTGAGCCGCGCCAGACGCCGGCCCGAGCGCCGTGCGAGCGCGAAGCCCAGCGGCTCCTCGCGCTCGGCGACGAACGCGAGGCCGTTGTCGACGATCTCGCGCACCTCCTCGAGCTCGCGCTCCCGGTCGAGCTCGACGTGCGCCGGGGGCGGCAGCTCCTGCTCGAACGCGCTCCAGAGCTCCTCCAGCACCGCGAGATCGTCGCTCGTGGCGCGGCGGACGGTCACGGTTTCGATGCTAGACGATCGAATCCGCGGCTCGCGCGGGCCGCCTGTCCGTCGTATGCTGTGAGCGTCGGCGGCGGTCATCCCCCTCGACCGTCGCCGGCGCCCTCTTCGGATCGCCCCTCGACGAGCGCGTCGAGCACGTCGTGCAGGTCGTCGAATCGCTCGTAGGCGACGCCCTGCCCGTCGAGCCAGCGGGCGAGCCCGCCCCGGGCAAAGCGACGTGCCGCGGCGAGGGACACGCAGCGGTCCGAGAACCCGTCGCCGACGTAGACGAAGGGCCCGAGCTCGGACAGCGCGCCGCGCTTGCAGGGCTCGCCACAGACCTCGCAGGGCGGCGACTCCCGGAAGCTCGGGCGCCAGCCGCCCGGCGCGGCAGCGACGTGGTTCGCGACGACCCGCGCCTGGATTCCCTCGCGGGCGAGGATCGGGTCGATCAGCTCGTGGAAGCCCGCCGAGACGATCAGCGGGTCGTACGCCTCGACGAGCTCGCGAAAGCCCCTCCGCACCCGGACGTGCTCGACGAGGTACTCCAGGACCTCGTCGAGCGGCGCCTCGACGGTGCCGATCTCGGCCGCGATCACGTCCGCGAGCGTCATCCCGCCGTGCTCCAGCGCACCGTCCGTCACCTCGTAGACGTTCTCGTCCCCGAAGCGCTCGATCGTCATCGCGAGCGTGTCTCGCTCGGTGACCGTCCCGTCCCAGTCCAGGACGAGCGCGGGCGTGACCTCGTGGTGATTCGTCACAAGCGTTGTCAGCTCGCGGGCAGCGACCAGCCGCCGTCGATCACGACGATCTGGCCGCGGATCATCTCGGCATCCGGGGAGCAGAGAAAGGAGACGACGCCCGCGACGTCGTCGGGCGTCACGAGGCGGCCGGCGGGGTTCCCGGCCCCCGAGGCCAGCATCTCCTCGCGGTTCGGGAAGTGCTCGAGCGCACCCGTCTCGACCACCCCGGCCGACACCGCGTTGACGCGGATCCCGCGGGGCGCGAGCTCGACCGCGAGGTACCGCACGAGGGCCTCGAGCGCCGCCTTCGAGGTGCCGACCAGGGTGTAGTTCTCGAGCACGCGGACGGAGCCGAGGCTCGAGATCGCGACGATCGAGGCCCCCGGCGCCATGCGCGGGGCCGCGATCCGCGTGAGCGACAGCAGCGCGCGCGCGTTCGCGTTCAGGGTCCAGTCCCAGTGCTTGTCCTCGGTCTCGAGCGCCGGCCGGATCACGCCGGTCGCGGCGTTGTGGACGAGCACGTCGAGCGGCCCGAGACCCTCGACCTGCTCCGCGACGCGCGCGGACGTGACGTTGCCGCGTACCAGGACCGGCTCCGCGCCGAGCGCGCGCAGCTCGTCGGCGGTCTCCTCCGCTGCGGCGTCGGAGCGGAAGTAGCCGATCGCGATACGCGCCGCGCCCTCGCGGGCGAGCCGCAGCGCGATCGCCTTGCCGATCCCGCGCGACCCACCGGTGACGAGGGCGGTGGAGCCCCGCGTCACCGCTCGCCGCGGGGCAGCGGGTCCCACGCGGGTGCCGAGGAGGGGATCGTGTCCCACCCGATCCGGCTTCGCGGCTCGGCCTCCGAGTTGTCGGCCTTCGTCGACGCGAGCCCGAGCCGGTCGAGCAGCTCGATCTGCTCCTCGCCGTAGCGGCGCACGGGATCGTCCTCGGGGAGGCCCTCGACGAGCTCGCGCACGCGGGCGCGGAGCTGGTAGGCGAACTGCGGCGTCGCGGGCCCGACGAGCGCCTCGATGTCGTCGATCGTCGGCTCGGCCATCGGCCGCGAACGTTATCGGACTAGCGTCGGAGCGATGCGGCGACCGACGACGCTCGAGCTGATGCTCCTGACCACGATCGGGCTCTGGTCGCTCAACCTCACCGTCAGCCGCTACATCCTCACCCACGGATTCCTTCCGCTCGCGTACGCGAGCGTGCGCTACCTGCTCGCCGCGCTGGTCTTCTGCGGGATCACGTTCGTCGCGGAGCGCTCGCTCCGAGTCGTGCCGCGCGACCTCGGGCTCCTGCTCGGCGCCGCCGCCGTCCTCTACGTCAACCAGCTCGCGTTCGTCTACGCGCTCCACGAGTCCACCGCGTCGGTCCTCGCGCTGCTGCTCGGCGCGACGCCGATCTTCGCCGCCATCGCGGGCGTCCTGCTCGGAACGGAGGCGCTGCCGCGCCGGTTCTGGTCCGGCGCGCTCCTGTCGTTCGCCGGCGTCGCGCTGGTCGCGCTCGGTGCGGGCGACGCCGTCTCGGGAAGCGTCGTCGGCGTGCTGCTCGGAGTGCTCACCGCGGCGAGCTGGGCGGCGTACTCGATGCTGATCACGCCGCTGATGCGCCGGTACTCCGCCTCGCGCATCTCGAGCGTCGTCCTCTCGGCGACCTGCGTGCCGCTGACGCTGACCGCGCTGCCGCAGCTCGGCGACCAGGACTGGAGCCTCGGCTGGGCCGTCTGGCTGCTCCTCGCGTTCGCGACTCTGGGGCCGCTCGTCGCCACGAACGTGATGTGGTTCCGCTCGCTCGACCGGATCGGGCCGGCACGCGCGACGCTCGCGGCAAACCTCCAGCCGTTCGTGGCCGCGGTGGTCGCGGTGGTGCTCCTGTCGGAATCGCTCGGGGCGCTCGAGCTCGCGGGCGGCCTGCTGATCGCCGCGGGAATCGTCGCTGCGCGCCGACGGGTCGTCGCGACCGCGCCCGGCGAATGACACGCACCCTGCGCCGCGCTGCGAGACAATCCAGGCGGTGGACGAGGAGCTCGAACGTGGCCGCGCCGCGTGCGCGAGGCGGGCCTGGGCGGAGGCGCACGAGTCGCTCGGACGCGTCGACGCGGTGTCGCCGCTCTGCGTCGACGACGTGGAGCTGCTCTCGCTCGCCGCCTACATGCTCGGCCGGGACGACGAGTCGATGGCCCTTCTCGAGCGCGCGCATCAGGCGCATCTCGACGCCGGTGCGACGCGGCCCGCGGTCAGGGCTGCGATGTGGATTTGCATGCACCACGCCGCGCGGGGCGAGATGGGCCCCGCCGGCGGCTGGCTCGCCCGCTCCGAGCGGCTTCTCGGCGACGAGGAATGCGCGGAGCGCGGCTACCTGCTGATCCCCGCGGCGTTCGGCGCGGAGGCCGCGGGCGACCTCGAGACCGCCGCGTCGACTGCATCCGCTGCGGTCGAGGTCGGCCAGCGGTTCGGCGACCCCGACCTCTATGCGCTCGCGACGCACATGCAGGGGCAGTTCCTGATTCGTCAGGGGCGCGTGGACGCAGGCTTCCGTCTGCTCGACGAGGCGATGGTCGCTTCCACCTCGGGCACGGTCTCGCCGATCGTGACGGGGCTCGTCTACTGCGGCGTGATCCTCGCCTGCGTCGAGGTGCTCGACGTCCGCCGTGCCAGCGAGTGGACCGAGGTGCTCTCGCGGTGGTGCGCGGAGCAGCCGGGTCTCGTCGCGTTCACGGGACGCTGCCTCGTGCACCGGGCCGAGATCATGCAGCTGCACGGCGCATGGCCGGATGCGCTCGACGAAGCGCAGCGGGCGGCCGAACGGCTCGTCCAGGGGTTCAATCGCGCCGCCGCGGCGCAGGCTTTCTACCGGCAGGGCGAGGTGCTCCGGCTCTCGGGCAGGCTCGCCGAGGCGGAGGATGCGTACGCCGCGTCGAGCCGCTACGGGTGGGAGCCCCAGCCGGGCCTCGCGCTGCTGCGGCTCGCGCAAGGGCGTCGCGACGCCGCCGCCGCGGCGATCCGTCGCGTGCTCGCGGAGACGGCGGTCTGGTCGCGCCGCGCGGTCCTCCTGCCCGCCCACGTCGAGATCGCGCTCGCGCTCGGTGAGCTCGAGGAGGCGCGAGAAGCCGCGCGCGAGCTCGAGGTGTTGTCGACCGAGTACGGCGGGACGATGCTGCGCGCGCTCGCCGGGACCGCCCTCGCCGCCGTCCACCTCGCCGCGGGGGAGCACGGCGAGGCGCTTGCGGCCGCTCGGCGCGCGTCCGGGGACTGGCGTGCGCTCGAGGCGCCCTACGAGGAAGCCTGCGCCCGGGTTGCGGTCGGGCTCGCGTGCGCCGCCCTCGGAGACGACGACACCGCGGTGCTGGAGCTCGCGGCCGCGCGCGCGACGTTCCTCGAGCTCGGCGCGGCCCCGGATCTCGGGCGGATGCGGCAGCTCGGGACACCTGCGCCCGACGTCCACGGATTGACAACACGGGAGCTCGAGGTGCTGCGCCTGGTCGCCGCGGGCGCGAGCAACCGCGCGATCGCGTCGTCACTCGTGATCAGCGAGCACACGGTCGCGCGCCACCTCCAGAACATCTTTCGCAAGCTCGACGTCTCCTCGCGGACCGCGGCGAGCGCGTTCGCGTACGAGCACGACCTGGTCTGAGCCCAGCCCGCCTGGTTGGAATTGACCATCCGCGGACCGCGCAGGTTGGTCGGTCCATGCGATGTCGCGGAGCCGTCGCCGTCCTACCGTCGTTGCGAACCGTCGAGAGGAGGAGCCATGACAGCGCAACGGACGGAACGGGTCGAGACAGTCGTCGTCGGCGGCGGGCAGGCGGGTCTCGCCGTCGGATACCACCTCGAGCGGCGGAACCGGCCGTTCGTGATCGTCGACGCGAACGAGCGCGTCGGCGACGCCTGGCGGAAGCGCTGGCCCTCGTTGGAGCTCTACTCGCCGGCGCTCGTCGACGGGTTGCCGGGGATGCGCTTCCCCGGACCGTCGTACGCGTATCCGAAGGCACACGAGATGGCGGAGTACCTCGAGACGTACGCGGAGCGGTTCGGCCTTCCCGTCGTCAACGGCGTCCGCGTGGACGCCCTCGACCGGGAGGACGGCGGGTACGTCGTCTCGGCGGGAGAGCGGAGCTACGAGGCGGACAGCGTCGTCGTCGCGACGGGCGTCTTCCAGCACGAGCACCCGGTGATCCCGGACTTCGCAGACGAGCTCGACCCCGCGATCCACCAGCTCCACTCGGCCGACTACCGCAGCCCGGAGCAGCTCCGCGACGGCCCGGTGCTCGTCGTCGGCGCCGCGCACTCGGGCGGCGACATCGCCTACGAGGTCGCGCGGGCCGGCTTTCCCACGGTGCTCTCGGGCAGGGACACCGGCCAGTTCCCGCTGAACATCCACAGCCGCTTCGCGCCGCTGGTCTTCCCGCTCCTGCGGTTCGCGTGGACGCGCCTCTTGACCGCATCGACGCCGCTCGGCAGGAAGGCGCGGCCGCACATCCGCGCGCACGGCGGCCCGCTGCTGCGCGTCAAGCGCGCCGACCTCGCGGCGGCAGGCGTCGAGCGCGTGTACGAGCGTACGACCGCGGTCGTCGACGGCAAGCCCCAGCTCGCCGGCGGGCGGGTGGTGGACGTCGCCAACGTCGTCTGGTGCACCGGCTTCCGCAACGACTACGCCTGGATCCGGTTTCCGCTCGAGGAGGACGAGGACGGCTACCCCGCGCAGACGCGCGGCGCCGCCGCCGCCTCTCCCGGCCTCTACTTCAGCGGGCTCTGCTTCCTGCACTCGTTCAGCTCGATGCTGATCCTCGGCGCCGGGCGAGACGGCGAGCGGGTGGCGAAGCAGATCGACGCGCGTGCCCGCGGGCGTGCGGGCGCGCGGAACGGCGCGTCACGGGAGCGGAGGCCGGTCGCCGCCGCGTAGGGGAATAGCCTTCGCGGCGTGTCGCCGCTTCGCCGCACCGCGCTCGCGTCGGTGGTCGCCGCGGTCGCGCTCATCGCGATCAAGCTCGTCACGGGCCTCGCCGCTGGGAGTCTCGGGCTCGTCGCCGACGCGGCGCACTCGGGCACCGACCTCGTCGCGGCGCTGCTCACGCTGTACGCGGTCGGGGTCGCGACGAGACCCGCCGACGAAGGGCATCGCTACGGACACGGCAAGGCGGAGCACCTCGCCGCGCTCGGCGAGGCGGCGTTCCTCGCACTCGTCTCGGTCGGCGTCGCGGCGCTCGCCGTGGCGCGGCTCGCGGGCTGGATCGAGCTCGACGTCGAGCCCGCGTGGTGGGCGTTCGCCGCGCTCGGGGTCGTGCTCGTGATCGACCTCTCGCGGACCGTCGTCTCGTACCGGGTCGCACACCGCCACCGGAGCGCCGCAATCCTCTCCAACGCAATTCACTTCGGCTCGGACCTCCTCTCGACACTCGCGGTGCTGTGCGGGCTCGTCGCCGCGCGCGCAGGGTTTCCGGAGGGCGACTCGATCGCCGCGCTGTTCGTCGCGGCGCTCGTCGTCGCCGCCGCGGTACGCCTCGCGCGCCGGAACGTCGACGTGCTCATGGACCGCGCCCCCGCCGACGCGGTGGCTGCCGCCGAGGACGCGATCGCGCGGCTCGAGCCTCCCGTCTCCGTGCGACGCCTGCGGTTGCGCGAAGCCGCCGGACGCACGTTCGCGGACGTCGTGATCGGCGTGTCACCCGGGGCCGCCGTCGGCCAGGGACACGCCGCCGCCGACCGCGTGGAGGAGGCGGTGCACCGCGCCCTGCCCGGGAGCGACGTGGTCGTGCACGTCGAGCCCGCAGGTCACGAGGCAGAGCTGCGCGAGCGTGTCCGGGCGGCCGCGATGACGGTCTCGCACGTCCGCGAGCTGCACAACGTGAGCCTGATCGACACGCCAGGCGGGATCGAGGCCTCGCTGCACCTCAAGCTGCCCGGCGAGCTCGACCTCGCGGCAGCGCACGCGCTCGCGGAGGAGGTCGAGCAGCAGATCCGCCTCGCCGCGCCCGAGATCTCCGACGTCCAGACGCACCTCGAGCCGCTCACCGAGCCGACCCCCGGCGTGGTCGTCGGGCACGATCACGCGGACGTCGGCCGTATCGTCGCGGCGGTCACGGGCCGGGCGCCGCGCACCGTGCGCACGCTCGACACCGACGACGGCCTAGTGGTCCTCGTCACGCTGGGGCTCCCGGGCGAGACGACGCTGGCCGCCGCCCACGACGAGGCGAGCGAGGTCGAGGAGCGGATCCGCGAGGCACTCCCCGGTATCGCCGACGTCGTCGTCCACACCGAGCCGTAGCCCCGCCACTCGTCTCACTTCCTGGCGTCTCCGGGAGCCCGCTGCCCGGGGGGCGTCAGGGTTCCCGCATGAAGCCCTGGCGGGCGGCAGACACGAGCGCGACAGCCTCGGGGAACAGCACGCGCATCGCGTCACGGAGCTGCATCGCCTGCTCGTCCGCCGACCCGGCCGCGTTGACCTGCGCGAGGGCGGCCTGGGTGAGCTCGACTGCGGTGTTGAGCGTCAACGTGGCGAACTGCTCGCGCTGAGCCTCCTTCACGCCCTCCGCCTGCTGCTCGGCGAACTCGCGCAGCCCGCGCAGGATCTCCTCGGGATCGCCGCCGAACGGGAGAAAGCCTCCGCCTTCCATCACCTTCAGGCTACTGGAGCGGCCCCAGGTAGGCGGACTCGACGTCCCGCGCGAGCGCGTCCGCGACACCGACCGCGCTTCGCATCGCGGTCGTGAAGGGCGACGGGCCCGTCGGGTCGAGCGCCTGCTCGAGGCGCCGCGCCGCCTCGCCGATCGCGTCGAGCCGTGCGGGAGTCGAGACCGTGGGCGGCGCCCCGATCACCGTCTGCAGAGCGCTCGCGGCGTCCTCGGCCTCGTCGATCCCCTCGGGATTCTCGGTGATCCGCAGCGCGACGAGCTGGCGCCGGAGCTCGTCGAGGTCGCCGGGGAACGCCGCCTCCTCGGCGATCTCGCAGAGAACAGCGATCGAGACGGCGTCCCTGACGTCGCGCCGCTCCCGCAGGAGCGTGCCGTCGTCGTCGAGCACCGCCCAGGTCCGGGCCCCCTCCTCGTCTTCGAACGAGCAGAGATAGCGCAGGGCCCCAGCCGCCGGCTCGGTTGCGAGCACGGCCGTCAGTCGCCGTCCGTCGCCGAGCGCCCCGGCAGCCGACGCGATCCGCTGGAGCTCCTCGGCGAGGGCCACCGTGCCAGGATAGGCCGATGTCCGTGGGCTCGGCCCGGAGCCGCCATGCACAGGAGCTGTTCGCGCCGCTCGGGCCGCGGTACGACCGGATGGGCGCGCTGCTCTCGTTCGGCCAGGACCCCCGCTGGCGGCGTTTCATGGTCGAGCGGCTCCCACGGGACGGAGGGCACGTCCTCGACGTCGCGACCGGCACCGGGCTCGTCGCGGAGGCGCTCCGAGCGCGCGGCTTCCGCGTCACCGGCCTCGACCAAAGCCCGAGCATGCTTGCGAGCGCCCGTGCGCGCTTCGGGGATCGCGTCGAGCTCGTCGAGGCGTCCGCCGACGCGCTCCCGTTCCCCGACGCGTCGTTCGACCACCTCACCTTCACGTACCTGCTCCGCTACGTGGACGACCCCGGCGCGACGCTCACGGAGCTCGCCCGCGTCGTGCGCCCGGGCGGGACGGTGGCGATGCTCGAGTTCGGCCTGCCCCGCGGCGTGTGGCGGCCGCCCTGGGACGTGTGGGTCGGGGCCGGGCTCCCGCTCGCGGGCCGGCTCGTGTCTCCGGGTTGGCACGAGGTGGGACGGTTCCTCGGTCCGTCGATCCGGGACTTCTACGCCCGCATCCCCGAGGAGGAGCTCCTCGATCTCTGGCGGCACGCGGGGATCGGCGCCGTCGAGAAGCGTCGTATGAGCTTCGGCGCCGGCCTCGTCGTCTGGGGCCGACGCTCGTGAGCCCTCGTGACACAGTGTCACAAGGTCGGCCGGCTCCGGCGTTCTACGCGCTCGGCGGCGGCGGGGTGCGCGACTACGTCACGCTCCTCCACGGGCCGTACACGGCTTGGCATCTCGCGTACGCGGTCGTGGGCGGCTGCCTCGCGCTGACGGTCGACTGGTGGGTGCTCGGGCTCACCGTGCTCGCCTTCGCGCTCGCGATGGGACTCGGCGCGCACGCGCTGGACGAGCTGAACGGCCGCCCGCTCGGCACCGCGATCCCGTCCCGCGTACTGGTCGCGCTCGCGATCGTCTCGGTCGGGGCCGCTGCGGCCCTCGGGATCGTGGTCGCGCTCGAGCGGACGCTGTGGATCCTGCCGCTCGTCGCGGTCGGCGCGGCGCTCGTCCCCGTCTACAACCTCGAGCTGCTCGGAGGCCGGATCCACACGGACCTCGGGTTCGGGCTCGCGTGGGGCGCGTTCCCGCTCCTCACGGCGTACGTCGCCCAGACGGGCGCCGTGCGGGTCGAGACCGTGCTCGCGGCAGCGTGGGCGACGCTCCTCTCGGTCGCCCAGCGCCGCCTTTCGCATACCGCGCGCCGGCTGCGGCGCGAGACGGCCGCGGTCGAGGGCCGGCTCGTGCTCGAGGACGGGACGACGGAGCCGCTCACACGCGCGACGCTGCTCGACGCGCCGGAGGCCGCGCTGCGCCTCCTCGCGGCCGCGACCGTCCTCCTCGCGGCGGCCCTCGTCGCGCTGCGGGTCTGACGGCAGGGCAGTACCCTGCACCGATGGCTGTCTGGATCCTGGCCGCCTGCCTCGCCGTCGCCCTCGGCTTCGCGGTGCTGTTCTGGCTCGCGCTGCGCAAGGCACGGGCCTCGGCGACCGCGACCGACGCGCTCGTCGACGAGGCGCGCGCCGCCGTCCGCGACGCGGTGGCCGCAGAGACCACGGCCCACGCGGAGGAGATCCGACGCGTGATCGCACGCGAGCGCGCCGAGACCGCGACGGTGCTCGGGGCGGAGGAGCGCCGCCTCGCGGAGGAGCGGCGGGTTCAGTTCGAGGAGCGGGAGCGGCGCGCGAGCGAGCGGCTCGCGGACGAGCTGATCCGCGGTGAGCGGCGGCTGGAGGAACGGCTGCGCGGGTTCGCGGAGGACCTCGACCGCGCGCAACGGCATCTCGAGACCCAGCTCGCGCGGCTCGAGCAGCAGAACCGCCAGGCGATCGCCGAGGTCGAAGCTCGGCTCGAGCGGGAGGCGAACGAGCTCGGCTCGACTGCCGACGAGCAGCGCAAGACCGTGCTGCGCCTGCGCGAGGAGCTCGAGCGCGCGGCGGGTCAGGCCGTGAGCGAGGCGCTCGACGAGCTCGAGGCGCAGACGGTCGAGCGCCGGCGCTCGATCGAGGAGACCACCGAGCGGCTCCGCGCGCGAGAGAAGGCGATCGCCGAGTCGATCGAGCAGGGCGAGTCGGACGTGCGCGCCCGGCTCGACGTCGTACTGGTCGAGTGGGAGCGCCGCCAGGCCGAGCGGCTCGCACGCGTCACGGAACGCGAGGTGGAGCGACACGCGCAGCTCGCGATGATGGCGCTTGACGAGCGGTTCCGCGAGGCGCGCGAGGAGGCGGTCACGCGTCTCCACCGCGAGCTCGACCGCGCGGTCGAGCTCCTGACCCGCGGCGAGCTCGCGCAGCGCATCGATACTCGTTAGGAGTTTGTGCGGGGCCCAAACTTCCCGTGGGAGGGATCGTCAGAGCCAGAACGAACAAGCCGGGCAAACCGTGGCCGAGACGATCGAGACACCCGTGTGGCGCGAGGACGAGCAGTCCAAGGTCGAGAGCTGGCGCCTCCACGTGCTGATCGAGGCCGGGTTTCCGCTCTCGCTCGCGGAGCGGCTCGCCGTGAGCGCCGCCGACCTCCATGTCGCAGTCGAGCTCGTCTCGCGCGGTTGCAAGCCGGTCACCGCGGCCGAGATCCTGCTCTAGC
>DASSUT010000127.1:0-2794 GCA_035706725.1 Gaiella sp. | reverse complement strand
CACTCGGGGTCGACGGCTTCGCGACCCACCATCTCCCGCTCGAGGGGGCGCCCGAGGCGTACGAGAAGTTCCAGCGCAAGGAGGACGGCATGGTCAAGGTCGTCCTCCACCCGTAGAACGCTCAGGCCCTCACCGCCGCCTCCACGTAGCTCGGGCGGCGGTTGCGCCGTCGGGTCTCTGCGGCAGCTCGTGGAGGGCATCGGCTCGGGAGGCCGGGCCGGAGACCATGTCGACATCCGGTGCTGACCCCATGGCGACCCGAGGCGCTGGCCGCAACCTTGTGTCCAGACCCGCAAGCAGGGAGAGCGATGCGAGGAACGATCCTGTGCTGGGTGAACGACAGGGCGCACGGGCGCGCCGCACTGAAAGCGGCCGCCGGGCTCAGTGACCGGCTCGACCTGCGGTTGGTTCTGGCGTGCGTCGCCGACGAAGCCGACGCCAGAGCCTGCCGGGACCCGCGCCGCCGGGAAGGAGCGGCCCGCCTCGTCGCGCAGTTGGCAGCAGAGCACGGGCTCTCCGATCGCGCCGAGGTCCGCCCCGCCGTGGGGGACCCGTTCGTGTTGCTCGGCCAGATGGCGGCCGAGGAGGCCGCCGATCTGATCGTGATCGGCGCTCCCGCAGCGAGACGCCTGCGACGCTCGCCGGAGAGTCGACTTGCGGAGCACCTCGAGAGCGCGACCACGGTGCCGGTGCTGTTCGTGGCCGAGCGGAGCGGCCGACGACGGCTCGCGCCGAGAACCGCACGGCGCTAACGTCGCCCCGTGCACCTGTCGCTCTTCTGGCGGGTCTTCGCGGTCAACGCCGGGCTTCTGGGTGGAATCGCGCTCCTCCTGTTGTTGAGCCCGGTGGAGATCAACGCGCCGATCAAGGCGCGGCAGGCGCTGATCGTCGTCGGCGCGCTCGTGATCACCCTCGCGACGAACGCCGTCCTGCTGCGTGGCGTGATCACGCCGCTCGAGCGGCTCGCTCGGCGAATGGACACCGTGGATCTGCTGCGCCCGGGACAACGTCTTCCCGTCGGCAGGGGGGACGAGGTCGGACGGGTCGTCGCGGCCTTCAACCGCATGCTCGACCGCCTCGAGCGGGAACGGCAGGAGAGCGGCCGGCGTGTGCTCGCCGCGCAGGAGGCCGAACGGATCGGTATTGCCCGCGATCTTCACGACGAGGTGGGACAACTGCTCACCAGCGTGCTCCTGCAGCTGAACTCGATCTCCGACACTGCTCCGGAGCACCGGGTGGAGATCGACGAGACGCGGGAGACGGTTCGCCTCGCCCTCGACGAGGTGCGACGGATCTCGACCGAGCTCAGGCCGGAGATGCTCGAGCACCTCGGCCTCGTGAGCGCGCTCACGGAGCTGTCGACGACGTTCGAGCGGGTTTCAGGCGTTCGGGTCGAGCGCCAGTTCGACGCGTTGCTGCCACCGCTCCCGGCCGACGCCGAGCTCGCGGTCTACCGGATCGCCCAGGAGAGCCTGACGAACGTCGCCCGACACGCCCGTGCAACGCGTGTGACCATCGCGCTGGAGCACGGTCTCGACAGCGTCGTCCTTCGCGTGGTCGACGACGGCCGCGGCTTCGGCGGCGCGCCGGTCGAGCACGGCGGACTGCGCAGCATGCGCGAGCGGGCGCTGTTGATCGGCGCAGCGTTGGCGATCAAGGAGGCGAGCAGGGGCGGGGTCGACGTGCGGCTCGAGGTCCCGGCGGCACGTGTCGCACACGCTGTGGCGGTCGATTGAATGCCGGTTCCGCTCGTGACCCGGATCCTGATCGCGGACGACTTCACGCTCATCCGCGAGGGCCTCAAGAAGGTGCTCGACGCCAAGGACGACCTGGAGGTCGTGGCCGAGGCCGCGGACGGCGCCGAGGCGGTCGACAAGGCGCTCCGCGAAGAGATCGACCTCGCGATCCTGGACGTCTCGATGCCGCGCATGACCGGCATCCAGGCCGCCGCCGAGCTGCACAGGCGCAAGCCCGAGCTGCGGATCGTGATGCTCTCGATGCACAACAGCGAGCAGCTGCTGTTCGAGGCGCTGAAGGCCGGAGCCTCGGGCTATGTCCTGAAGTCCGGCGCCGACACGGACATCGTCGACGCGGTGCGGTCCGCCATGCGCGGCGAGTCGTTTCTCTACCCGTCGGCCGTGACCACGCTGGTTCGCGACTACGTCGACCACGGAGGGCGCGGCGAGGAGCAGTTCGACGTCCTGACCCCGCGCGAGCTCGACGTGCTGAAGCTGATCGCGGAGGCACACACCTCGAAGGAGATCGCCGACCTGCTGTTCATCAGCGTCAAGACCGTCGAGCGACACCGGCAGAACATCCTCAACAAGCTCGGGATGCGCGATCGCGTCGAGCTGACGCGCTACGCGATCCGTCGCGGCCTGATCCAGGCTTAGAACTCGACCGTGACCCTCTACGCCGCCGTCGGGGAGCTGTCGTCCTCGACCACACGAGCGCGAGACCGGGTCGCACCGAGGTGTGCCTCCTCCGAGCCGGCGACGTTCAGGTCGGGTCTCGAGTGCAGCTGAGCACGCAAGCCGGAGCAGACGACGTCGAGCACCTCGGCGCGGCGCCCAGTCGCTTCCGAGTGCCGGTGGCAGGCCCAGCCGGCAACCCGGCGTAGCCGAGCGCCCAGAAGTCGTCGCGCCTCGTCGGCCTCGAGCCACCCGTCCGGAACCCAGTTCAGCGTGAGATCCCTGGCCAGCGAGCGCACGCGTCCGTCTGGGGCGACGCCGGCGTCCACCAGCTGCTTCGCCACCTGGTCGGCCCATGCCCGCCACTCGGGGATCGCATCGCC
>DASSUT010000126.1:0-3277 GCA_035706725.1 Gaiella sp. | reverse complement strand
AACACGCCGGACTGCCGCGCGGTCTCGATCGCGTACGCGAGCAGCGGGTGGCCCGCGAGCCGGCGCACGTTCTTCTCCTTGACCCGCTCGGAGCCCGAGCGCGCGCCGATCAGCGCTATCGCGCTCGGCATCGGGCCTCCTTGTAGAGCGCTCCGAGCACGGGCGCCTCGACGCGGAGCCGAGCGGCCGCCCGCACGACCGAGCCGGTGATCGCGTCGAGCTCTGTGGGTCTCCCCGCGGCCGCGTCGCGGGCGGCGGACGTGGTCAGCTCACCGGGCATCGCCTCGATCTTCTCCCACTGGTCGGCGACGTCGAGCGAGACCCCGTCGGCGGCGGCCACCGCGACCGCCTCGGAGAGCGCGGCACGGATCCGCTCTCCCCACGAAGGATCGTCGCGCAGCGTGCCGACCGGCCGCGCCGCGGCGACGGTCGCCGCCGCGAGGACTGCGAGCCGCGCCGCCTTCTCCCACACGACCTCGCGCTCGTCGTCGAGCAGCACGAGCGCGAGGCCCGGGACGCGGAGCGGCTCGAGCGCTGCGGCAAGGCGATCGCGGTCCAGGTCGCGCGAGGCGGCCGCGATCCTCCCCGGCGACGGCGTCCCCTGGACGACGACCCCCGGCTCGGGAGACAGCGCCGACATGCTCCCGATCGACCCGGCGGCGACGGCGGGACGTGCTTGTGACACTGTGTTGCAAGCGCTCTCGAACCGCGCCCGGAGCGCATCGGCGTGCTCGAGGCCGTTGAGCAGCGGGAGGACGACGGCCGCGTCGAGCGCCCCCGGAGCGACGCGCTCGAGCGCGGCGTCGAGGTCGTAGGCCTTCACGGCGACGACGAGGAGCGACACCGGACGTTCGAGGTGCTCGGCCACCTCCGGGCGGGCGACGGTCGTCGTCCCGTCGTGCGTCAGCGTGAGGCCGCGCTCCCTGATCGCCTCGACGGTTCGTGGCGTCCCGACACAGAGAGCGCCGGTTCGTGCGGCGAGCATGCCGCCGATCCCGCCCACGCCGAGCACCGCGACGGGGACGGGCGTCACGCGAGCGCGGGGTCGACCACGAGGTTCACGTACTGGGTCTCGGAATAGACGTCGAGCGCCTCGACACCGGCCTCCTTCCATCCGGTGCCAGACTGCTTCACGCCCCCGAAGCCCATGTGCGGCTCGCTCCCGTGCGTCCCGGCGTTGACGACCACGACCCCCGCGGCCACGCGCTCGGCGAACAGCATCGCCCGGTGCACGCTCGCCGTGTGGATCGCGGCGGTGAGCCCGTAGGGCGAGTGGTTGACGAGGGTGACGGCCTCGTCGAGACCGCCGACGCGGTAGAGCGCCGCGACGGGCCCGAAGAGCTCCTCGCAGGAGAGCGGTGCGTCCGGCGTCACGTCCTCCACGAGCGTCGGGGCGAGGTGCCAGCCGTCCTCTCCGACCCGCTCGCCTCCACGCAGAACGGTCGCCCCCTCCTCCCGGGCGCGCTCGACCGCCGCGAGGATCCGCTCCAGGCTCGGCTCGCTGATCACCGGCCCCGGCGGATCGAGCCCGTCGATGGCCCGGAGAAGCCGCTCGCGGAGCTCGTCGTAGACCATCTCGAAGACGACGACCCGGCTCGCGGCCGCGCAGCGCTGACCTGCGTTCGAGAACGCGGAGGCAAGGATCCACTCGACGGCACGGTCGAGGTCGGCGTCGTCGCACACGACGAGCGCGTTCTTGCCTCCGAGCTCGAGGCACGTCTTCGCGAGCCGGCGCGCGGCCGCCTCCGCCACCAAGCGCCCCGTGCTTGCCGAGCCCGTGAAGCTGACGAGCTCGACGCGCGAATCCTCGACGAGCGGCATCCCTGCCTCGGGCCCGAGCCCGTGGACGACGTTGAGCACGCCTGGTGGAAGACCGGCCTCGTGACAGAGCCGGGCGAGCCACCACGCCGAGAGCGGGGTGTGCTCGGACGGCTTCAGCACGGCGGCGTTGCCGCAGACGATCGATGGGAAAACCTTCCAGGCGACGTTCGGCAGCGGCGTGTTGAACGAGATCAGGAGCGCGGCCACGCCGACCGGCCGGCGGAGCGTGAGCACCGTGCGGTGCGGCATCGAGGCGGTCGTCGTGCGCCCGTACGAACGCCTGCCCTCGCCCGCCATGAACAGGCCCATCTCGATCGCGGCCGCCGTCTCGCCGCGCGCGAGCGCGAGCGGCTTGCCGGTCTCGGCCGCGACGAGCTCGCTCGCCTCGTCCCGGCGGTCACGCAGGAGCTCGGCGATCACCCTCACCATGTCGCCGCGCTCGACCGGGGTCCGCGCTGCCCAGCCGGGCTGGGCCTCGCAGGCGGCGGCCACCGCGGCGGCCGCGTCCTCTGCGCCCGAGCGGGCGAGCCGGCAGAGCCGGGCACCGTCCCGGGGCCTTCGCTTCTCGAGCCACTGTCCGTCGGCGGCGGGCCGGTCTTCACCGGCGACGAGGTTCGGCACCTCCGCCGGGATCACCAGGCAGACCAGCCGCCGTCGACGACGAGGTTGGCCCCGGTCACGTACGACGACGCGTCGGACGCGAGGAACACGACCGCGCCGACGACCTCCGAGACGTCCATCAGCCGCCCGAGCGGCGAGCGGGCCGCGAACGCCTCCACGAACGGCGCCGGCTGGCCGTTCTCGATCCCGTGCGGCGTGAGCGTGTTCACGCGGACGCCGCTCCGCCCCCAGTACGTCGCGAGGTAGCGCGTGAGGTTGAGGAGCGCCGACTTCGAGAGCGAGTACGCGACCGGCTTGAAGAACGTCTCTCCGCCCGCGCGGCGGAAGTCGTACAGGCCTTGGTCGGGCGAGAGCAGCCCGTAGACGGAGCCGACGTTGACGATCGAGCCGCGTCCCTCGCGCGCCATCGCGCCGCCGATCACCTGGCACGGGACGACCGCGCCGAGCACGTTCACGTGCACGACCCGCTCGAGCGCCTCGAGCGGAACGTCCTCGAACGGGCCGACCTCGGACGCGGGCGCATCGGGCGGCGCGTCGATCGCGGCCGCGTTCACGAGCAGGTGCGGTACGCCCCAGTCGACCTCGACGAGCGCGAGCGCGGCCTCGACCGCGTCCCGGTCGGTCACGTCGCACTGACGGAGCCGGATCGTCGCGTCGTCCAGGCCGCGGCGCAGCGCGGCGGCCGCCGGCCGGGGCTCGGTCTCGACGTCGAGGATCGCGACCCGCATGCCGCGGCCGGCGAGCGCGACCGCGAGCTCGGAGCCGAGTTGCCCCATCCCGCCCGTGACCACGGCGACGCGGCCGGACAGGTCGAACAGCGGGTCGCTCACGGCGC
>DASSUT010000125.1:0-19502 GCA_035706725.1 Gaiella sp. | reverse complement strand
CCGACCCGCTCGAGGGCGCGCGCCTTCGCGGTGGCGTACTCCTCGTCGGTGATCAGGTCGTCCGCGCGCAGCCGAGCGAGCCGCTCGAGCTCCTCGGCGGGACTCGACGTGGCCGGCGCCCTGCTCCACGGAAGCGACGGCCGCCCGAGTCGCGGCCGGGGCTCCGACGGATCCTCGGCCGCCTCTAGCGCGACCTGGCGGCGGATGAGCTCGAAGCCGACCACCGCGAGGATCACGAAGATCAGGCCCGTGAGGAAGCGCTGGAGCGGCAGTGCCCAGACGAGGAGCAGCAACACGACCGTGAAGATGCCCCACGCCATCGCGGCGTGCTCGAGCCACGGTGCGACAGTGCCTCGGACCCGGCGGGCGCGCGTTCCCTCACCGGTGAGCCATGCGCCGACCGTCGCGATCACACCGATCACGATGCCGACCCAGGCTCCTTCCGCGAGCCCGTCCGAGAGGATGCTCCAGAAGGCGGCGACAGCCGGTCGCACGGTCTCCGACTTCGCGAGGTTGTCCGTCAGGTACGACCCCGCGAGCGCGCGGAGGACGAGGATCCCGACCCCCGCGACGATCAGGCCGACGCCGACCGCGCGGAGCTCACGGCGGCGCCGGCCCGGAACGAGCCAGATCGCGAGTGCCCACGCGCCGAGTGCAGGAATCCAGATCCAGTTCGCCACGACCTTGAGCGTCTGGGTGAGGTTCTGCGCCGTCTCGAGCTGGTCGGAGCGCAGGAGCGTCACCCGTCCGGCATTGGGCGGCAGCGTCTGCTCCAGGTTGCCGAGGAACCCGAACCGTTCGCCGAGCCGGACGACGAGCGGCCGGAGGTCGAGGATCACCGCGCCGTTCGTGGTCTCGAGCCGCGGCCCGCCGCCATCGAGGACCCGCACCACCTGGTCGTGGGCGAGCGACGAGATGTCGACGAACACCGCCTGGGCGCGCGGTCGTGCGAGTAGCTCTCGCGCAGTCCGGTCGAGTGCGTCTCGCGCAAGCCCCGCGATCGGTGCCGCGAGAGGCTGGAGATTGTCCGGCAGACGTTGCTCGAGCCGCCCCGAGACGTCGACGTTCGCGTAGAGCTGGTCGACCATCGTGGCCGCGATCTGGTTCCGGATCGCGGGGTTCGCGATGAGCTCCTGCGACGTGCTTCGGAACGTGTCGTTGTCGAGCGCCTCGTTTCGCACGAAGTTCGCGAAGAGGCTGACCACGACGAGAACGACGCCCAGGACGACCAGCGCCCGCGCCGTGATCGGGCGCCAGCGCGGAAGGCTCGCCGGGATCTCGGCGGCGGCGGTATCGGGGGTCGTCACGGGTGGATTCTCGCGCGTTCGGGGGGTGCAATGCCAGTCGGTCTCGACCGTCAGCCGTGGTGTCGCTCCTGCGACCGCACCGTGACCTGGCGCCATGTTCTCGCCATGCGCATGCGCGCACAACGGGGTGCCCGGCGCTCACCCGGGTGAACCGGGCCTCGCAGCGTCTCCCGCGAGGAAGCGCGGTCGCACTTCGGCGCGGGTTGACCGGAGTTCATACTCGGTGACATGACTCAGCTCGCGTCCGCCGAAAGCGCGTGGCCGCTCGTCGGCACGAAGCTCAGCCTTCCGCGGGCGAGGGCCGAGATCGTCGAGCGTCCGCGTCTGCTCGGCACGCTCGACAGGCTCGCCGACACGGAGCTGACGCTTCTCAGCGCGCCCGCCGGCAGCGGCAAGACGGTGCTCGTCGGCTCCTGGTGCCGATCGCGCCCCGACCTCGCGACCGCATGGATCACGCTCGACCCGGGCGACAACGACCCCGCTCGGCTCTGGACGTCGATCGCGACCGCAGTCGAACGTGTGCGCCCCGGCATCGGTCGCGGCACGGTCGAGCGGCTGCAACGCCTGGGTTCCGTGGTCACGGCAGCGGTGGACGAGCTCCTGAACGCGATGTGGGCCGCCGGCGAGCCGATCGTGATCGTGCTGGACGACCTGCACGTCCTGGGCGACGAGGAGGCGCTGGCCTCGCTCCAACACGCCGTCGAACGCCTTCCCGGTCGGGCGCGGATGATCGCGTTGACGCGTGCCGATCCGCCCATCAGGCTGGGGCGCCTTCGGGCGAGGAAGGCACTCGGCGAGATTCGGGCGCGCGAGCTCGCGTTCACTCCCGACGAGGCCCGCGAGCTCATGGTCGTGCAGGAGGGGATCCCGCTCGACGACGACGACATGACCCTGCTGCTCGATCGCAGCGAAGGCTGGGCGGCCGGCCTGTACCTCGCCGCGCTCTGGCTTCGCGAACAGGCGGATCCGAAGGCAGGGCTGCGTGAGTTCAGCGGCGACCACCGCCACGTGGCCGAGTACCTGTCGGGCGAGGTCATCGACGGCCTCGACGACGACACGCGCGGGTTCCTCCTCCAGACCTCGGTGCTGACGACGCTCAGCGGACCGCTGTGCGACGCGGTGCTCCGGACACGGGAGAGCGGCGCGCGGCTCGCGGCACTCGCACGGGCGAACCTCTTCCTCATCCCGATCGACGCGCGGGGCGAGTGGTATCGCCACCACCACCTCTTCCGAGACCTGCTCCGAATGGAGCTCGATCGGACGGAGCCGGAGCTCGTGGGAGAGCTCCATCGCCGCGCGGCGGCGTGGTGCAGCGAGCACGGGCTCGCGGAGGAAGCTCTCGAGCACGCCGCGGCGGCAGGAGACGACCGCGTCGTCGCGGAGCTGCTCGTCGCATCCCACCGCGAGCTTCTGCGAAGCGGCCGCGAGGCGACGCTGCTCCGCTGGGTCGAGCGGATCGGCACCCCCGCGCTCGTGAACGCGCCGGAGCTGTGCGCCGCGGGAGCAATCGCGTCGGGACTGCTCTGCCGGTCGCCGTCGGAGCGGGCGAACCTCCTGAGCCTCGCCGACCGGTCCGTCCGGGAGCGCCCCGAACGCCTCACGCCATATGTCGCGGCGACGATGGGACTTGCGCGAGGCGCGTGGATCGACGGCGATGCCGGCGTGGCCGTCGCGAACGCCCGGCTGGCCGCCGACATGGGCCGTCGCGGCGCTGACGAGATCGCGGTGCCCGCCCTGGCCGCCCTCGCGTTCGCCCTGTACGTCATCGGCGAGCTCGACGAGGCACGGGGCGTCGCAGAGGAGGCACTCGCTCGTCCCGAGGCGAACGCACGGCCGCACGGTCTCGCGTACGCGCTCGCGACGGTTGCGCTCCTCGACCTCGAGCTCGGGCGCCCGCACGCCGCGGAGACGCGCGCGAGGCGTGCGCTCGACGTCGCCGAGGCGGCGAAGCTCACCGGGTCGTGGTCGTCGGGCCTCCCGCACACCGCTCACGGGGCGGCCCTCCTGGCGCTCGGCGAGATGGCCGGCGGCGAGCGAGAGGCGGAGCGTGGCGAGTTGACCCGTCGGTCGCCCGAGCCCACGGTCGAGCACGTCCACGCGCTCCTCGTGCTCGCAGAGGCCCGGATCGCACGTCGACGGCTCACGGCGGCGGCTCGCGACCTCGAGCAGGCGGCCGAGGGGCTCGCCGCGCTCGCCGACGCAGGCCGCCTCCCGGCCTACGCGCATGCGCTCGAACAGCGGCTCACGGAGGCGTGGACGGCCGCTCCTGCCCTGGTCGAGGAGCCGAGCCCGTCCGAGCTGGCGGTCCTACGGCTGCTCGCGACCGAGCTTACCCAGCGCGAGATCGGCGCCGAGCTCTACCTCTCGCTCAACACCGTGAAGACCCATACACGCGGCATCTACCGGAAGCTCGGGGCGAGCTCGCGCGAAGATGCCGTGGCCCGCGCCGAGGCGCTCGGGCTGATCGAGCGCGACGACGGCGTCCGCGAAAGGTAGGCGCCGGCGTCAGTCGAGCTTCGCGACGCTCACGAGCGTGAGGTTCAGCGACCCGACGCGATCGAGGATCCCCTGGAGCTGCGCCTGGTCTACCACGTCGCCCTCGAGCGCCGTGTCGTCTCCGTCGGACGTGATCTCGAAGTCGGAGAACGCCTCGCGGAACCGCGGCCCGAGCGCGCCCGCGACCACGATCCGGTACTTCGCCGCCGGTCGCCGCCCGTTCGGCGCGAGATGCTTCGACACCTCTCGCTCTCTCCTCGTCGCTTGCCAGCGGATGCTGTCCCAGACCGCGTTCACGTGAAACCCGGGGCCGCCCAATCACCCGGGTGAACCGCGTCGTCCCGGCGGTCCCGTCCCCAGCCGACGTCGCCTGCGAAGGCATCCACCGGCCGACGGCCCTCGTACGATCCGCGGACCAGACGACACACGAGGGAGGCTGCATGTCGACCATGACCTTCGACCTCGAGGAGCGGGAGGCGCTGGAAGCCGCGGGACGAGCGTGGTGGCTCTTCCTACTGACGGGGCTGCTCTGGCTGCTCGTCTCGATCATCATTCTCCGCTTCGACTACACGTCCGTCACCGCGATCTCGATCCTGTTCGGGATCGTCGCGATCGCCGCGGGCGTCAACGAGTGCTTCATGGCG
Source organism: Gaiella sp. (assembly GCA_035706725.1). Lineage (GTDB taxonomy): Bacteria > Actinomycetota > Thermoleophilia > Gaiellales > Gaiellaceae > Gaiella. The sequence continues at coordinate 15,055 of DASSUT010000125.1, read as the reverse complement.
GCAGCCTCGCGCGGCTGGTGGAGAGCGCTCCACATACTGCTCGCGCTGATCTTCGTCGTGGTCGGCATCGTGGCATTCGTCCACCCGGGCGACACGTTCGCGGCGCTCGCGGCCGTGATGGCGTTCTTCCTCATCTTCAAGGGGTTCTTCGACATCGTGGTCTCGATCGCCACGAAGAACGAGTTCCACACCTGGTGGGTCCAGCTCGTCGCCGGGATCGTGGAGGTGCTGATCGGCTTCTGGGCGGCCGGCTATTGGGGGCGGAGCGCGATCCTGCTCGTGATCTGGGTGGGTGTGATCGCGCTCATGCGCGGGATCACCGAGATCATCTTCGCGTTCAAGCTCCGGGCGGTGGGAAAGTCCCTCGGCGCGGGGTAGCCGACGCGTCGTGAGCCGAGGGCGGCGCGACGTACTCGTCGTCCGCCCTCCGGCGGTCGGTGATCCAGCCGATCAGGATCAACACGACCGCGAGCGCGAGGAGACCGCCGAAGAGCCCCCACTTCACGAACACGGAGCTGATCAGGAGGATCGCGAGAATCGCACCGATCGCCGCGGCGACCGCGCCCACGAGAACCTTGACCCAGAACCCGACGCCCATGGCCTGCGCATCAAACACCATCGAGCGGGGGCACTGCAAGGGCCCGGGCGCCTAGGCGCCCGGGGTCGCGTTGCCGGCGGCAGCGTCAGACGATCCCCCGGCCGGCGAGCCCTCGCGCACCACGCACCGAAAACCGAGATGCGAGGTCGAGGAGTCGACGGCCTGCCCCTGCCGGGCGGCGGGGCGGTAGCGGAGGCAGTAGTTCGGGGCGCAGAGGTGCGACCCGCCCTTGATCACCCGCCTCGGAATCGGCTCGCCGCGGGCCGGAGACGTCACTCTCGGGTTCCGCGGAACGCAGCACGGGCTCGCGACCTCGTCCGGATGGCCTGACGTGAACCAGTCGCACGTCCACTCCCAGACGTTGCCGCAGATGTCGGAGAGCCCGTAGCCGTTCGGCGGGAAGCTCCCGACAGGGGATGTCCCCTCGTAGCCGTCGAGCTTGAGGTTCTGCCATGGGAACTCGCCCTGCCAGGTGTTCGCCATCGGCTTTCCATCCGGGAAGTGCTCGTCCCCCCAGGCGAAGACGGCGCCCTCGAGCCCGCCGCGGGCGGCGTGCTCCCACTCCACCTCGGTCGGGAGCTCCTTGCCCGCCCAGGCAGCGTACGCCTCGGCGTCCTCGAACGCGATGTGCGTGACGGGATGGTTATCTCGGCCGTTGACGGTCGTCCCTTTCCCGCCGGGGCGCTTCCAGAAGGCGCCCGGGACGTAAACCCACCAGTTCCGATAGTCGTCGAGGCTGACCGGGCCGGAAGTCGCGCGGAAGACCAGCGAGCCGGGGACGAGCAGCTCGGGATCGGCGCCGGGGTAGTGAACGGGGTCGAGCGGCCGCTCGGCGACCGTAGCGTACTTCGTCTCACGCACGAATCGTCGGAACTCGGCCGCCGTGACCGGGTGCTCGTCCATCCAGAAGCCGTCGACCGCCACGCGGTGGACCGGCCGCTCCTCGGGGTAGAAGTCCTCGGAGCCCATCGCGAACGTGCCGCCGGGGACCCAGCGCATGCCCGGCCCTGGTGGAGCCGAAGGCGTGTGCTGCTCGTCGGCGACCGACACCGCGGCCGCTACTGCCTCGCCATCGCGATCCTGAAGCGCTCGTCCGGTGAGATCAGGTGGTCGGCATCCGCCGCGGCCTCGTCGACGTCGATCTGCACCCAGGCGACCTCGCCGGTGAAGCGGCTGTCGTGGGCGGCGTAGTCGTCGCTCACCGGCGTTGCCGTGTCGCCGCCCACGTCGGTTGTCTCGTCGGCCGAGAAGAGCATCGGGACCGTGGCGTCGACACGACCCGTGCCCACCTGCGTGCCATCGACGAAGAGCGTGACGTCGCCACCCTTGCCGAGCCCGCCGCCGTCGTACGAGAACTCCATGCGCACCTGGTGCTCGCCCGGCGGGATCGCATCCTCACCGTAGACCTTGAACCGCTCGAGGCCGAAGAGGTTGTAGCAGTACGCGAGCCTGCCGTCGGTCGCATAGACGGCAAAGCCGCCGAACGCCCCGCCCTGGGAGAGGATCACGCCGTTCGCGCCATCCTCGGGCACCTCGATCTGCGCCGTGACCGCATGCGACTTGTTCTTCAGGGCGAGGATCGAGTTCTCGGAGAGGCGGCCCATCCGCCCGAACAGGAGCTGCGACGTCCCGCGGACGAGCTGCGGCCTGCCGGCGAGATCGGCGTTGAAGCGCTCGAAGCGCCGGTCGTCGAGTGGGAGCACGTTGTACTTCTTCGCCTCCTCGAGGAACAGCGCCTTGAGCTCGGCGAGCTTCTCCGGGTTCTCGGCGGCGATGTCCTTCGCCTGTGTCCAGTCGTCGGGGGCGTAGAGCTCCCAGACGTCGTCCGCGAACGCGGGCATCTCGGTCGCGACCCACGGGATGCTGTGACGGGTCACGCCGGTCCAGCCCTCGTGGTAGATGCCGCGGTTGCAGAACATCTCGAAGTACTGCGTGGTGTGCCGGTCGGCGGCGGCCGCATCGTCGAACGTGTAGGCCATCGAGACGCCCTCGAGCGGGCGTTGCTCGACCCCGTTCACCGTGCGCGGCTGCGGAAGTCCCGCGGCTTCGAGGATCGTCGGCGCCACGTCGATCACATGGTGGAACTGGGAACGGATCTCACCGCGCGCGCGGATCCCGCCGGGCCAGTGGACGATCGTGCCGTTCCGCGTCCCGCCCCAGTGCGACGCGATCTGCTTCGTCCACTGGTAGGGCGTGTCCATTGCGTGCGCCCAGCCGACCGCGTAGTGGTTGTAGGCGGACGGCGTGCCGAACTCGTCGATCTTCGAGGTCATGAACTCCGTCGACTCGATCCCGTAGGCGCCGTTGAGGACGACGAGCTCGTTGAAGCAGCCGGTCGGCGTTCCCTCGGCCGACGCCCCGTTGTCGCCGACGACGTAGTAGACGAGCGTGTCGTCGAGCAGCTCGAGCTCGGCGAGCGCGTCGATCAGCCGGCCGACGTGGTGGTCGGTGTGCTCCAAGAAGCCGGCGTACACCTCCATCTGCCGGGCGAGGACAGGCTTCAGGTCGTCCGGCATGTCGTCCCAGGCGGGAATCTCCTGCGGGCGTGCGGTCAGCTCCGCGTCGTCGGGAACGACGCCGAGCTGCTTCTGCCTCGCGAGCGTCCGCTCGCGGAGAGCGTCCCACCCGTCGTCGAAGGCGCCCTTGTACTTGTCCGACCACTCCGTCGGCACATGGTGCGGTGCATGCGTGGCGCCCGGGGCGAAGTAGACGAAGAACGGCGCGTCGGGCATGAGCGCCTTCTGCTGCTTGATCCAGTCGATCGCCTGGTCGGTCATGTCCTCCGTGAAGTGGTAGCCCTCCTCCGGGGTCTTCTCCGGCTCGACAGGCACCGTGTCGCGGTAGATCGCGGGCGCGTACTGGTTCGTCTCGCCGCCGATGAACCCGTAGAAGTGCTGGAACCCCGAGCCGGTCGGCCAGGCGTGGAACGGCCCCATGGGGCTCGTCTCCCAGACCGGGACCTCGTGGCACTTGCCGAACTGCGCGGTCGAGTACCCGTTGAGCTTGAGCGTCTCGGCAAGCGGTGCGCACGTGTTGGGTCGGATGGAGTTGTACCCCGGCGCGGACGTCGCGATCTCGGTGATGCCGCCCATGCCGACCGTGTGGTGATTGCGACCTGTGAGGAGCGCCTGACGCGTCGGCGAGCACAGGGCCGTCGTGTGGAAGCGGTTGTACTTGAGCCCGGCCGCCGCGAGCCGTTCTGCCGTCGGCGTGGAGCACGGTCCTCCGAAGGCGCTCGACGCGCCGAAGCCACAGTCGTCGATCAACACGATCAGGACGTTGGGCGCACCGTCCGGCGGACGCAGCGGCTCGATCGGAGGGAACGTCGCATCCGGGTCCTTCGCGTCCTCGTAGACCGGCCCGTCGTACGGCTCGTCCGGGATCGGCAGGATCTCGCGGTTCGGCTCGTGGGCCATCGGCTCTCCTTTCTCGGCGGCGGGCAGGTCCAGCGACGAAGCCCATCATGCTGAACGCCCCGATGGGCGCGGCGGTGGAGGGGTTCTATCGCACCGGCGGCATGTCCGCTCCTGCGCTGTGCGACACTCGGGGCATGACGACGAGGGCTGAGGCGCGCGCCGCGCTCGCGCCCGGCGTATCGCGGTAGCAGGCATGCGCGAACGCGCGCTCGCCGTCGTCGCGCTCGCGGGAATCGTCGTCGGCGGTCTCCTGTGGCTCTCGGGCGAGCCGGGTTGGGCGGACGTCGCCTGGGGTGTCGGCGCGGCGGTCGTCCTGGTGCCCCTGACGATCGAGACTCTCCGCAGCCTCCTGCGAGGGGACGTCGGCGTCGACGCGATCGCGCTGATCGCGATCGCGGGCGGCCTGATCCTCGGCGAGCAGCTCGCCGCTGCGATCGTCGCGCTGATGATGTCCGGGGGCGCCGCGCTCGAGGCGTGGGCCGCGGGGCGGGCGCAACGGGAGCTGCGGCTTCTCGTGGAGCGCGCGCCGCGCATCGCGCACCGGGAGGTCGACTCGGGCGTCGAGGAGGTTCCGGTCGAGGAGCTCGCGATCGGCGACCTCGTCGTCGTCCGCGCCGGCGAGCTCGTGCCGGCGGACGGCGTCGTCGTCGGCCGCGACGCGGTCGTCGACGAGTCGACGCTGACGGGCGAGCCGCTTCCGGTCACGCTCACCGCGGGGTCGCCCGTGCGCTCCGGGACGACGAACGCGGGGAACCCGTTCCACGCGCGCGTGACGCGGCTCGCGGCCGACAGCGCCTACGCCGCGATCGTCCGGCTGGTACACGCCGCGCAGGCCGACCGGGCCCGCTTCACCCGCCTGGCCGACCGCTACGCCGCGGTCTTCCTCCCGTTCACGCTCGCCCTCGCCGGAATCGCCTGGGCCGCGGCGGGCGACCCCACGCGCGGCCTGGCGGTCGTAGTCGTGGCCACACCCTGCCCGTTGATCCTCGCAGCGCCCATTGCCTTCGTCGGCGGGCTCTCGCGCGCGGCGCGAGCCGGCGTGATCGTGAAGGGCTCGGGAGTGCTCGAGCGCCTCGGCACGGCGACCTCCGTGCTGCTCGACAAGACCGGCACCGTGACGAGCGGCGAGCCCGAGATCGAGCGGATCGTCTTGCTCGGCTCGCTCTCCGACGACGAGACCTTGCGGCTCGCCGCCTCGCTCGACCAGCATTCCGCCCACGTGCTCGCGGACAGCCTCGTCCAGGGTGCGGGCGCCCGAGGGCTCGTGCTGAGTCCCCCGTCACACGTCGACGAAGACCCCGGCAGCGGCATCGCCGGCGTCGTCGAGGGACGCCGTGTGGCCGTCGGCTCCCACGGCTGGCTCGAGCGACACGGCTACTGCGTCGACGGAAGCAGCGCGCTCGACGGCGCGGCCGACGGCGGGCGGGCGACCGTCCTCGTCGGGGTGGACGGAGTGCTCGAAGGCGCAATCGTGCTCACCGACCAGCTGCGGCCCGGTGCCGAACGCATCGCCGAGGAGCTGCGCGACGAGGGCGTCGAGCACGTGGCCCTCGTGAGCGGCGACCGTCCGGAGGTCGCTCGCGAGGTGGCCGCCTCGCTCGGGATCGACGAGGTCTACGCGGATCAGGATCCGCGGGACAAGCTCGCGGTGGTCGAATCCGTGCGACAGCGGTCGCGCGGGTCGGTCGTGATGGCCGGCGACGGGATCAACGACGCCCCCGCCCTCGCGTCCGCCGACGTCGGGATCGCGATGGCGGGCAAGGGGGCGACCGTGTCGTCCGAGACCGCGGACGTCGTGATCGTCGTCGATCGAGCCGACCGCATCCCGTTCTCGATCCGCGTCGGCCGGCGGTCGCTCCACATCGCTCGCCAGAGCGTGATCGTCGGTCTCGGGCTGTCCGTCGGCGCGATGGTCGTCGCGGCGTTCGGCTACCTGCCGCCGGTCTGGGGAGCGCTGTTCCAGGAGGTCATCGACGTCGCCGTGATCCTGAACGCGCTCCGCGCAGTCCGGGGCTAGCGTCCGGACGCGAAGCCGTCGCCGCGGCCGTCCGAGCCGCCGATCAACGCGTCGCCCAGGCGGAGGATCGCCTGCCCGACGCCGAACCCGTGCTGCACGCTTCCCCGCACCACGTGGTGGCCGAGAGCCGTCAGGTGCTCCTCCGCGTCCCAGAGGCCCGGCTCGAGCGCGACCTCCCGCCCGGGGCCGACGCGCCAGCGGGGCGCGTCGAGCGCCGCCTGCGGGTCGTCTCCCTCGTCGACGAGGTGGAGGACGACCTGCACGTGCCCCTGCGGCTGCATCGCGCCGCCCATCACGCCGAACGGACCGAGGAGCGATCCTCGCTCGAGCAGCATCCCCGGGATGATCGTGTGGAACGGACGGCGCCCGGGAGCGAGGCAGTTCGGGTGGCCGTGCTCCGCGACGAAGCCCGCCGCACGGTTCTGGAGCGCGACGCCCGTTCCCGGCGCCACGATGCCGGAGCCGAACGTCTCGAACACGCTCTGGATCAACGAGACGGCGGTGCCGTCCGAGTCGACCGCGCAGAGGTACGTCGTCCCGCCGCGGGGGAGCACCGACGGCGCTGGGTCGAGCGCCCGACCGGGATCGACGAGCGCGCGGCGCTCGCGGACGTGATCCGGGTCGAGGAGGCGCTCGGGCCAGGGCACGTCTCCCACGTGGGCATAGGCGTCGGCGAGCGCGAGCTTCATCGCCTCGATCTGGGAGTGAAGGCCCGGCTCGAGGCCGTCGTAGAGCGCCAGCGCGAGGAGGGCCGCGGCACCCTGACCGTTCGGCGGGAGCTCGCAGAGCTCGACCCCGCGATAGCCGTGGCGAAGCGGCTCGACCCATTCCGACCGGTGCTCCGCGAGATCCTCCTCGTCGAGCCACGACGCGGCCGCGATCGCGGCCGCCACCTTCCCGCCGTAGAAGGCGTCAGGCCCCTCGTCGGACAGGCGAGAGAGCGTCTCCGCCAGCCCGGGGAGCACGAACCGCTCCCCCACGCCGGGCGCCGGGAATGGAGCGGCGGGGGCCCGGGCCCACTTGTCCGCAATCCGGGCCGTGCAGGCGACGCCGCGCTCGGCGAGCTCCGCGGCGCGACCGAGCGCGCGGTCGAGACCGAGGCGCCCGAAGCGCTCGGCGAGATCGGCCCACGCGCGCACCGCGCCGGGGACGGTCACGGATCGCGGGCCGGTCGTGTCGACCCGCACCTCATCGATCGTCCGCGGCGCGCGCCCGGAGCCGTTCAGGCCGGACAGCTCGCCGCCGTGCCAGACGAGCGCGAAGGCGTCGCCGCCGAGGCCGTTGTCGGTCGGCTCTGCGACCGCGAGCACGGTCGCGGCCGCGAGCGCGGCGTCGACCGCGTTCCCACCCGCGTCGAACGCCTCGAGCCCGGCCGCCGTCGCGAGCGGGTGGCTCGTTGCGATCATCGTGTCTCCCGCGACCGCCGGCATGCGCCGCCAGCCACTCGTGCGGGTGTCCGGGCGGAAGAGCGCGTCGAGATCGAGCTTCATGTCCGGATCGTGGCATGTCAGCTATTCACTTGGCTTGCGAACCGTGCCATAGTGGTTGACGTGATCCTCAAGCGCCCCCGTACACCGCACTACGACGATCCGACCGAGGTCGGACGTCGGCTGCACGCCGCGCGGGAGGCCGCGGGGATCAGCCAGCGCGAGCTCGCGTTTCCGGGCTGCAGCGCCGCCTACATCTCGCGGATCGAGCGCGGCGAGCGCATCCCGTCCCTCCAGGTGATGCGGGAGCTCGCGCGCCGCATCGGGATAAGCGAGGCGGAGCTCGCCTACGGCAGGGACCCGCTCGACTCGGACGTGTCGCAGGCGGTCCGGGCGGTGGAGGCGGCAGCGGCGGCCGGTGATCCGGACGACGTCGCGAAGGCGTATCAGGCTCTCTCGCGCGCGGCCTCGAAGGCCGCGTCCCGGGTGGCCCGCGCCGTCGCGGCAGTCTGAGTCACCACGCCTCGTAGGATCGGGGCGTGAGACGCGACGCCGACATCGTCGTGGTCGGCGCGGGGATCGTCGGCGTCGCGACGGCGCGGGCCCTCGCGGGAACGCCGCTCTCCGTGCTGCTGCTCGAGCGATTCGAGCTGGGGCATGTGCACGGGTCGAGCCATGGAACCTCGCGGATCTTCAGGCTCAACTACGGGGACGAGCGGTTCGTCCGTCTCGCGCAGGCCGCCGGAGACGAATGGCGCTCGCTCGAGCGGGACCGCGGTGTCCGGCTGCTCCAGCGGGTCGGCGTCCTGGATCTCGGGCCGCAGGCCGCGGCCACCGCGCGCGCGCTCGCCGCCTGCGGCGTCGCGTACGAGACGCTTTCGGTCGCAGAGGTGGCGGAGCGCTGGCCGCTCGAGCTCGACGCCGGCGAATCCGCGGTGTTCCAGCGGGACGGTGGCTTCCTGTTCGCCGACCGTGCCCACGCGACGCTCCTCTCCGTCGCGACCGCGGGCGGCGTCGAGCTGCGCGAGCGTTCGGTCGTCGAGGCACTCGAGATCGGACGCGGGTCGGTTCACGTGCGCCTCGCCGACGGCAAGGTCACCGCGGGCGCAGTGGTGGTCACGGCCGGTGCCTGGGCACCCGGCCTGCTCGCGACCGCGGGAATCGACCTCGCCGTGGTGCCCACGCGGGAGACGGTGGTCTACCTCGAGCTCCCGGGCGCGGAATCGCTGCCGCCCGTGATCGACTACGCGGGCGTCCCGGGCCCCGAAGAGGGCGGCGTGGTCCGTGCCGGCAACTCCTCCTACGCGCTGGCCGCGCCGGGGCTCGGCCTCAAGGCGGGGCTCCACCACTCGGGGCCGGTGGCCGACCCCGACGCCGGCGCCGCGCCGGACGAGAGCGTCGCCGGTTTCGTCGCGCGCTGGGCCGCGAGGCGCTACCGCGGGCTCGGCGGGGCGCTTCGCACGGAGACATGCCTCTACACGAACACCGCGGACGAGAGCTTCGTGCTGGAGCGCCACGGCCGCGTCGTCGTCGGATCCGCGTGCTCCGGTCACGGGTTCAAGTTCGCGCCGGTCGTGGGACGAACCCTCGCGGCCCTCGCGCGCGAGGCCGCCGGGTGAGGCGCGCCGCACCGGTCCTCGTGGCGCTCTCACTCGTCGCAGGCGGGTGCGGCGGCTCGGAGTCCACGACATCGGAGGCGCAGACGCCCCAGATCGTGATCGAGTCTCCGCGCCCCGGCGACAGCGTGACGAGCCCGATCCACGTGTCGGGAACCGCCAACGTCTTCGAGGCGACGGTCTCGTTCGAGGTGCGCGACGGATCCGGGAAGGTCGTCTTGCGCGACTTCACGACGGCGACGGCCGGAAACGGGACGCGCGGCACGTTCGACAAGCTGCTCGCGATTCCCGGCCTCTCCGGCCGTGCCACGATCGTCGCGTTCGAGGCGAGCGCGGAAGACGGGACGCCGCTCCACGTGGTCCGCGTCCCGGTCACCGTGCGCTGACGCAGTCCGGCGGCGCCAGGCAGACTGGTGGCGACATGCCCCCCAAGCCGCGTAAGCCTCCGCCCCGTCACCCGGGCACGCGGAACCGCAATCTGCTGATCGCCGCGGCCGGGGCCGTCGCGGTCGTCGCCGTCCTCGTGGTCGTGAGCGTCGTCGTCGCCGGCGGCGGCGGCGACAACGGTACGAGCGGCACGACCCCGGGCGATGCCACCTCCGCGCTGTTCGCCGGGATCCCGCAGACGAACACGGAGCTCGGCGCGCAGGGCGCCCCCGTGACGATGATCCAGTTCGAGGATCTCCAGTGCCCGATCTGCCGGGAGTACCAGATGGACGGCTTCTCCGACATCGTCCAGCAGTACGTGCGGCCGGGAAAGGTCAAGCTCCGTTTCGCGGGGCTCGCGTTCATCGGCCAGGACTCCGAGAAGGCGTTGCTGTACGTCCTGGCCGCGGGGAAGCAGGGCAAGCTTTGGCAGTTCTCGGACGCGCTCTACGCAAACCAGGGAGACGAGAACTCCGGGTGGGTGACGGACGACCTGCTCGAGCGGATCGCGGGCGATCTCGGCCTCGACTGGACCCGGCTGAAGCAGGACGCCGCCTCGAAGGAGGTCGCCCGCGAGGCGCAGGCCTCGGCCGGGGAAGGCGCACGCCTCCAGGTGCAGGGCACGCCGTCCTTCTTCATCCAGATCGGCAACGGACAGCCGTATCAGGTGCACCCGAGCTCGTTCTCGATCGACTCGTTCCGGCCGATCTTCGACGACGCGCTCGCACAGTGACCGCGTGAGCGACCGCGCACTGCGAGCGGCGATCGCGCTCGTCGCGCTCGTCGGCATCGGAGTCGCGGGCTACCTCACGTACGTCCACTACCAGCCGGACGCGCTGATCTGCACGAGCTCGGGCGGCTGCGAGACGGTCCAGGAGTCGTCGTACGCCGAGCTCGCGGGAATCCCCGTCGCGGTACTCGGCCTCGCCGCCTGGGTGGCCGTGCTGGCCCTCGTCGCCTGGGACTCCGAGCTCGCACGGACGCTCGTCGCGGCCGTCGGGCTCGCCGCGGCGGGGTTCGCCGTGTACCTCGTCGCTCTCCAGGCGTTCGTGATCGACGCGTGGTGCGTCTGGTGCCTCGCGAACGACGTGGTGCTGATCCCGCTGCTCGCCGTCCTCTCGGTCTGGCGGCTGCTCCGCGCGCCGGACCCCTAGACGCCGGCGCCGCCTGCTCGCGGAGGCGGAGCCGGGCTTCGCCCCGCGGGAGCCCCGGCGAGGGCGCGCCGGCTAGGTCATCGGGACCTGGCGGAGGATGCTCGACTCGATCCGGTCGAGGATCTCCATCAGGCTGTCGCCGGTGGCGGTGATGCCGTGGTTGCGGAGGCCGATCACGGCATGCGAGGGGTCGGGCTCGCGGTCGATCAGCGTCGCGACGGACTCGGCGAGCTCCTGCGTGCCGCAGGGGTAGTTGATGTCGGTCGCGGCGATGCCCTCCATCCACGCATGCACGTGGAGGATCGCGCCGACGTCCGGATGGGCCTGGTAGATCATCCAGTGCTCGATCGCATCGACCGAGACGCGACGCGGCTCGATTCCAGGGGGCACGCTGATCCGCATCCGCGCGTTCGGCTCGTCGTACCCCGAGACGAGGAGGATGTCTCGACCCGCGACCTCGAGCTGGGACTTGTCGACGCCGCTCGCGCTCATCCAGAACCGTGTCTCGTCCTTGCGGGCGGAGAGGTTCCCGTAGGACAGGCCGCCGACCTGGTAGAGCCGCATCACGTGGCGCAGGTCACGCTCGTCGAGGTACTCGTGGACGGGGAACGGCGCCGGCAGAAGATCGAGGTCCTGCATGCGCTTGCCGGCGGCGCCGATGTCGGCCGTGATCTCGTCCCCGTCCCAGAGCTCCGGCTCGAGGTCTGCGACGAACTCGTTGTCGATCACGAGCTTCGACTTGGCGAGCGGCGCAAGGCGCTCGAACACCTCCGTCGGGTCGTCGGAGATCTCGTACGTCCCGCGCTCCATGGTCGTGAACCACACGCCGTGTCCCGGAACACGGAGCACGACGACGTTCGCGAGCGTACGCACGAGCATCGGGTAGCTCGTCTTGAGCACGTCGTCGGGCGGCGTCTCGAGCTCGTAGAACGAGGCCGAGTACGTTCCCCGCGACTGCCGGCGGAATGCCCTCGGCTGTTCGGGGTCGAACATGTTCAGGACGAAGTCGGCGTCCGCAATGTCGTCCACGCGGGCAAACCCGTCGTCCTCGAACGCCTCGCCGACCGACCGCACCCACTCTTCGTGCGGGGCCGACGTCGCGGTGCCCCAGATCGCGTAGCGGCGCATGGGGCAACTCTACCGCGAGGAAGCCGCGATTCCTTGCGGCGGGCGGTTCAGCCCGACCGCGGGGCTCAGCGAAAGAGATCGCGCTCCCGGGGCATGACGAGCTCGCCCGCGCTCCCGTCGCCGCGGGCGTCGACGCCGCTGACGATCGCGGCTGGAATCCCGCTCGCCTTGCCGAGGACGAGCTCGGCGGCCCCCGCGAGCTCGTCCGCGACCGCGATCTGTGTGGTGTGCAGCGCGCGGCCCGCCGCGTCGAGCGTCCCCCGGAGGTCGAGCAGGGGCGCGATGCCCGCGACGCCGAGCGCGACGTCGGTCGTCCCCTGCCGCCAGGCGCGCCCGAACGAGTCGCTGACGATCACGCCGACGTCGACGCCGGAGAGCGAGACGAGGCGCTCGCGAAGACCTCGCGCCGAGGCGTCCGGGTCGAGCGGCAGCAAGACGAGGGTGTCCTCGTCCGGGGTGTTGGAGGCGTCGACGCCCGCCGAGGCGCACACGAAGCCGTGACGGGTCTCGGCGATCACGAGCGGCGGCCGCGAGCGGACGACGCGGGCGCTCTCGCGCAGGATCACCTCGACCCGCCGGGGATCACCCTCGGGCCCGGCGAGCTCCTGCGCCCGGGCAGAGGCCTCGACGTCTGTGATCCGCACGACGCGCCCCTCGACCTTCGAGACCGCCTTCTGAGCGACCACGACCACGTCGGCCGCCTCGAGCCCGCCGGCGCGGAGCGCCGCCTCGTGGAGCTCACGGGCGAGATCGTCGCCCTCGCGCAGCTCGGGAATGCCCACGAGCGGCACGATGCTGACGCCCGTCGCGCTCAGCGGATCCCGGAGATGCGCACGCCGGCATGCGCCTTGTAGCGCTTGTTGACGTTCACGATCACGGCCGTCAGGCCCTCGAGCGCCCGGGCCGAGGCGAGCGGGCCACAATCGATCGCGCGGCCCGCCGTGATGCGCTGGGCGACCTCGAGCACGAGCTCCTTCGCCGCGGCGTCGTCGCCGCACACGAGTGCATCCTCCTCGGGCGGCTCGTCGCGCCCGAGGTTGCGGGCGGCAAGCGAGTGCAGCCCGGCGACCACCGGGCCCGCGACGACGTCCTGCACGCGCGCGGCGAGCGACTGCGCCTCGGCCGTGGGTAGCACGCCGGTCGGCGCGAAGGAGAGCTCGGCGGCGACGGAGAGCACCGGCGTCTCTCCGATCGCGTCGCGAAGCTCGTGCACGGTGTCGAGTGCGGCCTCGGCCTTCGTCGCGAGCACGACGAGGTCGGCCCCACGGCAGGCGTCGGCGTTCGTCGCGCCGTCGACCTCGAGCTCCGCCGCCGCCTCCGCGGCCCGCCCGGCGTCACGCGACCCGATCACGACGCTGTACCCGGCATCGGCGAGCCGCCTCGCGAGCGGACGGCCGAAGCTGCCCGTGCCGCCGACGACCGCGATCCTCACGCTGCCGCCTCGAGCACGGCCGCCGCGAGCCGCCGCGACGCGGCGCGGTCCACCATCAGCGTGTCGGTGACGACGAGTGGCACGCCGGCCTCGGCCGGTGCATCCGCCCGATCGATCACGAGGACGTCGACGACGCCCTCGTAACACTGCGCCACATGGGCCGGTGTGGTCCCGCCTGCCATCCGCAGGAGCATACGGTCGAGCGGGCCCTTCACGGAGCGGCCGCCGACCAGGGGGCTCACCGCCACGCAGGGCACCTCGCGTGCGACAACCGCGTCGTGGATTCCCGGCACGGCGAGGATCGGCCCGAGGGAGACGTAGGGGTTGCTCGGGGCGAGCACGAGTAGGTCGGCCTCCAGCATCGCCTCGACTGCGCCGGGTGCCGGCGTCGCGTCTTCCGCGCCGACGTAGACGACGCCGTCGACCTCGTCCTCGTGGCGCCGCTCGACGAACCACTCCTGGAGCCCGAACGTCCCGGACGGCGTGACGATCCGCGTCCGGAGCCGGTCGTCGGTCGCCGGAATCAGCTGCGTGGCGAGACCGGCGGCGTCCGTCAGCCGACGGGTGACCGCAGAGAGCCTCTCGCCGAGGGCGAGCGCCTGGCTTCGGACGAGGTGCAGGCCGATGTCGAGGTCGCCCAGCTGGAACCAGTGCTCGCCCCCCCAGTCGCGAGCGGACTCGAGCACACGCCACGTCTCGCCGGCGCGGCCCCAGCCACGCTCCTCGTCGTTGAGCCCGGCGAGGCCGTAGAGGACCGAGTCGAGGTCGGGCGAGACGTAGAGCCCGAGCACCTCGACGTCGTCACCGACGTTCCCGACGACCGTGAGCTCCCCGGGGCCGAGCTCGTCGTGGAGGCCGCGGACGAGCTTCGCGCCCCCCACGCCGCCCGAGAGGCACACGACCCTCATCGCGCGATCGCGCCGAGCAGCGCCCGCGTCCTGGCCCCGCCGCGTGGGCCGAGCCCGGCGAGGTCCGCCACGGTGTCGACGTCGCGCACGAGGTTGGGCAAGGCGAGCTCCTCGAAGTCGAGCCCGAGCGCGACAGCGTGCGCGCAGAAGCGCCCTGCGCTCCCCGGCCCGTAGAGCGGCCGGAAGACCTCCGGGTACGGCAACCCGAGCGCGTTCGTCGTCCCGTCGGGGGCGGCGACGATCGCGACCCTGCGGAGCTGCGGCGGGACCGCGAGCGCGGCGAGATCCGAGGGGCGTGCGCGCGGCACGTCGGCGTTCACGACGAGCGCGATCCCGTCAGCGCCCGCGAGGCCCGCCGCGACGGCCGGCCCCTGCCCCTCGGCCGGGTCGTCGACGACCGCCGCCCCGAGCCCACGTGCGACGAGCCGCCCCGCAGGGTCGGAGGTCACGACACGAACGTCCGCGCACGCGACGGCCGCCTCCACGACGTCGCCGAGCATGGCGAGCGCGACGTCGTTGCGGAGCTCGGCGGGCAGCCGGCTCTTGCCGCCTGCCCGGAACGGGATCACGACGAGCATCGCCCGCGCAGCGTAGACATGTGGCAGGGATCGCCGCGACGTAAGGCGGCCTTCAATGACGTAACTTACGATAACTTGCTATCGTAAGTTACGTTATGAGCAGGATCTTCCGTCGAGGCGAGCTCAAGGAGGCGATCGTGGTGGTGCTGGCGACGCTCGGCGAAGCGCACGGCTACGCGATCATGGGCGCGCTCAAGGAGCGCGTCGGCGGGACTTGGAAGCCGAGCCCCGGAGCGATCTACCCCGCCCTGGTCGCGCTCGTCGAGAGCGGCTACGTGGAGAGCTTCGACGAGGAGGGCACGCGGACGTACGCGCTCACCCAGGCCGGCCGCGAGGCCGCGCACGCGCTGGGCTC
>DASSUT010000124.1:0-3188 GCA_035706725.1 Gaiella sp. | reverse complement strand
CGCTCGCGGTCGCGGACGAGCTCGGCGCTCGGACGCTTGCGTTCCCGCTGATCTCCTCCGGCGCGTTCGGGTGGCCGCTCGACGACGCGGTCGCGCAGGCGCTCGCCGCGCTCCGCTCGGCGGAGACCGCCGTCGAGGAGTCGCGGCTCGTGCTGTTCGGCGAGGCGACGCTCGCGGCAGCGCGGCGCGTGGCCGACGAGGCGTAGCGGCGAGGGGCAGCTGCGGCTACGCGGGCTCGAAGCGGACGAGGCGCTTCATCACGTCCGCCTCGGTGAGGCGCACGCGGACCCGGCCGCCGAGCGGAAGGCCGTCGCCCGTGCAGCGCCCTGTCACAGCCGGCTCGCGGAGCGCGACGGTGGCCCCGCCGCGGCGCGTGTGGAGCTCGACCACGATCGCCTCGAACGTCTCGCCGACCCGCCCGGCGAGCAGCGCGGCCTCGACGATGGAGACGATCCCCGCCTCGTACTGGCCGGCCCGTCCGCCGGTCGCGGCCATCGTCTCGGGCAGCGTCCAGAGCTCGGCGCGGACCCACTCGGGGATCGGGGCGCCCGCCGCGAGCGCGACGCAGAGCTCGCCGACGTAGCGATCGACGAGCCGGCGCAGCGGCGCCGTCGTGTGCGTGTACGTCGAGGCGAGCGGCGAATGGACGGGGTCGTTGGGCGGCTCGCCGTCGAACGACACGTAGCCCGAGCCTCGCAGCAGCCCGGCCGCCTCGACGAGGAGCGCGGCCTGCCGCCCGACGAACGGGCTGAGCTCTCGGACGAACTGCTGATAGGAGCTGCCGTTCGGCCATTCGACCCGGAGCGCCCGTGCGGTCAGCTCGAGCCGCTTCAGCCGGTCGGGCTCGGGCGGGGGAACCGTGCGCAGGATCCCCACGTGCCCGCCGAGCATCAGCTCCGCGGCGGCCATCCCCGTCAGCAGCGAGATCTGGGCGTTCCAGCCCTCGACGGGAAGCGGCGCGCGGAAGCGCAGGCCGAAGCGTTGCCCGTCGTGCGTCACGAGCTGCTCGGGGAGCGCGAGGCTGACACCGCCGCGCCTCGTCTCGCGCTGCTCGCGGAGGATGCCGATCTCCCGCAGGAGGCGCAGCTGCTCGGTCGCCGTGCCGTCGTCGAGCGCCGTCTGGGCGCTGACGTAGTCGAGCTTGGCGCGGCTGCGTACCAGCGCCCGTTGGACGTGCACCGCCGTCCCCTCACCGGTCTCGTCGACGTCCATCGTCCAGACGAGCGCGGGCCGGGTCTCGCCGGGCAGCAGGCTCGCGGCGTCCTCCGAGAGCGTCGGCGGGTAGAGCCGCACGTTGACGTCCGGGGCATACAGCGTCCTCCCGCGCTCGTGCGCCTCGACGTCCAACGGGCCGCCGGCCTCGACGAACGCGGCGACGTCCGCGATCGCGTACTTGACGCGATAGCCATCCCCCCGCCGCTCGAAGTGGGACGCCTGGTCGAGGTCCATCGAGCCGGCCGGATCGAGCGTCACGAAGGGCGTCTCGGTCTCGTCCGCGCCGGGGTGCCGCGGCGAGCGCGCCGACTCCTGTGCCTCTTCGAGCACGTCCGCCGGGAACTCGCTCGGGACCTTCAGCTGGCGGCGGAGCTCCTGGAAGGCCGCCTCGATCTCCGGGCTGTCGGTCGTGAGGCGGTACTCGCGGGTCGGCACCCGGCCAGCCTATGCTCCCCATGACGTGGCGCAGCGCGAGTTCGACGTGGTCGTGATCGGGGCCGGGGCGCCCGGCGAGGTCGTCGCGGGAAGGCTCGGTGAAGCGGGTCTCTCCGTCGCAATCGTCGAGGAGCGGCTCGTCGGCGGCGAGTGCGCGTTCTACGCGTGCATGCCCTCGAAGGCGCTGCTGCGGCCGCTCGAGATCCGGGACGAGGCACGACGCGTCCCGGGCGTTTTCGTCGGGGAGCTCGACGCCGCCGCGATCCTTGCGCGCCGCGACGAGGTCGTCCACGACCTCGACGACCACGGGATGCTCCCCTGGCTCGAGGAGCGTCGCGTGACGGTGGTGCGGGGCCACGGGCGCCTCGCCGGCGAACGGCGGGTCGAGGTGGGGGACGAGACGCTGGTCGCGCGGAAGGCGGTGGTCGTCGCCACCGGAAGCTCGGGGACGATCCCGCCCGTCCCGGGCCTCGCCGAGGCACGGCCGTGGACGAACGTCGAGGCGACCACGGCGAGGCAGGTTCCGGGCCGGCTCGCCGTACTCGGCGGCGGGGTGGTCGGGGTGGAGCTGTCGCAGGCGTGGGCGTCGCTCGGGTCGGAGGTCACGTTGCTCCATCGCGCGGACCGGTTGATCGAGCGGGAGGAGCCGTTCGCGAGCGACCAGATCGAGGCCGCGCTCCGCGACTACGGCGTCGACGTGCGGCTCGGCGTGAGCACGGTGTCGGTCTCGCGGAACGGGTCCGTACGGCTCGACCTCGAGGGCGGCGGGTCGGTCGAGGCCGACGAGCTTCTCGTCGCCACCGGCCGGACGCCGCGGACGGGGGACATCGGGCTCGACACCGTCGGGCTCGAGCCGGGGAAGTACGTGGAGGTCGACGACACACTGCGCGTCACCGGTACGGACTGGCTGTACGCGATCGGGGACGCGAACGGCCGCGCGCTGTTCACCCACATGGGGAAGTACCAGGGGCGGCTCGCGGCGGACGCGATCCTCGGACGGCCCGCGAAGCTGCGGTCGGACGGCGGCGCGTCTCCCCGCGTGATCTTCACCGACCCCCAGGTCGGCGCCGTCGGTCTGACGCTCGCGGCCGCGGAGGAGGCCGGGCTCCGGGCACGTGCGGTCGACGTCGAGACGAGCGGCAACGCAGGCGGCTCGTTCGTCGGGCGTGGCGCGCCGGGCACAGCGCGGCTCGTCGTCGACGAGGATCGGCGCGTGGTGGTCGGCGCGACGATCACGGGCGCCGAGATCGCAGAGGCGCTCCACGCGGCGACGATCGCGGTCGTTGCCCATGTGCCGCTCGACGACCTCTGGCACGCCGTCCCGGCGTTCCCCACCCGTTCGGAGCTCTGGTTGCGGCTGCTCGAGGCGTACGGGCTCTGAGGGCGGACAGCGGCCCCTGGTCGATCCCTCGTTCCGGGGATCGACCAGGGGCCCGTTGTCGATGACAACGCGAGGAAGACCCTGGGGAGGGGAACCGAATGGGGGAAAGGGGAAGGCGATGGCTGCGGCTCCGCTCGAGCGTGCAGAGCCCGAGGAG
>DASSUT010000123.1:0-3703 GCA_035706725.1 Gaiella sp. | reverse complement strand
GATCCGCCTCGCGAACGACACGCGCTACGGGCTCGGCTCCTCGATCTGGACGCACGATGCCCGCGCGATCGACCGGGCCGCGCAGGAGATCGAGGCCGGGATGACCTGGGTGAACCAGATCCACTACGGCTACGACGAGCTTCCCTTCGGCGGGCTCAAGGAAAGCGGGCTCGGGAAGGAGCACGGCCTCGAGGCGATGATGGATCACTACTTCGAGACGAAGTCGGTGGTGGTAGGAGGTCTCGGTTGACGGCCGTCTCGTTCTCCGTCGAGGGCGGGATCGGCACGATCCTGCTCGACAAGCCGCACGCGAACTCGTACGACCTGGAGAACGTCCAGGAGCTCGGAGCCGCGGTGGACGAGGCGGCCGGCGACGACCGGGTCAAGGCCGTGCTCGTCTGCAGCGCGTCCGAGAAGTTCTTCTGCGCCGGGGCCGACGTCAAGGCCTTCCAGGCGGGGCCGCACGAGCGGAACATGGAGATGATCGAGACCTCGCACCGGACGCTGTCGTCGCTCGCGCGGATCCCCAAGATCTTCGTCGCCGAGATCGGCGGCCATGCGCTCGGCGGCGGGCTCGAGATCGCGCTGGCATGCGACCTCCGGTTCGCCGGCGACGGCGACTACCGGCTCGGGACTCCCGAGGCGACGCTCGGGCTGCTCCCGGGCAACGGCGGCACCCAGCGTCTGCCACGACTGATCGGACGAAGCCGCGCGCTCGACCTGA
Organism: Gaiella sp.; assembly: GCA_035706725.1. GTDB lineage: Bacteria > Actinomycetota > Thermoleophilia > Gaiellales > Gaiellaceae > Gaiella. Next base: position 2,979 of record DASSUT010000123.1, on the reverse strand, counting down.
TGATCACGGGCCGAACCGTGACGCCGCGCGAGGCGCACGACCTCGGCATCGTCGACGCGGTGTACCCCGCGGGCGAGCTGCACGAGAAAGCGCTCGACTACCTCCGGAGGCTCGCCGCGGGCGCGACGAAGGCGATCGGGAACATCAAGCTCGCGGTGAACGAGGGGCTCGAGCGCGGCCTCGAGCGCGGCCTCGAGCGGGAGCGCGAGCTCGTCGAGGAGCTGTTCCTGAGCGAGGACGGACGAGAGGGGCTCGCGGCGTTCACCGAGAAGCGTCAGCCGGCGTTCAAGGGCGTGTGATGGCGACGACGGTCGACGCGGGCGTCACGGTGATCCGCAACCCGGCGTCCGGCGAGGAGGTGGGGCGGGTTCCGCAGGCCGGACCCTCCGAGGCCGCGGAGGCGATCGGGCGCGCGGCCGAGGCGTTCCCCGGCTGGTGGGAGACACCGGCGGCGACGCGCGGCGCGATCGTCCGGGCGGGCGCGGAGGCGGTGCTCGCGCAACGCGACGACCTCGCGCTCGAGCTGACGCTCGAGCAGGGAAAGCCGCTGCGCGAGGCGCGAATCGAGATCACGCGGTTCGTGCACACGCTCGAGCACTACGCGGGTCTCGCGAAGAGCCTCCGCGGTGCGTACGTCCCGAGCCTCGACGTGGACACCCACGGGCTCGTCGTCACGCGGCCCCTGGGCGTCGTCGTCGCGATCGTGCCGTGGAACTTCCCGACGACGCTGCTCGGCAACAAGCTCGGGCCGGCGCTCGTCTGCGGGAACACGCTCGTCGCCAAGCCGGCCGAGTCGACGCCGCTGACGACGCTCCGCATCGCCGAGCTCATGCACGAGGCAGGGCTTCCGGACGGGGTGTTCGAGGTCGTGACCGGCAAGGGCTCAGTGCTCGGAGAGGCCCTGGTCTCGGACCCGCGAGTCGCGAAGGTCGCCTTCACGGGCTCGACCCCGGTGGGCAAGCGGGTCGGCGAGCTGGCGGCGCGCGGCGTCAAGCGCGTCACGCTCGAGCTCGGCGGCTCCGACCCGATGATCGTGCTCGACGACGCCGACGTCGACGGCGCGGTCAGCGCTGCGAGCGTCGGCCGCTTCTTCAACTGCGGGCAGGCGTGCCTCGCCGTCAAGCGCCTCTACGTTCACGAGCGGGTCGTCGACGAGGTGGTCGAGAAGCTCCGCGCGAAGGTGGCAAAGCTCCGGCTCGGCGCCGGGACGGCGGACGGGACGATGCTCGGCCCGCTCCACTCCGAGACGCAGCGTGCGACGCTGGAGGAGCAGGTGGCGGACACGCTGGCCGACGGCGGCGAGCTGCTGGTGGGCGGGAAGCGCCCCGACGGCGACGCGCTCGCGGCCGGCTGGTTCTACGAGCCGACGCTGATCCTGGAGCCGCCGCACGACTCGAGGGTCGCCGCCGAGGAGGTCTTCGGTCCGGCGCTGCCGATCTGGAGCGTCTCCGGCCTCGAGGAGGCGATCGAGCGGGCGAACGCCTCGCAGTTCGGTCTCGGCTCGTCGATCTGGACGCGTGACCTCACCGCGGCGACGATCGCCGCGGAGCGGCTCCAGGCCGGCTACACGTGGGTCAACTCGCCGCAGATCGTCTACGACGAGCTGCCGTTCGGCGGCTTCGGCGAGTCCGGTCTCGGCAAGGAGCACGGGAACGAGGCGCTCGACCACTACCAGGAGACGAAGTCGGTCGTGGTCAGGCAGAGCCCGCGCTAGCCGACGGCGGTCAGCAGCGGCGCGAAGAACGCCGCGAGCTCGCCGTAGGCGTCGAGCGGAAGCACGTGGGCGACGTACTGGTCCGGTCGCACGACCACCAGCGCTCCCCGGTCGCGGTCGATCCCGCGCAGATCGAAGACGTCGTCGCTCTTCGGGTCGGGCGTGAACGCCTTCTCGTAGTCGACGAGCCGGTAGCGGCCCTTGCGCGGCAGGAGCAGCGAGGGGAGGTCGGCGAGCGCGAGGTCGCGATGGTGCTGCTGGAACACGGCACGGAGGTCGAGCATGTTGTCGAGCTCGGCGTCCGGCGGCGTATGGCGTCGGAGGGCCGAGTCGGGCGCGTGCTCGAGATGCTCGCAGAGCGCGCGCAGCCGTGACGCCGGGTCGCCCGGCCCGAGCCGGTCGGCGAAGGCGTAGAGCCGCCAGCGGCCGTCGGCGCGAGCCGCATGTCCGAGGTGCACGGGCCTCGCGTCGGCGAGGCGGATCACCGGCGCCGAGTGGAACCGCATGCCGACCGTGAATCCCCCGGCGAGGTGCTGGTGTGTCCCCGGGCCGGTGAGCAACGAGGGCGTGTACCGGGTGGCGACGCCCGCGGTGTACCGGAGCGACCGCTGAAAGTACTCCTGCAGCTCCGCCGGGCCGTCGTCGTCGCTCTCGGCGGCGGCCGGGTCCTGCGGCCGCGAGGCCATGATCGCGGCCCACTCCCGGTCGAAGTCGATCAGCTCCTGTGCGACCGCGTGGCGCTCGGCCGAGTAGGTGTCGAGCAGCGACTCCGGGCTCCGGCCCTCGAGCACCGCCGCGAGCTTCCACCCGAGGTTGAACGTGTCCTGCATGGAGACGTTCATGCCCTGCCCGGCCTTCGCGCTGTGCGTGTGACAGGCGTCGCCTGCGATGAAGACGCGCGGGGCGCGGGCGCCCGCGAGCCCGTCGTCGAACGTCTCGGTGAGCCGCTGACCGACCTCGTAGACCGAGAACCAGACGATCTCGTCGACGTCGAGCCTGTACGGGTGGAACACGCGCCGGGCGACCGCGATCACCTCGTCCGGCGTCGTGCTCCGGACGGCGTCGCGGGCGGCGGGGTCGACCTCGCCGAGGTCGACGTAGAGGCGGACGAGGTAGCCGCCCTCGCGGGGAATGAGGAGGAGGTTGCCGGCCGCCGACTGGATCGCGCTCTTGAGGCGGATGTCCGGAAAGTCCGTCACGGCGAGGACGTTCACCACGCCCCAGGCGTGGTTGGCCGTGTCCCCGTGGAGCTCGAGGCCGATCGC
>DASSUT010000122.1:0-18588 GCA_035706725.1 Gaiella sp. | reverse complement strand
ACGAGGTCGAGCGTCTCGGGATCGAGCAGGGCGAACTCCTCCTCGACCGAGACCGTGAAGTCGTCGGCGTCCTCGAAGCGCTCGCGCGCCTCCGCGAGAAGCTGATCGTGCGGCAGGTGGTCCGACGGGTGCATGCGCCGCGAAGGCTAGTGCGTGCGGCAACGTGACCGGTGTCCGGTGTCTGGGCGCGGTGTCCGGCTCACGCCAGACACCCCCCAGCGGCCTGCAGCAGCCGCGCCGCGATGCTTGCCCAGCTCCAGCGCTCCACTGCGACGCTCCGTACGGTCGCCCGCAGGAGCGCCCGGTCGGCCGACGACAGCGCGAGCAGCGCGAACAGCCGCTCGCGAAGTGCCGCGGCGTCGCCGGTCGGAAAGGAGACGAGCCGGTCGAGCGGCGGCGAGAGCGATTCCTCGAGGCCGGCGGCGACCTCCGCGAGGCCGGAGTGGCGCGCGACCACCGGCGGACACCCCGCGGCGGCGGCCTCCGCCGCGACCATCCCGAACGCCTCGGGGAACACGGACGGCACGACACATGCGTCGGCGAGCGCGAGGAGGTGTCGCAGGTGCCTGTGCTCGAGCGGTCCCGTGAACAGCGCGTCGACCCCGCGGCTCGAGGCACGCTGCTCGAGCGCGTTCCGCTCGGGCCCGAAGCCGACGACCACGACGCGCGCGTCGACGCCTTCGAGCGCGTCGAGCAGGATGTGCACGCCCTTCTGCTCGATCAGCTTGCCGAAGTAGACAACGGTCGGACGCTCGCCCGCGAGGAACCCTGCGAGCCGTGCACGGTTGCCCTCGTCGGGCAGCCGCTCGTCGCCCGAGCCCGGGTTCGGCGCGTCGCGCGCGCACTCGGCGACCAGCGCCTCGAGCGCGACTCCAGGCTCCTCGGGCACCCACTCCTCGACGTCGACGCCGGGTGGCACCTCGTGCACCCGCTCGACCGACCCGCACACCTCGGCCAGCACCGTCCTGATGTGCGCCGAGCCGACGAACGTCGCGCTCGCGTTCGCGAGCGACTCGCGTCCCCACCGCTCGAGCGCGGGGTTGCCTCGCATCGAGTACTCGAGCTCCGAGCCGTGCGCCTTCACGGCGTAGCGGACGCCCGAGGCCGCCCCGACGGGCCCGCCGAGCAGCACGTGGTTGCAGAACACGAGGTCGGCCGGCAGCAGCGCGCGGACGGCCTCGACGTTGGCCGCGACCCACGTGTCGAGCTCGGCGCGCGAGCAGTCGGGGACACGCTTGACCTCGTAGCCCTCGTAGCGGTCGAGTACGAACACGGGGAGGAAGCCGCGCACGTCCGGCCGCGTGGTCGTGGCGCCGCCGAGGTCGTACAGCTCGGGTCGCGCCTCCTGGCTCAGCACGGTCACGTCGTGCCCGGCGAGGCTCCACTCGCGCGCGAGTTGGCGCGTGTAGACGTTCGAGCCCGTCCCCCCGAGCAGGTAGCCGTGCCAGAGGAGGATGCGCATTCTGCGCATCCTCCTAGGTCCGGCCGACCGGTTCGCGACGACGCCCGATCGCGCGGGTGCTCAGGTCAGATGGAAGTAGAGGGCGTACAGCAGCTCGACCGCGGGGTTCGACGTATGCACCTGCACGTCGGAGGGCGTGTCGATGAGCGCGGGCGAGTAGTTGAAGACGATCTTCACGCCGGCGCTCACGAGCCGGTCGGCGGCGTCCTGCGCGGACTCGGCCGGGACGGCGAGCACGCCGACCACGATGCTCCGGTCGCGCACGATGTCGTCGAGCGCGTCGAGGGAGCTGACCGTCACGCCGCCGAGCGAGGTGCCGACCTTGTCCTCGTCCGCGTCGAACACCGCGGCTATCGTGATCCCGTGCTCGGCAAAGATCGGCGAGGACGCGATCGCGCCACCGAGCCGCCCGGCGCCGATCAGCGCGATGTTGTGCTGCCCCTGCGTCCGCAGGATCTTGCGGATCTCGGAGAGCAGCGAGTCCACGGCGTACCCGACGCCGCGCTTGCCGAACTTGCCGAACGTGGACAGGTCGCGGCGGATCTGAGTCGCGTTGATGTTGGTGTACTCGGCGATCTCCTGCGAGGAGATCCTGTCCTTCCCCATCTTCCGCGCCTGCGTCAGCACCTGGAGGTACCGACTCAGCCGCGCAGCGACACCGACCGTCAGGCGTTCCGCCACCCGCGTCCTCCCGGAAGTTTGTGACAACTCGCCGCATTCTGCCGACGAGCGACGCGAACGCAGTCAGAGAACCGTCACGCGGGCACATCGGCTTCGCCGATGTGCCTCTGGAGCGCCTCGCGCAGCCTCCCGGCGTCGACCTCGTAACGGAACCACTCGACGCCGTCGATCTCGACGACCGGGATCCGCTCCCGGTAACGGCGTTCGAGCGCCGGGTCGGTCGTGATGTCGACGTGCCTGAACCCCGCGCCGCATACGGTCCGCACGGTCTCGAGCGCGGGGCCGCAAAGGTGACAGCCGGGCGCGGTGTAAAGGGCGACGTCGGGCAAGGAACTCAGAGGCACTTCTCGGCGAAGCCGGGAAGTGCCCTACGGGTACAAGCCTCTCGTGGTCGTCGCCTCCGCGACGCGCTGGACGGCGAGGCCGTAGGCGGCCGTCCGCATGCTCGTCCCGAACCGCTCGCGCGTCGACCACGTCTCCTCGAACGCCCGCACGACGATGTCGTTCAGCTTCGCGTTGACCTCGTACTCCTTCCAGAAGTACTCCTGGAGGCCCTGCACCCACTCGAAGTACGAGACGACGACCCCGCCCGCACCCGCGAGCGCGTCGGGGAGCACGACGATGCCGCGGTCGTCGAGGATCTCGTCGGCGCTGGGCGTCGTCGGGCTGTTTGCCGCCTCGCAGACCATGTGCGCGCGGATTCGCGCGGCGTTGTCGGCGTTCACCGCCTGCTCGAGCGCTGCGAGCACGAGCACGTCGCATTCCATCTCGAGGAGCTCGTCGTTCGTCGCGTCCTCGCTGCCCGGCAGCCCGCCGAGCACGCCGTGCTCCGCCTTGTGGACGACGGCCGACGGCACGTCGATGCCGTACGAGTTCACCACCGCGCCGCTCGAGTCGGAGAGACCCACGACGCGCGCGCCCTCCTCGGCGAGCAGGCGTGCGAGGTTCCGTCCGACCGTCCCGAAGCCCTGGATCGCGACGCGCGTGTCGGGGAACCTGCGGCCTTCCTTCTGGAGCGCGGTGCGGATGCAGTACAGGGCGCCCCTGGCGGTCGCGCCGTCACGGCCGACGGAGCCGCCGAGCGCGAGCGGCTTGCCGGTCACGACGCCGAGCACCGAGTGACCGACGTTCATCGAGTACGTGTCGAAGATCCAGGCCATGATCTGCGCGTTCGTGCCGACGTCCGGCGCCGGAATGTCCTTCTCGGGGCCGATCTCGTTGATGATCTCCGTCGTGTAGCGCCGCGTGAGGCGCTCGAGCTCGCCGGGGGAGAGCACCTTCGGGTCGCAGATCACGCCGCCCTTCGCACCGCCGAACGGGAGGCTCATCAGCGCGCACTTCCAGGTCATGCTCATCGCGAGCGCCTTGATCTCGTCGTGCGTGACGTTCGGGTGGTAGCGGATCCCGCCCTTCGCCGGCCCCCGGGTGACGTTGTGGATCACCCGGTAGCCCTCGAAGACGCGTACCCGGCCGTCGTCCATCGAGACCGGGACCGACACCTCGACGGTCTTCTTGCACCCCTGGAGCACCCCGACGAGGTTCGGGTCGACGCCGAAGGTCTCGGCGACGCGCGCAAGCTGTGCGCGGGCGAGCGCGAGCGGGTCCTCGCGCAGGTGGGTCGCGGTCTCGGTCGCGCTCATCTCCGTGGTGCTCGCACGCCGGGCGTGACTCTAGCGGAGGCGAAACGGAATCTTCACGATGGTCGCAGAGCCGCCGCCCACGGGCACTCCCACGACGCGCAGCACGTACGCGCCGGGACGCAGCCGCGCGCCGCCGGGGCCGCGGCCCGTGACCCCGAGCGCGTAGCGACCCGGGAGCAGGTCGCGCAGGCGCACGAGGCGTCCGAGCCGTCGCGGGCCGCGGTAGAGCTCCACGTCGAGCCGCTGGAGCGGGAGGATCTGCGGTCGCTCCGGCGGGCCGTCGACCCGCCCCGCGACGAGCGAAAGCACCGCCGGTGAACGGTCGCTCGGCGTGAAGGCCTCCCCCGAGAGCCGGACCGCGCCGAGCACGGGACGGTTCGTGGCCGGCACGGCGACGCTCCAGGGGATACGGAGCCGGACGCCACGCCCGGCGGTCGCGACGAGCGCCCCCTGCAGCGCGCTCGGAGGCGACGGCCGCGTCTCGGCGTGGAGGGACAGGTCGAGCGAGATCGTGCGGCCCGGGCGCAGCACGAGCCGGCTTCGGCTCGTCTCGACCGTGACCCCCGCCGGCGACGTCCCCGCGCGGAGCCGTACCGCGAGCGGGCGCCGGGTGACGTTGCGGAGCGTGACCGTGCCGCGTGCGTTGCCACGTCGCCCGAGCGCCCCGAGCGAGCTCACCGGCGGGTCGGCGACGAGCTCGGCGGCGGAGGCGCCCTGCGGGTTCACGAGCCCCGCCGTCGATCCTCCGGCGCCGCGGCGCTGCGTCGCGACGAGCGCGGCACGCAGACCGGCCGCGTCGAGATCCGGCCTCGCGTCCGCGAGCAGGGCGGCGGCGCCCGCGACCACGGCGGCGGCCGCGCTCGACCCGCTGATCGTGCCGTACCGCGCGGTGCCGCCCTCGTTGCGGCCGGGAACGGAAGTCACGAGCCCGACACCGGCCGCACCGATCTCGGGCCGCTCGCCGCCGTCGAGGGCGAGCCCCGTGCTCGAGAACGGCGCGACGGCGCCGTCCTCGGCATTCTGCGCAAACGAGGAGGCGCCGACGGAGAGCTCGACGGGGACGTCGGAACGGAGCGCCGCGCGGAGCTCGCGGGCGGTCGCGACCGGGATGCCCACGACCGGCACCTCGACGGGATCGTCGAAGCCGAGCGAGCCGGCCGGGATCGGGCCCTGGACGAGCACCGCCCGCACCCCGGCGGCGGAGAGCTCGCCGACGACCTCGGGCGTCGTCGGGCCCGGCGGGAGCAGCGTCGCCGTCCCCGCGACGCGGCTGTACCCCTGCCGGTCGAACAGGCGGTCGAGCGCGTTGCCCTCCGTCACGGCGACGACCTGCCGCCGGGGGAGCGCGATGATCGGGACCGCGTCGACCTCGGCCGGGCCGAAGGCGCCGCCGAGCGGCGTCTCACCGGATGCGAGCACCCGCAGCCCCGCGCGCACGAGCACGTGCGCCGTCGGGCTGCGCCGTCTCGTGTCGAGCGCCGCGACGCCGAGGGCGCCAGACGTGCCGGCCGGGGCGGCCACGCTGCCGTACCCGGGACCGGCTGCGCCGTCGTTCCCCGCGGGAGCGACGACGAGCGTGCCGAGCGCGAGCGCGCCGCGCACCGCCCGGGCGAGCGGGCTGTCCGGGAACGAGGCGAACGGCTCGACGACACCGACCAGCGCGATCCGCGCCGCGTCGTGGGCGTCGCCGTCCCCGTTCGGGTCGACCGCGGCCTCGAGCCCGGCGAGGAGCTGATCGGAGCGGCCGTAGACCGAGACGCCGCCCTCGGCGTCCGGCTGCCACCCTGCGACCCTGATCGGCAGGAGCAACGCGCGCGGCGCGACGCCGTGCAGGCCGCCCGGCCCGCGCGAGCCGGCGACCAGCCCGGCGAGCTCCGTCCCGTGCCGCTCCGGCCGCCCGGGCTCCGTCGGGTTCTGCTCCGCCGAGGCGTCGCTGCCCGGGTCGAGCTCGTCGATCCCCGGCAGCAGGCGGTCGCGCAGGTACGGATGGCGCGTGTCGACGCCGGTGTCGAGGAGCGCGACCGTGATCCCCGTCCCGTCGGATCCCGGAAGCGTCACGCCGACCCGGCTGTCGCCCGCGGGCATCCCTGTGACTGGGTCGGCGGCCGGCGCCTCCAGCGCCGCGGTGTAGACGGCCCGCACGGGGTAGACGCCTGCGACCGCCCTGTCTCGCTCGAGCACGGGGAGCAGACGCGGGTCGATCGCGGCCGCGAACCCGTTCATCACCCGGACGTAGGACTGCTCGGGGTCGATCGGCGCCCCGCGAAACGCGAGGCGCAGGATCGCCCGCTGCTGCGCGTCGCGCGCGGCCGCAGTCCACGTCCGCATTTGCTGCTCGGTCGCGGCTCCGCCGGCCCGCCGGACGCGGTCGGCGAGCGAAGGCGCCCGGAGCACGACGATCCAGCGGCCTCCGAGCTGCGGCGCGGGCCGGCTCCCGAGGAGGCCCTGCCAGCCCGCTGCCCCGCCCCCGTCGTCGTCCGCACCGGGCGCGCCGCCCGCGGCGAGCGCGACGAGCGTCAGACCGAGCGCGACCGCCGCGACACCGCGGCCGCTACGCAGAGGCGTACGCATCGAGCGCAAGGTAGCCGGGTGACCGGAGCGGCCGCCCGAAGCGGGCCGCGGACGCGACCATCGCGGCGTTGTCCGTGCAGAGGGCGAGCGGCGCGAAGCGCGCCTCGGAGAGAGCGGCCCGCAGCTCCGAGTTCGCGGCGACGCCGCCGACGACCGCGAGCGTCGTGTCGCCGGTACGCTCCGCCGCCGCCCGGAGCCGCCCGACCAGCGCCTGCACGATCGCGCGCTGGTACGACGCGGCGAGGTCGGCACGGCGGCGCTCGAGCTCCGCGTCCGGCAGATCGCGGACCGCGTAGAGGAGCGCGGTCTTGAGGCCCGAGAACGAGAAGTCCAGGCCTGGGACCCGCGCCACGGGAAACGAGAACGCCTCCGCGTCGCCCTCCCGCGCGAGCGTGTCGAGCGCGGCGCCGCCCGGGTAGCCGAGCCCGAGCAGCCTCGCGCCCTTGTCGAACGCCTCGCCCGCCGCGTCGTCCACCGTCGAGCCGAGCACCTCGAACCTCGTGCGGTCGCGCACCGCGAGCACCATCGTGTGCCCACCGCTCGCGAGCAGGCACGTGAAGGGCGGCTCGAGCGGCTCGGGCTCGAGGTACAGCGTCGCCACGTGCGCGCGCAGGTGGTCGACCGGGACCAGCGGGAGGCCGCGTGCCCAGGCGATCGCCTTCGCCGCCGACAGCCCGACGAGCAGCGCGCCGACCAGGCCCGGGCCCTGGGTCACACCGACCAGGCCGACGTCGCCGATGGTCGTCTCGGCGTCCTCGAGCGCGGTCGCGACGACGGGCCCCACGAGCTCGAGGTGGCGCCGCGACGCGATCTCGGGCACGACGCCGCCGTACCGTGCGTGCAGGTCGACCTGGGACGCGACCACCGACGAGAGCACGTCGCCGTCCTCCGTGACGACCGCGGCGGCCGTCTCGTCGCACGACGTCTCGATCCCGAGGACGAGCAGGCTCACCCGGCGGTCGACGCCTCGTCGTCGGCCGGCTCCGCGTCGCGCCACATGATCAGCGCGTCCTCGCGATTGTCGGTGTAGTAGCCGCGCCTGACGCCCTTCGGCCGGAAGCCGAAGCCCTCGTACAGGCTGATGGCCCCGACGTTCGAGACCCGGACCTCGAGCGTGTACCCGCGGCGCACGTCGTCCTTCGTCTCGTCGAGGAGCTGGTTGAGGAGCGCCGAGGCGATGCCCTCGCGGCGGCGCTCGGGCGCGACCGCGACGTTCATCACGTGCCACGCGTCGACGTACCGCGAGAGCACGAGGTACCCGACGAGCGCACCCGTCTCATCGATCGCGCCGAGCGACAGCGAGCTCGGCTTCGCGAGCTCGCTCGCGAACATCGAGCGCGACCACGGCGTCGGGTACGACGCCTGCTCGATGCGCTCGATCGCGTCGAGGTCGCGGAGCTCGAGGCGGCGGAGCCGGATGCTCATGGGCGAGTCACGCCGTTCGGGGCTTCGCGTCGGGAGCCCTGACGTACACGGGCGCGATCTCGTCGACCGGGCCGAACGCCCGTGCGAGGCGTGCGTGGAGCACCGCCCGCGGGACGTGCCTCGGGTCGTCGTCCGGCGGCACCACCGCCCCGCGGGCCACGAGCGCGTCACGGTGACGGACGGCGCCGCTCCCCACGCAGACCCTCCCCTCGGCGTCGACCGCGTCGGGGGAGACCGCCGCCGGGCCGGGGACGAACACCTCTCCGCGGCGAGCGTCGATCACGGGCAGCGCTCCTTCCGCTCCGTCCGCGAGCGCGTCGAGCGTCGAGACGCCCGCGCCCTCCACGCCGAGCGCGATCCCGAGGCCCCGCGCGATGGCGAGCCCGATCCGCGTGCTCGTGAAGCTGCCGGGGCCGGTCCCGACGACGAGCGCGTCGAGGTCGCCGGGCCGCATCGACGCGCGGCGGAGGAGCGCGTCGACGTCCTCCAGCAGGGTTGCCGGGACGGACGCGCGCTCGCCGAGCACCTCGTCGTCGTCGAGGAGCGCGCTCGTCGCCACCTCAGTCGCCGTGTCGAACGCCAGGATCAGCACCTGCCACTGCTTGTAGCAGCGTCTCGTCGCGCGCGTCGACGCGTATCCGTCTGCGGTCGGGAGCGACATGCGCCAGCAGGACGTGGGCGCGTTCCCCCGGGAGGGCCCCGAGCCCCGCCTCCGGCCACTCGACGAACACGATCGCATCCTCGAAATACGGCTCGAGGTCTCCCCACTCCGCGGCGGAGAGCCCGCGAAACCGGTAGAGGTCGAGATGGGAGACGTCGGTCGCCCCGCGGTAGCGATGACCGATCGTGAAGGTCGGGCTCGTGACCGCGCGGCGCACCCCGAGCGCCCTGCACGCCCCGCGGACGAACGTCGTCTTGCCTGCTCCGAGCTCGCCCGAGACCAGGACGACGTCGCCTGCGGCGAGCGCCCCGGCGAGCCGTGCCGCGACCCCCTCGGTCTCCCCGGCCGAGGAGCTCTCGAGATCGAGCGCCGGCATCAGAACAGGCCGAGCTGCACCGGCTGCCGACCCGCCGCGCCGCCCACTTCCAGCAGCGCCCGCGAATGAGTCGCGGGGAGAGCTTGTGGTGAATCACCACAAGGTCCGTCGTGCCCCGCGAGGAGCTCGCCGAGGCGTCGGACGTCCTCTTCGAGCACCTCGAGCATCGTCGGGGTGTAGAGCGCCGCCGCCGGGTGGTAGAGCGGCACGAGCGTGACGCTCCGGCCGCCGAGCGTCACCTGCTGCTCGCGGCCGTGGACGCGGGTGATCCCGAGCGCCCGGCCCGAGAGCAGCGTGGTCGCGAAGCTCCCGAGCGTCGCGACGACGCGCGGCCGGACGAGCTCGAGCTGCCGGTAGAGGTAGGGCTCGCAGGCAGCGGTCTCGTCCGGGGACGGATCGCGATTGCCGGGTGTCCGGCACTTGAGCGCGGTCGCGAGGTAGACGTCCTCGAGCGCGAGCCCGATCCCGGCGAGCAGCCGCTCGAGCAGCTCCCGCGAGCGGCCCGCGAACGGGGTGCCCGCCCGGTCCTCGTGAAACCCGGGCGCCTCGCCGACGAGCGCGAGGTCGGCGTCGGGGTCGCCCTCGCCGAACACGACTGCCGTGCGGCCGGCCGCGAGCGGGCATCGGGTGCAGCCGGCCGCCTCGTCGGCCACGGCGCGGAGGGCGAGTGCGCGCTCGGACGCGTCCACCGCCCCAACTCTACGGTCGCGCTCGGTCGGCCGCCCGCCCCAGCTTGACTCGTGCGGCCCCGTGCCGGAGGATCGCTTCGCAGACGCGGCGAGTCGAGGGAGGCACCACGTGACCTGGTACGAGTTCCTGCTCTTCGTCCACATCTCGGGCGCGATCATCTGGATCGGCGGCGCGTTCCTCTTCCAGGTCTACGGGATGATCGAGCTCCGTTCGGGCGACACCGCGGCGATCGCACGGTTCGCCGGGAACGCGGGCCGGATCGGGGAGCGCCTGTTCACGCCCACGTCGCTCGTCGTGGTGCTCGCCGGGATCCTGCTGATGGTCGACGGCGACTGGCCCTGGGGTCGCCTCTGGGTGATCTTCGCCCTCGCTGCGTTCACGGGCTCGTTCCTGCTCGGCGCAACCGTCCTCGCGCCGACCGCGAAGGGGATCGAGGCGGCCGGCCCTGAGACGCCGGAAGGCCAGCGGTTGATCCGGAAGATCTTCGGGCTCCTGCGGATCGACCTGCTGTTCCTGTTCACGATCGTGTTCGCCATGGTCGTGAAGCCGACGGGGGAGGACGTGTGGGTGATCGTCGTCGTCGCGGCGATCCTGGTCGCGGGCGCAGCGGTCTTCCTGCGCGGGGTGCGCGAGACGGCCCCCGAGGCGCCGGCAACCCGCGCGGGCTGAGGGGCTGCCGCTGAGAGGAGCCGGTCGGCGCTAGTGGCCGCAGCCGCAGCTGCCGCCGCAACACCCGCCGCCACCCGAGCTCGCCACGCCGCTCGGCTTCGAGCCCGAGCCGTGCACGGCGAACGACGAGAGCTGCTTCAGCACCTTCGCGGCGCCGCAGCTCGGACAGGTGACGACCTGCTCGCTCGAGCGAACGAGCTCCTCGAAGTGGTCCTCGCACTCCATGCAGGCGTACTCGTAGATCGGCATGCCGGCAGTGTAGATCCTCGAGCTCGCCCGATGAGGCACTTCTCGCTGCGCGCGACGTGCCAGGATCGACCAATGGCTCCGTGGACCGTCGGGACACTCGATGGGCGACTCGTGCGGCTCGAGCCGCTCTCGCGGGCGCACGCCGCGGGGCTATGGGACGCGTCGCGCGATGCACGCACCTGGCGGTGGATGACGATCGCCCAGCCCCGGACCCACGCCGAACTCGACGCGTGGCTCGACGCCGCGCTCGAGGCCCGAGAGGCCGGGGCGGAGCGTCCGCTTGCAACACTGTGTGGCAAGCGGGTCGTCGGCTCGACGAGGTTTCTCGCGCTGCGCCCGGAGCATCGGTCGGTCGAGATCGGCTGGACGTGGCTCCACCCGTCGGTGTGGGACACCGGTGTCAACGTCGAGGCGAAGCTCCTGATGCTCCGTCACGCGTTCGGGGCCTGGGGCTGCCGGCGCGTCGAGCTCAAGACCGACGCGCGCAACGAGCGGTCGCGCGCGGCCATGGAGGCGATGGGCGCGACGTTCGAGGGCATCCACCGCAAGCACATGCTCGTTCGCGCGGGCGAGAACCGCGACAGCGCCTGGTACAGCGTCACCGACGACGAGTGGCCGCGTGTCGAGGCCGGCCTGCTCGAGCGGCTCGCTACGCGGTGGTCGCGGGAGGCCACGTCCCGAGATCGGCGAACGTGAGCTCGTAGCCCGCGACGCCGAGCACGCGGACGCCAGCAGCGGCGGTGATGCCGTCGCGAAACCGCTCGCGCGCAACGCGATGCTCCTCGGCAACGTCGGCGTCCTTCCAGAACGTCAGCACGAGCGTCGTCCCGTCGGCCTCGCCGGAAAGCATCAGCAGCCCCTCGAAGCCGTCGATCTCACGGAGCCACGGCATCATCTCCTCGCCCGCCAGCGTCGCCACGTCGAGCGGCTGGCCGGGTGAGCCTTGGGTCGTCGTGACGCTCACGTGCACCCGACCCTTATAGCCCATGCTCCGCCCGTTGCAGTACCCTTCGAGGTGCCCGGTATCCGCGAGGAACTGGAGCGCGAATGATCGAGAGCGTCGACGTCATCGGTGCGCGCGGGCGCGTCGGGAGCGCGGTGAGCGCCCGGCTCGCCGAGCGCGGAATCGGTCAGTCCGGGGAGCCGGACGTCGTCCTTCTCTGCGTCCCCGATCGCGCGATCGCAGAGGCCGCGTCGGAGGTCTCTCCGGGGCGGCCGTGGGTCGCCCATGTGAGCGGCGGCACCCCGCTCGAGGCGCTCGCGCCGCACGTGAAGCGCTTCTCGGTGCACCCGCTGCAGACGTTCACGCACGACCGCGGCCCGGAGCAGCTCGACGGGGCCTGGGCTGCGGTCAGCGGGGAGACGGACCAGGCGCTCGCCGTCGCGACCGCGCTCGCGAAGGTTCTCGGCCTGCGGCCGGTCGTGCTCGACGACGCCCGGCGCGCGCTCTACCACGCGGGCGCCACGATCGCCGCGAGCTACCTCGTCACGCTGCGTCGCGTCGCCGGCGAGTTGCTGACGAACGCAGGCGTTCCGCCGGAGGCGGTCGACCCGCTCATGCGGCGCGTGGTCGAGAACGGCTTCCAGCCCACGGGCCCGATTCCGCGGGGAGACTGGGAGACGGTCGAGCGCCACCGCACCGCGATCGCGGAGCACGCGCCCGACCTGCTCGAGGCGTACGACGTCCTCGCCGCGCTGACCGCTCGTGACACGGTGTCACAGGGGAGCCCCGCGTGATCGTCGCTCGGACGGTGGCCGACGCGCGCGCCGCGCTGGCGGACCGGCGCGACGGCACGATCGGGCTCGTCCCCACGATGGGCGCGCTCCACCGCGGCCACGAGGCCCTGCTCGCCGCCGCCCGGAGCGGCTGCGACACGGTTGTGATGAGCCTGTTCGTGAACCCGGCACAGTTCGGAGACCCGGCCGATCTCAACGGGTACCCCCGTGACGAGGCGCGCGACCTCGAGCGCGCGCGTGTGGCAGGCGTCGACGTCGCCTTCGCCCCGCCCACCTCCGAGCTCTACCCGCCGGGATACCAGACCTGGGTCGAGGTGACAGAGCTCGGCGCGATCCTCGAGGGCGCTCATCGCCCGGGCCACTTCCGGGGCGTCGCGACCGTCTGCCTGAAGCTGTTCGAGATCGTCCGGCCCGACGTCGCCTACTTCGGCCAGAAGGACGCGCAGCAGGTGGAGGTGCTGCGCCGGATGATCACCGACCTGCATCTCGAGCTCGAGCTCGGGGTCGTCCCAACGGTGCGCGACGACGACGGGCTCGCGCTCTCTTCGCGCAACGCGCGGCTGACGCCGGCCGAGCGCGCCCGCGCCCTCGCGCTGCCACGTGCGCTCGCGACGCTCGACCCCGAGACCGCGCGCACGATTCTCGAAGACGCCGGGCTCGACGTCGACTACGTCGAGACCGCCGCGTTCGACCCGCCCGTGCTCGCCGCCGCCGTTCACGTCGGCGAGACCCGCCTGATCGACAACGTCCCCCTCGAGGAGGAGTCATGAGCACACGCCCCCGCACCCCGGCCCCGGGAACGCCCGCGCCCGGGAAGCTTCCGATTACGGAGCTCGCGGCGCTCGTGGAGCGCGGCCAGCCGATCGTGATGATCACCGCCTACGACGCCCCTTCGGGACGTCTCGCGGACGAGGCGGGAGCCGACCTCGTGCTCGTCGGCGACTCCGCGGCGATGACCGTGCTCGGGCACGACTCGACCGTGCCCGCGACGATGGAGGAGATGCTCGTGCTCACGCGCGCCGTCACCCGCGGCGCACGCCGGCCGCTCGTGATCGCGGACATGCCGTTCGGCTCGTTCCAGGTCTCGGACGGCGCGGCCGTGGAGAACGCCATCCGCTTCGTGAAGGACGCGGGCGCCGACGCCGTCAAGGTCGAAGGGGCAGGCCCGACGCTGTCGCGTGTCCGGGCGATAGTCGGCGCGGGCATCCCGGTGATGGGCCACGTCGGCCTCACGCCGCAGTCCGCGACGATGCTCGGCGGGTTCAAGGCCCAGGGGCGGACCGCGGACAAGGCCGCGCGCCTGCTCGCGGACGCGCTCGCGCTCGAGGAGGCGGGCTGCTTCTCGATCGTGCTCGAGGCGGTGCCCGCGCCGGTAGCGGACGAGGCGACGCACCGCCTTCGGATCCCCACGATCGGGATCGGCGCCGGCGCCGGCACCGACGGCCAGGTGCTCGTCTGGCACGACCTGCTCGGCCTCTACGAAGGACAGTCCCCGCGGTTCGTGAAGCGCTACGCGGACCTCGCGACCACGATCCGCGACGCGGTCGGCGCGTACGCGGACGATGTCCGCGAACGCCGCTTCCCCGAGGACGTGCACACGTACGGGATGTCCGACGAGCAGCTCCAGGCGTTCCGCTCGGCTGTCGGCACGGGCGAGCCCGTGCGGTAGGGGTTCTCAGAGCGCTGCCGGCAGCACCGCGAACGCGGCCACCATCACCCCCGCGAGGAGCAGCGCGCCGGCGACGCCGCGCCACGGGAGACCGAACGTCCTGCGCAGGCCCACGGCGACGAGCACGATCGACCACGCCACGAACGCGAGCCCGACCAGCGTCAGGGCGTCGCGGCCGGCGCCCTCGTCCGAGCCACCCGTGCGGAACCAGTCCGACCCGAACGCGATCGCGATCGCGGGGACGAGCACGACGAGGGACAGGGCGAGCGGGACGGCGGCGAACGCGACGAGTTGACGCGCGAGCCTGAACGGCGGGTCCGCGCCGACCGCTTTGGCGCCGAGCCAGAGCGCGAGCCCGAGCAGGAAGTAGCCCGCGGCGCCGTAGAACAGCCCACCGACGAAGGTCACGACGAGCAGGACGAGCGTGTCCACGGAGCCGTCGTCCATCACGGTTCCCCAGGCGGGCGCGAGCAGGACGCCCGCGATGCCCGCGAGGATCGTGATCGCGAGAACGGGCTCGGCACGCGCGTCGACGTCCGTGTCGTCCATGTCGGCGAGCGCCGCGAACACCGCCGCAGGCGCGGTCACGACGCGCGGCACGCGTCTCCACCACTCCCTGCTCGCAGGCTCGCCGGCGGCCGCGCGCTCGGCCCCGAGGCGGTCGGCGCGCTCGACCGGCTTGACCGGGTGGTGCTCGCTCACGCCCCGAGCGTACGCGGTGGCCGATCCCTCGCGTTTCCGCGATAGTGCGCCCGTGGGTCTCATCGAGTGCGCGGCGTGCGGTGAGGGGAACGACGCGACCCGCAAGTTCTGCGGCGAATGCGGCGCTCCGCTCCAGCGAACGTGCGCGGCGTGCGGCAGCGCGAACGCCCCCGGCGCGAAGTTCTGCGGAGAGTGCGGGGCTCCGCTCGCTCCGCACGCGGAGCCCAGGACCGAGACGAACGCCTCGCCCCAGGCCGAGCGCCGGCTGGTGTCCGTGCTGTTCGCCGACCTCGTCGGGTTCACGGCGGCATCCGAGGGGCGCGACGCCGAGGACACCCGCGAGCTCCTGACCCGCTACTTCGACCTCGCGCGCACCACGATCGAGCGCTACGGCGGCACCGTCGAGAAATTCATCGGCGACGCGGTGATGGCGCTCTGGGGCGCGCCGGTCGCGCACGAGGACGACGCGGAGCGCGCGGTTCGAGCCGCGCTCGACCTCGTCGGCGCGATTCCAACCCTCGACCCGAGCCTCCGCGTCCGTGCCGGCGTGCTCAGCGGCGAGGCGGCCGTCACGCTCGGCGCCGAAGGCCAGGGCATGGTTGCGGGCGACCTCGTCAACACCGCTTCCCGGATCCAGTCCGCCGCCGATCCGGGCACGGTGCTCGTCGGCGACGCCACGAAGCGTGCGTCGGAAGCGTCGATCACGTACGACGACGCGGGCGAGCACGTCCTCAAGGGCAAGGCGGAGCCGCACAGGCTCTGGCGGGCGCTGCGCGTCGTCGCCGGCGCCCGAGGCTCACTCCGGTCGACAGGGCTCGAGGCACCGTTCGTCGGGCGCGACCGCGAGCTCCGGCTCGTGAAGGAGCACTTCCACGCCTCCGCGGAGGAGGGCCGCGCGCAGCTCGTGCTCGTGAACGGGATCCCCGGGATCGGCAAGTCACGGCTTGCCTGGGAGTTCGAGAAATACGTCGACGGTCTCGCGGGCGAGACGTTCTGGCACCGCGGACGCTGTCTGTCGTACGGCGACGGCGTGGCGTACTGGGCGTTGGCCGAGATGGTGCGCATGCGCTGCGGGATCGCCGAGGAGGAGGATCCGGCCGGCGCCCGCGAGAAGCTCGACCTGGCGCTGTCCGAGTACATCCTCGACGCGGACGAGCGGGCGTGGGTCGAGCCGCGCCTCGCGCACCTTCTCGGCCTGGAGGACGGGGCCCCGGGCGACCAGGAGAACCTCTTCTCCGCGTGGCGGATCCTTTTCGAGCGACTCGCGGAGGAGTCGCCGACCGTCCTCGTCTTCGAGGACATCCAGTGGGCGGATGCCGGGCTTCTCGACTTCCTCGAGTACCTGCTCGACTGGTCGCGGGGCCACCCGCTCTTCGTGCTCGCGCTCACGCGGCCCGAGTTCGCGGAGAAGCGCCCGAGCTGGGGCGCCGGTCAGCGCGGCTTCACACCGCTCTACCTCGAGCCTCTCCCTGCGGACGCCATGGAGAGCCTCCTCACCGGTCTCGTCCCCGGCCTGCCGCCTGACCTTCGGGCCCGCATTCTGGAGCGCGCCGAGGGCGTCCCGCTGTATGCGGTCGAGACCGTGCGGATGCTGCTCGATCGCGGCGCCCTCGCCCGCGAGGGGAACGTCTTCCGGCCGGTCGGGTCGGTGGAGCAGCTCGAGGTTCCCGAGACCCTGCATGCGCTCGTGGCCGCGCGGCTCGACGCGCTGACCACGCCCGAGCGCCGACTCGTGGAGGACGGCGCCGTGCTCGGGAAGACGTTCACGAAACAGGGGCTCGCCGTGCTCACCGGTCTCGGCGAGGGAGAGCTGGAGCCGCTGCTCGCGAGCCTCCTCCGCAAGGAGATCCTGTCGGTGCAGGCCGACCCGCGCTCGCCCGAACGCGGTCAGTACGCCTTCCTCCAGGACATCGTCAAACGGGTCGCGTACGAGACGCTGTCGCTGCGCGAGCGGAAGGCGAAGCACCTCGCGGCGGCCGAGTTCCTCGAGCGGGTCTCGGGCGAAGAGGACGAGTTCGTCGAGGTCGTGGCGGCGCACTACGTCGATGCCCTCGAGGCGGATCCCGAGGCATCGGACGCGGGAGAGATCCGCGAGACGGCGCGGCAGATGCTCGTGCGAGCCGGGGAGCGCGCCGCATCGCTCGGAGCCGATGCCGAGGCACAGCGCTCCTATCTCCGCGCTGCGACGCTCTGCGACGATCCGCTCGCCGAGGGCGAGCTGTACGAACGGGCGGGGGCGATGGCCCGCGTCGGCGCCCGCATCGACGACTCGCTGCCCCACTTCGAGCGCGCGATCGCGCTGTTCGAGGCGGCAGGAGGACGTCACGCGGTCGCGCGGGTCCAGGCGCGGCTCGCCGAAGCCGAGTGGGACCTCGGACGGATCGAGGACGGACTCGATCGGATGAACCGCTCCTTCGAGCTCCTCTCGAGCGAAGAGCCCGATGCCGACGTCGCAATGCTCGCCGCGCAGCTCGGACGCTTCCTGTTCTTCAACGGGCAGCCGGAGCTCGCGTTGCACCGCATCGAGTCGGCGCTCGCCATGGCGGAGAGCCTCCTGTTGCCAGAGGTGATCGCCCAGGCACTGACGACGAAGGGCGTCGTCCTGACGTCGCGCGGTCGTCGAGAGGAGGGCATCGCGTTGCTGCGCTTCGCGATCGAGTCCGCGCTCGAGCACGACAAGCCGTCGACGGCGCTCAGAGCGTCGTTCAACCTCGCCGACGCCCTCGGCCAGGTCAACCGATTCGCGGAAGGCGCCGAGACGGTGCGTGCAGGCCTCGCCCAGGCCCGGCGGGTCGGCAACCGGTACTGGGAGATCTCGTTCCTGGGACAGCTCTACCCCTTCCTCGCGCTCGGTGAGTGGGACGAGGCGCTCGCGATGACCGCCCAGCTGCCAATCGACGATTGGGCGAGCTTCCGCCAGGCGTTCGCCACCGTGCCGCTCATCGAGGCGACCGTCCTCGGACAGCGCGGGGACCTCCACCGCGTTGACGGCATGCTGGCTCGCTTCGAGGACATGAACCGCTCGGGCGACGAGCAAGAGCGTGCTGCCTACCGATCCGGGGTCGCCCGGTTCCACCTGGCGAGCGGAAACCCGCGGGAGGCGCTCTCCACGGCGGAGGACGCGTTCGCCTCGCGTCTGCATTTCGGTTTCGGCTCCGAGTTCGTGAAGGAGGCATTCGTCACCGCCGTCGAGGCCGCGCTCGAGCTCGGCGACAGCGCCAAGGCGGCAGAGCTCGTGGCGGTCGTGGACGCGCTTCCGCCCGGGGCCACGAACCTGTTCCTGCAGGCCCACAGCAGCCGCTTCCGCGCTCACCTCGTCGCGGAGAGCGACGCCGGCGAGGCCGATCGCCTGCTCAGGCGCTCGGCCGCATACTTCCGCGAGCTGAGTGCGCCGTTCGCGCTGGCGGTCGTCGAGACGGAGCGTGCGGAGCTTCTCGTCCAGGACGGCGGCGACGCGTTCGAGCTCGTCGCGTCGGCAACGTCGGTTTTCGAGCGGCTCGGTGCGCAGCCGTGGCTCGAGCGTCTCGCGCGGGCCCGCATGGAGGTGACTGCATGACCTGCGCCGCCTGCGGCACCGTCAATTCCCCGGACGCGAAGTTCTGCTCCGAGTGCGGCAGTGCACTTGCCCGGACGTGCCCCGCGTGCGGCACCCGGGCGGCGCACGATGCGAAGTTCTGCGCCGAGTGTGGAGCGCAGCTCGCCGCGCAGCCTGCGCCCAGGAGCGAGCTCAACGTCTCGCCCCAGGCCGAGCGCCGGCTGGTATCCGTCCTCTTCGCCGACCTCGTGGGGTTCACGAGCCTCGCGGAGGGTCGGGACCCGGAGGAGACGCGGGAGCTGCTCTCGCGGTACTTCGACACCTGCCGCCGCCTGATCGAGCTCTACGGAGGGACGGTCGAGAAGTTCATCGGCGACGCCGTGATGGCCGTCTGGGGAACTCCGGTCGCCACCGAGGACGACGCCGAGCGCGCCGTCCGCGCCGCGCTCGACCTCGTCGCCGCCGTCACGTCGCTCGGCGACTCGCTCGGCGTGTCAGAGCTGCGCGCCCGCGCAGGCGTC
>DASSUT010000121.1:0-2004 GCA_035706725.1 Gaiella sp. | reverse complement strand
CGTCCGCTCGAAGTAGATCGGGTCGACCTCGCCCACGTCGACGAAGTCCTGGATGTCGATCGTGCGGTAGGTCTCCCCCGCCGCCGCCTCGAGGTCCTCGTCCGTCACGTAGACGTACTCGCCTTCCGAGACCTCGTAGCCGCGGACGATCTCGTCGTCCGGGACCGGCTTGTCCTCCTTCTTGCAGATCTTCTCGTAGCCGATCCGCGAGTCGTCCTTCGAGTGGAGCATGTGGAAGCGCACGTCCTGCTCGTCGATCGCGCTGTACATCCGCACGGGCACGTTGACGAGCCCGAAGCAGATCGATCCCGACCAGATCGCGCGCGGCATGGGCGCTGCTTTCCCGCTCTACCGCCGGACGAACCGCGGCCGCGCTTATCCGGCCCGGACGGAGAGCTCTCCGGTCCGCGCGGTCTCCCGCGCGAGCTCACGCAGGAGGCCCGCCATGCCCTCCGCCCCGTGCCATGCGCGCTGGGTCGCCGCGCCGCCCTTCTCGATGATCGCGCCGATGCCGTCGAGCGCGTCCTCGTCTCCCACCTCCCGTGCCCGCGGCCGGAGCCGGAGGATCGCGGAGCGCGCGACCTCCGCGAGCGGTCGCGGTGTCCCGCCCTCCAGCACGACCGCCGCCGTGCCGTCCCTCGCGGCGCGGAACGCCGACCAGTCGAGCGCCTCGCTCGGCACGTCGGGCGGCGGCGGGGCGTCCACGGCCTCGAGCGCGAGCGCGCGGACGAGCGCGGCCAGCGCGGCCACGTGGTCGAGCGACGACTGCGCGTCCATCTCCCGCACCTCGACCGTGCCGTAGCCCGGGTGCACGCGAAGGTCCCACCAGAGGAACGTCGCGTCCGGTAGGCCGGCGGCGGTCAGGGTCGCACCCGCCAGCCGCTCGAGGTCGTCGGGGTCACGCAGCGCCCGCGGGATGCAGCGGCCCGGATACGCGCGGGAGAGCGGGAAGCGCGCGCTCGCGAGCCCGGAGTCGGCGCCGAACCAGTAGGGGCTGTTCGCGGCGAGGCCCTGGAGCAGCGGCACGTGCACGCGAAGCGCGTTGAAGACACGGACGGCCGCGCACTCGTCCGGCAGCCCGACGTGGACGTGGAGCGCGGACTCCGGCGTCCGGCGGAGAAGCCCGCGGAGCTGTTCGGCGACGACCTCGTACCTCGTGCCCGCGACGAGCTCTGCGTCGCCGAGCGGCGCGGCCGGATGCAGTCCGGCGCCGAGGAGGGTCGCTCCGGCCGCGAGCGCCGCCTCCCGGAGCCGCGCGAGGTGCGAGACCGCGCCGGGAACCGAGCCCGAGGGCGCCGAGCGGAGCTCGATCTGCGCGGCGTACGCGTCGTGTCCCGCCTCGCGCGGGCCGACCCGCATCACCGCCAGCACGTCGTCGGTCACGGGCGCGAGCGCGAGCGTCTCTCGGTCGACGAGCAGGAGCTCTTCCTCCAGCCCGACCGTGAAATCCGACCCGAAGGCGCTCACCCGCTCTCCAGCGCCGACGCCGCCGCGACACGGCCGAGGACGAGCGCCGCTGCGAGCCCGCTCGAGTAGCCGCCGGTCGAGATGCCGCCCACGTCGCAGCCCGCCGCCCAGACCCCCGGGGCTACACGTGCGCTCGCGTCGGCCGCGAGACCGCCGAGCGTGGTCGTGATCCCCGCCACGACCGGCACCTCGACGTGTCCGGAGGCACGCCGGACACGGGCGCCGGCCCGCTCGGCGGCCGAGATCATCTCGCCGATCGTACGCGCGCCGACCCGTTCCGAGAGCCGGCTCTCGGCCACGCGGTAGACGGCGCGCGCGTCCGGCTGCCGTGCGGTCCACTGCACGACGTCGATCTCGGACCACGTCCTGGTCTCGAACCGGTGCCCGTCCGAGCTCTCCACGACCGCGTGCCGCGCGTAGAGCTGCGCGAGCGGGACGAAGTCGGCCTCGCCGAAGCGAGCAGGGGGCGCGGGCATGTTCCGCCCGTAGAACTCCCCCATGCCGCTCGTCGTCGCGGCCCCTGCTGCCAGGCCCAGT
>DASSUT010000120.1:0-2863 GCA_035706725.1 Gaiella sp. | reverse complement strand
CGTGTAGCTCTCCTCGACCTCCGCGACCTGCTCCGGCGTCCCGACCGCGATCACCTCCCCGCCCGCCTCGCCGCCCTCGGGACCGAGGTCGACGATCCAGTCGGCCTGCTTGATCACGTCGAGGTTGTGCTCGATCACGAGCACCGTGTTGCCGGCGTCGACGAGGCGCTGGAGCACCTCGAGCAGCTTCTCGATGTCCGCGAAGTGGAGCCCTGTCGTCGGCTCGTCGAGGATGTACAGCGTCCGCCCGGTCGCCACCTTCGACAGCTCGGCCGCGAGCTTCACCCGCTGCGCCTCGCCGCCCGAGAGCGTCGTCGCCGGCTGGCCGAGCCGGATGTAGTCGAGCCCGACGTCGTGGAGCGTCTGCAGCCGCCGGCGGATCTTCGGGATCTTCGAGAAGAACTCGAGCGCCTCCTCTACCGACATCTCGAGCACGTCCGCGATCGACTTCCCCTTGAAGCGCACCTCCAGCGTCTCGCGGTTGTAGCGCGCACCTTTGCACGTCTCGCACGGGACGTAGACGTCCGGCAGGAAGTGCATCTCGATCTTGATCTGCCCGTCGCCCTTGCACGTCTCGCAGCGCCCGCCGCGGACGTTGAACGAGAACCGCCCCGGCTTGTAGCCCCGCACCTTCGCCTCGGGCGTCAGCGAGTACAGCTCGCGCACGTGCGTGAAGAGGTCCGTGTACGTCGCGGGGTTCGAGCGGGGGGTGCGGCCGATCGGCGTCTGGTCGATGTCGATCACCTTGTCGAAGCAGTCGATCCCCTCGATGCCGTCATGCGCGCCGGGCTTCGTCCGCGTCCGGTTGAGCCGGTTCGCGAGCGCCTTGAACACGACCTCGTTCACGAGCGTCGACTTGCCCGACCCCGAGACCCCGGTCACCGCGACGAGCTTCCCGACCGGGAAGTCGACGTCGATGGACTTCAGGTTGTGCTCGCGCGCGCCGAGCACGCGGAACGTGCCGCGGTCCTCGGTCCGCCGCTCAGGCACCTCGATCCGGCGCTTCCCCGAGAGGAAGTCGCCGGTCACCGAGCGGCGGTTCCGCATCACCTGGGCGGCGGTGCCGTCCGCGACGACCTCTCCCCCGTGCTCGCCCGCGCCGGGCCCCATGTCCACGAGCCAGTCGGCCTCGCGCATCATCTGCTCGTCGTGCTCGACCACGAGCACGGTGTTCCCGAGGTCGCGCAGGCGCTCGAGCGTCGCGATCAGGCGGCCGTTGTCCCGCTGGTGGAGCCCGATCGACGGCTCGTCGAGGATGTAGAGGACGCCGACGAGCTGCGAGCCGATCTGCGTCGCGAGCCGCAGGCGCTGCGCCTCGCCGCCCGAGAGAGTGCGCGCCGCGCGGTCGAGGTTCAGGTAGCCGACCCCGACGTCGTCGAGGAACGTCAGGCGCTCGCGGATCTCCTTGAGGATCCGCCGGCCGATCAGCTCCTCGGTGGGCGTCAGCTCGAGCGCGTCCACGAACCGGAGCGCCGAGGTGACGGACTGCTGCGCGAACTCGTAGATCGACTTCCCGCCGACGGTGACCGCGAGCACCTCGGGCTTGAGTCGTGCGCCGTGGCAGACCGGGCAGGGCCGCATCGACATGTACTCCTCGATCCGCTCACGCTGCTGGGACGAGTCGGTCTCGCGGTAGCGCCGCTGGAGGCTCGAGACGAGCCCCTCGAAGGCCATCGTGTACCGCCGCGTGCGTCCCATGCGGTTGCGGTAGCTGACGAGGATGCGGTCGCCCCCCGTGCCGTGGAGGAAGCGATCCTGCTGCTCGCGGTCGAGCTCCCGCCAGGGCGTGTGGAGGTCGATCTCGTAGCGGTCGGCGACCGCCTTGATCACCGCCTCGTAGAACCCCTGGCCGCCGAGCGACCACGGGACGAGCGCACCCTCGTCGATCGACAGGCTCGCGTCGGGCACGAGCAGGTCGGGGTCGATCTCGAGCTGCGAGCCGAGCCCCGTGCACCGCGGGCACGCGCCGTGGGGCGCGTTGAACGAGAAGATCCGCGGCTCGAGCTCCGGCAGCGAGACGCCGTGCTCGGGACAGGCGAAGTTCTCGCTGTAGAGGTAGGAATCGCCGTCCACCACGTCGATTCCCACCAGGCCCTCGGCCAGGCTCGTGGCGGTCTCGACGGACTGCGTGAGCCGTTGGCGCAGGTCGGGCTTCATCACGAGACGGTCGACGACGACCTCGATCGTGTGCTTGAACTTCTTGTCGAGGACGATCTCCTCCTCGAGCAGGCGCTGCTCGCCGTCGACCTTGACGCGTGTGAAGCCGTCGCGGCGCAGCTCCTCGAGCACGTCGCGAAACTCGCCCTTCCGGCCGCGCACGATCGGCGCGTCGACCGTGAACTTCGTGCCCTCGGGCAGCGCGAGCACCTGCTCGACGATCTGGTCGAGCGACTGCCCGGCGATCGGCCGCCCGCAGATCGGGCAGTGCGGCCGGCCCACGCGGGCGTACAGGAGCCGCAGGTAGTCGTAGACCTCTGTCACCGTGCCGACCGTCGAGCGTGGGTTGCGCGACGTCGTCTTCTGGTCGATGGAGATCGCGGGCGAGAGGCCGTCGATCGAGTCGACGTCGGGCTTCTCCATCATCTGGAGGAACTGCCGCGCGTACGCGGAGAGCGACTCGACGTACCGGCGCTGTCCCTCTGCGTAGATCGTGTCGAACGCGAGGCTCGACTTGCCGGAGCCCGAGAGGCCCGTCACGCAGACGAGGGCGTTCCGCGGAAGCGTGACCGTGACGTTCTTGAGGTTGTGCTCACGGGCGCCGTGAACGACGAGCTGGTCGGCCATCTCGGACGAGTTTAGCCCTCGTCGGTCGATCGAACAAGTGTTCGTGACGGGGGAGGAACCGCAGCCGGAAAGGGAAGCC
>DASSUT010000119.1:0-4407 GCA_035706725.1 Gaiella sp. | reverse complement strand
GCGCATCCCGAAGGGCGTGCTGCTCTACGGGCCTCCCGGCACCGGCAAGACCCTGCTCGCCCGCGCGACCGCAGGCGAGGCCGGCGTGCCGTTCTTCTCGATCTCCGGCTCCGACTTCGTCGAGATGTTCGTCGGCGTCGGCGCGTCCCGCGTCCGCGACCTCTTCGAGCAGGCGAAGCAGGCGAGCCCCTGCATCATCTTCATCGACGAGATCGACGCGGTCGGCCGCCACCGCGGCGCGGGCCTCGGCGGCGGGCACGACGAGCGCGAGCAGACCCTGAACCAGCTCCTCGTCGAGATGGACGGGTTCGAGCTGAAGGACAACATCATCCTCATCGCCGCGACGAACCGGCCGGACATCCTCGACCCGGCGCTGCTTCGGCCCGGCCGCTTCGACCGCCAGATCGTCGTCGACCGGCCCGATCGCAAGGGCCGGCAGCAGATCCTCGAGGTGCATGCGAAGGGCAAGCCGCTCGCGCGCGAGATCGACCTCGACGTGCTCGCGGCCGCGACCCCGGGCTTCACGGGCGCAGACCTCGCGAACGTGATCAACGAGGCGGCGCTGCTCGCCGCCCGCCGCGGCTCGAAGACCATCGGCCAGAACGAGCTCGAGGAAGGGATCATGCGCGTGATCGCCGGTCCCGAGAAGAAGTCGCGGCTGTTCTCCGAGAAGGAGCGCAAGATCACCGCGTACCACGAGATGGGCCACGCGCTCGTCGGCTACTACCTCGAGGGCACGGACGAGGTGCACAAGATCTCGATCGTGAGCCGCGGGCAGGCGCTCGGGTACACGATCTCGCTGCCCGCGGAGGACCGCTACCTGACCACCAAGGGCACGCTCATGGACCAGATGGCGATGACCCTCGGCGGCCGTGCGGCGGAGGAGCTCGTGTTCAACGAGGTCACCACCGGAGCGGCGAACGACATCGAGCGCATCACCTCGACCGCGAAGCAGATGATCATGCGCTTCGGCATGAGCGAGAAGCTCGGGCCGCGCGTTCTCGGCCGCAACCACGACATGCCGTTCCTCGGGCGCGAGATGGGCGCCGAGCCGGACTACTCGGAGGAGATCGCGAAGGAGATCGACGACGAGATCCGCCGCGTGATCGAGGAGGCCCACGACAAGGCGACGACCGTGCTCCGCGAGCACATGAACGACCTCCACCGGCTCTCCGCGATCCTCATCGAGCGCGAGACCATCGACAAGAGCCAGTTCGAGCGCCTGCTGCAGGGCGAGTCCGAGGAGTCGGTGTTCGCCGAGGAGCCGCCGTCCTCGCCGACGCCCGAGGAGCCCGACACGGAGAAGAAGCCGCTCCTGCGCCCCTCGCCACGGACGCTGCCGGGCGCGGCGATGCAGCCGCCGCCCGACCCCGCCGCCTCCTAGCTCCCGGTGTCCGACGTCCAGTCGGACGTGGCAGGCGGTCCGGGCGCCACCCTCGCCGAGCGCCGCCCGCGCCCCACGGTGGTCGGGATCCTCAACGTGACGCCCGACAGCTTCTCGGACGGCGGCTCGTACGCGTCGGCGGCCGACGCAGCCGAGGCGGCCCGTCGGATGCTCGCAGAGGGAGCCGGCCTCGTCGACGTGGGGGGAGAGTCGACGCGGCCGGGGGCCGATTCCGTGTCGCAGGACGAGGAGCTGCGCCGCGTCGTCCCGGTGCTCGAGTCGCTCGCCGGCTTCCCGGTCTCGCTCGACACGTCGCGGGCCGAGGTTGCGCGCCGCGCCGTCGAGTCGGGCGCGGCCATGGTCAACGACGTCAGCGCGCTTCGCCGCGAGCCCGAGCTCGCCGAGATCGTTGCGGAGACGGGCGTCGATCTCTGCCTGATGCACATGCAGGGCGACCCGCGCACGATGCAGCTCGAGCCGCGCTACGACGACGTCGTCTCCGAGGTCGCGTCGTTCCTCGAGGAGCGGCTCTCCTTCGCGGTCGACTGCGGGGTCGACGAAGGACGCGTCTGTCTCGACCCCGGCATCGGGTTCGGCAAGACTCCGGACCAGAATCTCGAGCTCGTCCGCCGGCTCGACCGGATCGTCGCGATCGGCCGGCCGGTGCTCATCGGCCTCTCGCGCAAGTCCACGCTCGCCCGCGTCCTGGGTGAGTCGGGCTCCGCGGGAACCGACGCCGCGTCGGTGGGCGCGGCGGTGGCCGCGTTCGACCGCGGCGCGACGCTGTTTCGCGTCCACGACGTGCGGGCGCACGTCGAGGCGCTCGCGCTCGCCGCGGCGGTCGAGCGCGGGAGAGTGCGCGCGTGACGATCGAGCTCCACGGGCTCGAGCTCCACGGGTTCCACGGGGTGCTCGACGACGAGCGCGAGCGCGGCCAGCGCTTCCTCGTCGATCTCGAGCTCGAGCTCGACGCGGCCACGGCTGCGAGGGCGGCCTCCAGCGACAACATCGAGGATGCCCTCGACTACCGCGACGTGGTCGAGGTCGTGCGCGAGGTCTCGGACGGGCGCGCTTACTACCTCCTCGAGGCGTTTGCCTCCGCCCTTGCCGACACGCTGGTCGCGCGGTTCCCGCTCACGCGCGCGAGAGTCCGCGTGCGCAAGCCGGACGTCGTGCTGGCCGTGCCGGTCGAGCATGCCGCGGTCGTCGTCGACCGGCGCCGCTAGCGGGGCCGCATCGGTGCGCGCCCACGTCGCCCTCGGCTCGAACCTCGGCGACCGCAGAGCGACGCTCGAGCGGGCCGTGGAGCTCCTCGACTCGCACCCCGGCGTCCAGGTCGTCGCGAGCTCGACGCTCCGCGAGACGGAGCCGTGGGGACCGGTCGAGCAGCCGCCGTTCCTCAACGGCGTCGTCGCGGTCGACACGACGCTCGACGCCCGCGCGCTCCTGGACGTGCTGCTCGGGATCGAGGAGACGCTCGGACGTGTGCGAGCCGAGCGCTGGGGGCCGCGCACCATCGACCTGGACCTGCTCCTCTACGGCGACGCGGTCGTGGACGAGCCCGACCTCGTCGTGCCGCATCCGCGCCTCCACGAGCGGCGCTTCGTACTCGAGCCGCTCGCCGAGCTCGAACCGGAAGCCGTCGTGCCGGGCCGCGGCGCCGTACGCGAGCTCCTCGCCGCCCTCGCCGAGGACGAGGCGGGCTGAGCGCCTTCCGCGGGGTCTACACTCCCGGCATGAGCCATCTCGACGAGCTCGACGAGTTCGAGGCCGAGCTCGAGCTGCAGCTGAAGCGCGAGTACACGGCGGTCTTCCCGCTCTTCCGGTACTGCGTCCTCACCCAGGACGCCACCTACCTGTGCAACACGCTCGACCTCAAGGTCGTGCCTCAGGCGAGCTACCCGTTCTTCCACGCCCAGATGGAGGACGTATGGGTGTGGGACAAGAACCGGCCCACGCGGATCATCCCGCGCGCCGAGGTCTACACCTCGGGCGACGTCACGATCGAGGAGCTCCGCGGCGAGGACGACGAGCCGCGCCTCACGGCCGAGGCGCTCGCCGAGCGGCTGGGCGAGTCGCGCCGCACGGACGACGAAGACGACAGCTTCTGACGGTCACGCCGGTCGTCTAGGCTCGCGCCGTGCTGCTCGCGGTCGACGTCGGTAACACCCAGACCGTCCTCGGCCTGTACGACGGCGAGCGGCTCGCCGACCACTGGCGGCTCGCCACCGACGTGACGCGGACCGGCGACGAGTTGACCGTCCTCCTCGGCGGGCTGCTCGACCCCGACGCCGTCGACGCGATCTGCCTCTCGACCACCGTGCCGATCCTCCTGCGCGAGTGGGAGCGGCTCGCTGAACGGTGGGCGCACGCGTCGCTCCTCGCGGTCGGTCCGGGGATCCGCACCGGGATTCCGATCCGCTACGACGACCCGCGCGAGGTGGGCCCCGACCGGATCGTGAACGCGGTCGCGGCCAAGGCGCGGTTCGGCGCTCCCGTGATCGTCGTGGACTTCGGCACCTCGACGAACTTCGACGTGGTCTCGCCCGCGGGGGAATACGTCGGCGGCGTGCTCGCGCCCGGGATCGAGACGTCGATGGATGCGCTGTTCGCGCGCGCCGCGCGGCTCGTCCGGGTGGAGTACGTCGAGCCGCCGAGCGTGGTGGGGAAGACGACGGTCGCCGGCTTGCAGTCGGGGCTCGTGTACGGGTTCGCGGGGCAGGTGGATGGGGTCGCGGCGGCGATCCGCGGCGAGCTCGGTGCGCCCGACGCCCCCGTCGTCGCGACCGGCGGGCTCGCGGAGCTCGTCGCGCCGCACTCGGCCGTCATCGCGCACGTGGAGCCGTTCCTCACGCTCGAGGGGCTGCGGATGGTCTGGGAGCTGAACCGGTGATCCCCGACGCCGGATCGCTCGCCGTCTTCGCGGGCGCCTCGCTCGTGCTCGCAGTCGTCCCGGGGCCGGCCGTGCTCTACATCGTCGCGCAGAGCGTGCCCGGCGGACGACGCGCGGGCGTCGTGTCGGC
>DASSUT010000118.1:0-2866 GCA_035706725.1 Gaiella sp. | reverse complement strand
TGAAGCCGGCCCGGGCGACGTGGTCGATCGCGTAGCGGTACAGCGCGAGCGCGAGGAGCGCGGTGTCGCCGACCATGTACCCGAACCGCGAGCCCGAGAGCCGTGCGGCCCGTTCGAGCTCGAAACGGCCGATCTCCGCCGCCTCCCGTGCCTCTCCCTCGCGCGGCTCGCCGATGCGGCGGAGCTCGACCGCGTCGTCCTCCGTGTCGCCGTCGGGCGCGTCGGCGTCCGGCGGGTTCGGCACGTCGAGCAGCGCGGCGTCGCGCTCTGCCTCGGCGGCGGCGAGGGCGTCCTCGGCCTGCTTCAACTCCGTCTTCGCCTGCTGGAGCTCCTCGCGCTGCTCGGGCGTCGGCTTCCCCGCGAGCTTCGTCTGCGAGCGGAGCTCGTCCACGCGGGGGATCAGGGCGCGCCACCGGGCGTCCGCCTCGAGCAGCCGGTCGAACGCCTCCGCGGCGCCCTTGCGTGCGAGAGCGGCGCGGAGCGCGTCGGGATCGGCACGGGCCGCCTTGAGGTCGATCACGCCAGAGAGTCTAGGACGGCCTCGATCACGCCCGCGACGCCGTCCTCGTCGGGACCCGCGCACGTCGCGTCAGCGATCGCGAGCAGGCGCGGATGGCCGGTCTCGATCGCAACCCCGAGCCCCGCAGCCTCGAGCAGCTCGACGTCGTTCTCCCCGTCGCCGAACGCGATCACGTGCTCGAGCTCGATCCCGAGCTGTGCGGCGGCGAACGCGATGCCCGACCCCTTCGTCACGGACGGGTTGCCCAGCTCGAGCATGTAGGGCAGCGACGTCGTGACGAACATCCGACCGTCGAAGCGCTCCTCGAGCCCGGGTCGGATCTCGGCGAGCACGGGTGGGTCGGCGACCTGGACGAGCTTCGTCGGCGGACGGTCGAGCCACGCGAGGAGATCGCCGACCTCCGCCACGGGCAGGCGCTGGAACACCGAGTAGGCGCGCGTGTACTCGGTCTCGCGGGCGACGAAGAGCCGGTCGTCGACGTAGACGTTCGGCGAGAGTCCGAGGTCGGCCAGCACCGCGATCGCCTCACGGGCGACGTCGAGCGCGAGCGGGACGTGGAGCAGGAACTCGCCCGACCCCGGGTCGACGACGGCCGCGCCCTGGTAGCAGACCACGGGCTGGTCGATTCCGGTCTCCTCGAGGTACGGAGCGACCGAACGGAACATCCGTCCGGTCGCGACGAGGACCGGGACCCCGGCTTCCTGCGCGCGTGTGATCGCCGCGCGTAGACGGGGGCGCAGGACGGCGTCGCGTCCGAGGAGCGTTCCGTCGAGGTCGCACGCAAACGCCTCGACGACGCGCGGCAGCGCTTCCGGGTGGATCAGCCTCCCGCCGAGCTCGAGACGAACTCCGCGACGTCCGCGATCTGCTGCGGCTGGAGCTGGTCCTTGAAGGACGGCATGCCGCCCTGGCCGAGCGTGACCCGCTGGACGACGAGCTCGAACGACGGCTTCGCTTGGTCGAGGTTCGGGCCGACCGTGCCGGTCGAGCCCGCGGCGGAGAGCGTGTGGCACGCGGTGCAGCCCGCGCTCTCGAACACCTGCTTGCCGGCGTTCGCGTCGCCCTTGAGCTTCAGGGCGGGAAGGTCGGCGTTCTCGCCGCCCGTGGTTTGCTCCGGCAGCGTCCCCTCGACCGTGTTGGGCGTCGCGGTCACCTCTCCCTCGCTGCAGCCGGCCGCCGCGACGCCGAGGGCGAGCGCGACGAGAGCGAGGGCGGCGAGGGCTGCGGGGCGGCGCATCGCGCGCAGTCTATCCCGCTGTCTCGGCGCGTCGTGCGAGGTGCGCTCGAACCGCCAGAGCGTGAACGCCGCGGCGGCGCCGATACCGAGCACGTCGCCGGGCGTGTCGTTCACGAGCAGCGAGACGAGGATCGCGACGAGGAACGCGTCGGTGAGCGGTCCGCGCGGGCGGCGCGTCGCGACGAACACGAGTACGACGAGCGACGCGAGCGCCGCGAACGCGGGACCGCCCCCCGCGAACGTCCGGCGCGCCGAGATCTCGAGCCGGTCGGCGATGTCGCCGAACAGGGCTCCGGGCCCGTCCCCGACGGCCCGCGTGACGTGGCTCGACCCGCCGAGCGCGGCGTCGATTCCCACGAGGAGCGCCCCCACCGCGACGACGGCCGCCGCGGCGAGCGCCACGCGCGCGGCGCCGAGCCGCGCGCCGACGCTCCGCAGCGCGAGTGTCGCGTATGCAGCGAGCAGCACCACGAGGCCTCCGCCGTCGGCTCCGAACCGGCTTCCTGCGACCGTGACGACCGCGAGCGCCCCGACCGCGGGCGCCGCCCGTCGGGCGCGGGCCGCACCCAGCAGGGCCGGGACGAGCAGCATGGTCTCGAGGAGGTTCGAGACGCCGTAGAAGCGCCCCGCCTGCGAGGGGCCGAACACCGAGAGCGCCACGGCCTCCGGGTCGAGGCCGAGCACGAGAAGGTAGGCGGCAAGCACTGCCGTGCATGCGAGCGCGAGCGGCAGCACGACCCCCGCGAGCGCGACGAGCGCGACGACCCACCAGCCCGCGAGCCACAGGTTCGCCGCCAGCGCGACGAGGAACACCCGCGGGGCGAGTCTCGGGACGAAGAGCGACAAGACGTACGCGATGCCGCCGACGAGCACCGTAAGCGGCAGCCGGATGCTGTCGTTCCGCTCGATGCGGTGCTGGAGCCGCTCGAGCGTCGCGACCGGGTCGGCGACCGCGACCACCTCGAGCTTCCCCTGCGCCACGTCGGCGAGCGACACGAGGCCGTCGATCCGCGTCGAGTCGGAGGTGAGGACGCCCCGCGGGCCGGGCGTGACCGCGATCGGGTAGCGGTCGTTCTCGCTCCGGCCGGGCGGCGGCAGCACGACGAGCG
>DASSUT010000117.1:0-10958 GCA_035706725.1 Gaiella sp. | reverse complement strand
GTTGGCGCTGCTCGAAGTCGAGGATCTCCGCACGTACTTCAAGACCCGCGAGGGCGAGGTGCATGCCGTCGACGGCGTCTCGTTCGAGGTCGAGGAGGGCTCCGTGCTCGGGATCGTGGGCGAGTCCGGCTGCGGAAAGTCCGTCACGTCGCTCTCGATCATGGGTCTCGTGCAGTCGCCGGGCCGTATCGTCTCGGGCTCGATCCACTTCGACGGCCGCAACCTCACCACGTTGCCCGAGAAGGAGCTCGAGGACATCCGCGGCAAGCAGATCGCGATGATCTTCCAGGACCCCATGACGTCGCTGAACCCGACGCTGACGATCGGCACGCAGATCACGGAGACGCTGCGCCGGCACCTCGGGCTCTCCAAGGCCGATGCGCGCAAGCGGGCGATCGAGCTCCTCGAGGAGGTGCACATCCCCGACGCGGCACGTCGTCTCAAGGACTATCCGCACCGCTTCTCGGGCGGCATGCGGCAGCGCGTGATGATCGCGATCGCGCTCTCGTGCAACCCGAAGCTCCTGATCGCGGACGAGCCGACGACCGCGCTCGACGTGACCGTTCAGGCCGGCGTGCTGGAGCTCCTCGACGAGCTCCGCCGCGAGCACGGGATGACGATGATCATCATCTCGCACAACATGGGCGTGATCGCCGAGACCGCCGAGGAAGTGCTGGTCATGTACGCCGGCCAGGTCGTCGAGCAGGCATCGGTCACGGACGTCTTCGACCGGCCGGAGCATCCGTACACCGAGGCCCTCCTCGGCTCGCTGCCCGACATCGAGGACAAGGACCCGCGACACGGCAGGCTGTCGACCATTCCGGGTCGCCCGCCCGACCTCCTGGCGCCGCCCGAGGCGTGTCGCTTCGCGGCGCGCTGCAAGTACGCGGGCATCGACAGCTGCTCGACCGTGGCGCCCGAGTTGCGCGAGATTCGCCCCGGCCACTGGGTCCGCTCCCAGCACCCGGCGTCCGAGCGATCCGCCGAGCCCGTGGGGGCGCGATGAGCACGGTCGACCAGCCGGCCCCGGCCCCGGCCCCCGTCCCGAGCAGCACCGCCGGCAAGGGCGAGCCCCTCCTCGTCGTCGAGAACCTCAAGAAGTGGTTCCCGATCAAGAAGGGCGTGCTCTTCGACCGCACGGTCGACCATGTCAAGGCGGTCGACGACGTCTCGTTCCAGATCTACCCCGGTCAGACGCTCGGGCTCGTCGGGGAGTCCGGCTCGGGCAAGTCGACGACCGGGTACTGCGTGCTCCAGCTGCTCAAGCCCACCGCGGGGTCGGTCAAGTTCCTGGGCGACGAGCTGACCACCATGAAGAAGACCGACCTACGGCGCATGCGCCGCGAGATGCAGATCGTGTTCCAGGACCCGTACGCGTCGCTCAACCCTCGGATGACGGTGGGCAACATCGTGGCCGAGCCGCTCCTGGTCCACAAGGTCGGAAACCGCGCCCGGCGTCGCAAGACCGTCGAGGAGCTGCTCGAGGTCGTCGGGTTCAACCCCGACTTCGTGAACCGGTACCCCCACGAGTTCTCCGGCGGGCAGCGGCAGCGGATCGGGATCGCACGCGCGCTCGCGCTGAATCCGCGGCTGATCGTCTGCGACGAGCCCGTGTCGGCGCTCGACGTGTCGATCCAGGCGCAGATCCTGAACCTGCTCAAGGACCTGCAGACGGAGTTCGGGCTCGCGTACCTCTTCGTCGCGCACGACCTCGCGGTGGTGCGGACGATGAGCGACGACATCGCGGTGATGAACCAGGGCAAGATCGTGGAGCAGGGCCCGGCGGAGCAGGTCTACGATCGTCCGCGCGACGAGTACACGAAGGCCCTGCTCGCCGCGGTGCCGGTGCCCGACCCACATCGCATGCGCGAGCGCAAGGAAGAGCGTCGCAAGCACAAGCATGCGCTCGCCGAGTCGATCTGAGAGCCGGGACGGCGCGCGCCGCCGCGGCGTCGCGTTCGCGGTCGCCGGTGCCCTGGCACTTCTTCTTGCGGTGGCCGCCGCCGGCATCCTCGCCCGGACGGGCTCGGGAGAGTCCCACGCGAAGGTCCGTCCCGTCTGGACCTGGGCTCCGCCCATGCCCCACCGGCGCAGCTACACGGCGTCCGCGGAGATCGGCGGGAAGATCTACGTGGCGGCGGGGATGGTCGGCAACAGCGGGAAGCCGCTCGACCTCTTCGAGCGCTTCGATCCGAAGACGCAGAACTGGAGCTCGCTGAGCCCGCTTCCCGACGAGTTCAGCGCCGGTGCGGGCGCACGGCTCGGGTCGACGTTCTTCGTGATCGGCGGGAACTCCCCCGAGGTCGACGGCCGCCAGGTGTTCACCTACGACGTCCGCAAGCCTGCCTGGCGGACGATCGCCCCGCTCCCCACGCCGCGCACGAACCTCGCCGCGGTCGGCCTCGGCAACCGCGTCTACGCGATCGGCGGACTCGACCCCGTCAACCCCGTGAAGACGGTGTACGCGTACGACAACGCGCGCGAGACGTGGTCGGAGGTGGCGCCGCTGCCGGAGCCGCTGCACGCGATGGCCGCGACCGTCTTCAAGGGCGAGATCTGGGTGCTCGGCGGCCGGCTCCCGAGCCAGGAGATCGTCCGGCACGTCTGGATCTACGACCCCAAGCGCGACGCCTGGCGCGCCGGCCCCTCGCTTCCCGCCCCGATGGACCTGCTCGGCGTGGTCGCGGTCGGCAACAAGCTCCACGCCGTGCTCGAGTCGAAGTACTTCGTCTACGACGCCGCGACGCGGCGCTGGACGCGCGGGCCGAGCCTCGAGGTTCCGCGCCACGCGCTCGCGCTCTACGCCGCCGGGGGCAAGCTCTACGCGATCGGCGGCTGCATCGTCCCCCAGCTCGAGGACAGCCCCGCCGTCGAGGCCCTTCGCCTGGCGAAGTGAGCTCTCGCTAGCGGTCCCTGCGCCAGAGCAGGAGGCCGAGCGGCAGGAATGCGACCAGGGCGAGGTACGGCGCGAGCGCCAGGCGGCTCCCGCGGTCGGCCTGGACGGCCTGCGCGGGGCCGGTGCCGACGTCCGCGTGCACCTGCCGCTCGACGGCCGCGGCGTCGCCCTCGTCGAACGCCCGTCCACGGGTTGCCCCCGCGAGCGACGCGAGGATCGCGCGCGACTCCGGTTGCGGCCGGTACTGGGGCTCGGCCGAGCCGTTCGTGTAGACCCGCTCCCTCGCGCCCCAGAACCGCACGAAGACCGCGTCGATCCCCGCGCGGCGGAAGCTCGCGCCCACCCTCCCGGCGCCCACCTCAGGGCTCTCCCCGTCGGTGAGCACGATCACGACCCGATGCTTCGCCTCCGGCGAGAAGAACCCCTGCGTGCCCAGCCCGGCCAGCGCGGTGAACGAGGTCGTGTTCCGTGACCCGACCTGACCGGGAGCGATGATGAAACCCGTCCCCGGCGCGGGCCGGTCGACGCCGACCGCCTTCTGGAGCGTCGCCCGGAAGACGTCCTCGTCGGCGCTCGGGAACAGGTGGGGCAGCACCCGGTTCGTGAGGGACGCGACCCCGACGCGCACGTTGGGGAGCGACGCGCGCAGACGCTCGGCCTCGGCCTTCGCGCGCTCGATGCGCATCGTCCCCCGGAGCCCCTGCCGGGCGAGCATCGAGCGCGAGACGTCCAACACCACGTACGCCTCGGCGTCCGAGCGCACCTTGCGCTCCGAGGTGCGCTGCACGAGCGGCTGCGCAGCGGCGAGCCCGAGCAGCACGCCGACCGCCACCACCGCCGCGAGGGGCACGAACCGCGCGGTGTCGTCGAGCTCGGGGACGCCGAGTGCCGAGCGCACCCGCGTCGCGCGCCGCGAGACCGCGAGGAACGCCGCCAAGGGGAGCAGCACGAGGAGTGCGAGCAGCGCCCCGCGGGGGCTCAGAAACTCGAGCGTGACGAGCAGCATCCGGGCGCGCTCCGTTCAGTAGCCCTTGCCGGGTGGGCCGGTGGCGGCGCCGCGGGAGGCGCCCTGGCCGGCCGACGGGTTGGGCGTCGGGCCGCCCTGCACGGTCTGCACGCCGGCACGCCGGCGCAGGACGACCTCGAGGTTGTACTTGGCCTCGTTGTTCGCGGGATCGAGCGCGATCGCCTTCTGGAGGTTCGCGAGCGCGGCGCGCTGGACCGCCGCACGCTCGTCCTGGTCGGCGGAGGGGGTCGAGAGCAGCAGCACGCTGAGCAGGCTCATCGCCCGGGAGCGCCGGACGGGATCGCCGTCCTTCTCGGCCACGTTCTGCAGGAGCTTTTGCGCCTTCGCCCGGCGCAGCACGGCACCCGGGCTCGAGTCCGTGGGCTTGTCTCGCTGGGAGAGCCTCAGTGCGCGCACGGCCTCGCGGAACTCGACGTCGTCGTCCACGCCGAGCACGTCGCGGCTGATCGTCGCCGCCCCGAGGCTCCCGCCCGTCCAGAGGCCTCCCGCGCGGGGGGCGGTTACGTAGCGGCTGTCGCCCGAGGCGAGGGCGTCGCGCGAGCGGAGGACGTCGACCGCGAGCACGACGAGCAGGGCCGAGAGCACGAGGCAGCCGGCGATGCCGGCGACGAACAGTGCACGTCTGACACGCGGGTCCTTCACGCGGGCCTCCCTTCGGGCTGCGGCAGACCGAGGCGTCCGCCGAATCGTTCGTGGAGCGCGAGCACGACGAGGACGAGTGCGCCGAGCACGAGGAGCGCCACCGGCAGCCCGGACGAGCTGCCCGTCGGCAGCGGCTCGGAGCTCGCGACGCGCGAGGGCGGGATCAACGCCTGCTTGCCGAGGAGGCCCTCGAAGATCGTCCGCCCGTCGCGGAGCGGCGACAGCGGCACGACCTTCACGTCGATCGAGGCGTCCTGCAGGCTCTGCAGCGTCCGTGCGAGGCGCGGCACGTCCTCGGGCGCTGTCACGAGATCGCTGAGCAGCAGGATCGTCCCGTGCCGGATGCCGTCGCGGGCGAACAGGCTGCCCGCGAGCTGGAGCGCCGACGAGATGCGGGTGCCGGCCGAGAAGCTCTGTGACCAGGGGTTCGAGGGCAGCCCGGGGTCGTTCTTCGTCGCCTTGTGCGGGACGAGAAGGCGGAGGATCGGCCGCAGCTCGGAGGCCGGCGACCCCGGCGGCAGCATCTCGTACGGGACGTCCGAGAACATCACGACGCCGAGCGACGCGTCCGCGTCGACGAGGCGTTGGAGCGTGCTCCGGATGATCGTGTAGTCCTTCGGGCCGATGCTGAGCGACAGGTCGATCACGACGATCCCGGAGGCGCGGGGCAGGCTCGTGGACGACGTCTTGTCGAGGCCGCGCGCCGAGGCCGCCGCGCCCGCGAGCAGCGCGACAGCGGCGACGACGAGGATCGCGCGGACGAGCCGCGTCCGCAACACGACCCGACGCAAGGGGCCGACGTCGTGGCTGTCGATCGCCGCGCTACGAGGCAGGAGCCGCATGCCCCTCCCTCCCGAACGCCGCGCGCGCCCTCCGCGCGAGTGCGCGGGTCTCGTCGATCCCCGGCACCGGGCGGGACCAGGCGAGCGTCCGTGCGACGCGGGCGAGGGCGCCGTCGCCGCGGTCGACGAGCCCGTCCGCCACGAGCTCGAGCGCGCGACGCTGGTCGCCCGAGCCGTTCACGCGAGCCGGGTCCTCGAGCAGCGTGAGGGCGTACTCGAGCGCGGTGAGCACGGGGCCCCTGCGTGCTGCCGGAGCCTCGGCGTCGGCCTGCGCCGATCGGCGCCGGCGGCGGAGGACGAGCGCCACGGGGACCGCGGCGAGCAGCACCGCACCGCCGAGGAGCAGCGCAAAGATCAGCCACGGGCTGAGCCGGTACGTCGCAGCGGGCAGTGACACGAGGTTCGCCTGCCACCGGGTCGCCGGCTGCGACGACGCCCCTCCCGCGTTCGGGGGGGCATATCGCGCCGTCACGAGCAGCTCCGGCCATGCCGCCCGTAGCGTGTGCGCAGCCTTCGAGCCGGCGCCGTCGCCGAGCGTGGTGTAGCTCACCCGCGCGGCGCGGAAGCTCTGCGTGTCGGCTGCCTCCGGGGTCGTGCAGAAGCTCTCGAGACACCGGAGCGTGTAACTCGTCTCGAGGTACGTCGTCGACTTGCCGTCCCGCCGAAGCTCGTGGGGAGCGCCCGCCGGCTTCCACGGCGTGAAATCGGTGTTCACACGAACCGAGTCGGGGTCGACCCGCGAACGGTCGACCGTGACCTCGACGCGCGCGGTGACCGTGTCGCCGAAGTGCACCTTGTACCGGTCGAGGTCCGCATACGCGTCGATCCCCGCTGGGCTCGAGACCTTCGGCTCGGGCCCCGGCGTCCCTCCGCCGCTCCAGAGCAGGATGACGAGGGCCGCCCCGGCGGCCGCGAGCGCGGCGAAGCCGAGGCCCGCGAGGAGACCGTCGCGGCGTCCTTTCACGCCCCTACCACGCGTCGTGTCCGCCGCAGGTCCGCCCAGACGAGGAACTCGGCGAGCACGGCGGCCGGGTCGCTCGACGAGATCAGCACGGGGTCCACGTCGACCGCCCGGAACGTCTCGAGCAACGCGCTGGTCCGCTCCTCGTTCGCGGCGCGTCGCGCCTCGACCTCCCCGCTCGTCAGCCGGACCGGCGAAAGACGACCCGTGGTCGCGTCGCGCAGCGGCAGCACGAGACCGCTCACGTCGGGGAAGCTCTGCTCCCAGGTCGGGTCCTGGATCACGACCGGGACGACGTCCCAGCGGTGCGCGCCGGCGGTCAACCAGAGATCCTGCGGAGGCGCGGGGATGAAGTCGGAGAGGACGAACACGAACGTCCCGGCGCTCGCTGCGCGTCGGCGCTCCGCCAGATGGGCGATCGAGCGCTCGAGCCAGTCGGGCGGGCTCCCGAACTCCGAGGACTCGAGTCGCTGATCGCGGATCTCGAGCAGCTTCCGCTCACCCTTCGGTTGCCGCCAGTGCGCCTCGCCGTCCGCGAAGTCCAGATAGCCGACGTAGCCGCCGGACGCGCCCGCGCTCGCGAGCACGAGCTCGACGACCTGGCGCATGGCCGCCGGCTTGTCGAGCCACGGCAGCGGCGGCGCGAAGTGCGCCATGCTCGGGCGCCGGTCGCAGACGAGGATGATCTTGGGCGCCTCCTCGGCGAACCGCTCCCGGACGAGGAACTCGTCCGTACCGCGGGCGGTCGAGAGCCGGGCCGAGGCGGCCCAGTCGATGACGTCCATCGAGTCGCCGCGGCGGTACGGACGCGAGCCGGCGATGTCAGTCCCCGCGCCGCGGTGCAGGCTCCGCATGGTCCCGAACGAAAGCCCGATCACCCGCCGCCGCGGGACGAAAGTGAAGGTCGGCCGGGCGTTGGCCATGGCGAAGGAGCCCTACGCCGGCTGGGGCTGCTCGAAGAGCGGGTCCGCCTCCGAGCCCGGACGCGGCGCCGCCGTGAAGCACGTGCGGCGGAACTCGTCGATCGCAGCTTCCCAGCCGGACGCCCGCGCGTGCGCGACGAAGCTCGGCGTGAACACGACACGGTGCGCGAGCACCGGCGAGAACAGATGCTCGATGTCCTCCGGGACCACGAAGCCGCGTCCGTGCAGGAGCGCCCACGCCCTGGCCGCGCGCTCGAGCGCGAGGCTTCCGCGCACGGAGCTGCCGATCACGACCGACTCCCGCTCCCGTGTCGCCCGAACGAGTTGGACGAGCCAGCGGTGGAGCACGTCGTCCACGTACACCTGCTGCGCTGCGGACCGGAGGTCCTGGATGTCGTCGAGCCCGACGATCGGCTCGAGGCTCTCGAGGGGATGGTTGAAGCGCTGCTGCTCGATGATGCGCAACTCGTCCTCGACGCCCGGGTAGCCGAGCGCAGTGCGCAGGAAGAAGCGGTCGAGCTGCGCCTCCGGGAGCGGGAACGTGCCCTCGTACTCGATCGGGTTCTCCGTCGCGAGCAGGAGAAACGGGTACGGCACCTCCCGGGTGACGCCGTCCACCGTGACCTGCCGCTCGGCCATCGCCTCGAGCAGTGCGGACTGCGTCTTCGGGGTCGCGCGGTTGATCTCGTCCACGAGCACGACGTTCGTGAAGATCGGGCCGGGCCTGAACTCGAAGTCGCGGCTGCGCTGGTCGAAGATCGCGAGCCCGGTGACGTCGGTCGGCTGCAGGTCGGGCGTGCACTGGATCCGTGACGTGGTCGCTCCTTCGATGCTGCCCGCGAACGCGCGGGCGAGCATGGTCTTCGCGGTGCCCGGCACGTCCTCGAGCAGCACGTGCCCGTCGCAGATGAGCGCGGTGAGGACGAGCTTGATCTCCTCCCGCTTGCCGTAGACGACGGTCTCGATGTTGTCGAGGAACCGGCTCGCGAGCTCGCCGGCACGCGCGACGCGCTCGGCCTCCATCTCCCTGTTCTCGTCCGCGAGCGCCCGCTCCACCGTCACGATGGTATCCGCGGGCCGCCCGTCTGGTTGAAAGTCGGCCACGTACCTTCTTTGTACGTCTTCGGACGAAAGTTGTTAGGAAAAGATGTCCGCCTTCCGCGGACGCGCTCGGCGGTGTCCGACTGAAGTCGGACACCTGTAGGCCGTTACGCCAACGCATCCGCGCCGGCCACGACCTCCAGGATCTCCTGGGTGATCTCGGCCTGGCGGGCGCGGTTCATCTGGAGCGTGTAGCGGTCGATCAGCTCACCGGCGTTCTTCGACGCGTTCCGCATCGCGGTCATCTGCGCGCCCTGGAACGACGCGGCGGACTCGAGCAGCGCCCGGTAGACCTGCGTCTCGAGGTACACGGGCAGGAGCCGCTCGAGGATCTCCTCGGGCTCGGGCTCGAAGATGAAGTCGCCGCGCATCGTGTCCTCGCGCCGCTCCTCCTCGTCCGTCTCGAGCACGTCGGCCGAGATCGGGAGGATCTCCTGCTCGGTCACGGTCTGCGTCAGCGCGGAGACGAACGTGTTGTACACGAGCACGACCTTGTCGACCTCGCCCTCGACGAAGAGCTGGGCGGAGCGGTGCGCGATCGCCTGGGCGTTCTCGTACGTCGGCGCGTCGGCGAACCCGACGAACTCCCCGTCCAGGCTGCGGCGCCGGAACGTGAGCGTGGAGCGGCCCTTCTTGCCGACCGCGAGCCACCGCACCGTCTGCCCCTCGGCCTGGAGCGCCCGCTCGAGCGCGAACGCGCGGCGCGTGACCTGCGCGTTGAACGCGCCCGCGAGCCCACGGTCGCCCGTGAGGGCGACGATCAGCGTCGAGCCCGTCTCCGGTCGCTGTTGCAGGAGCGGCATCCGCTGACCCGATCCCGTCGCAGCCCGTCCCACGCCGGAGATCAGCTCGCGCATCGTGTCGGCGTACGGTCGCATCGCCTCGATGCGCGTCTGGGCGCGGCGCAGCTTCGCGGCAGCGACGAGCTCGAGCGCGCGCGTGATCTTCCGCGTGTTCCGGACGGAGCGGATCCGGCGCTTGAAGTCTTGAACGGAGGCCATCGCAGCTCAGGGGTTGTCTGGCACTTTCGCGAAGCGAAAGTGCCTAGACGAGCCCGACCTCCTCCTCCACGTTGAACGACTGCCTGAACCGCTCGAGCGCCTCGTCGAGCTTGGCGGCGGTCTCGTCCGCGAGGTCGCCGCTCTCGAGGATCGCCTGGTAGATCGACCCCTCCGCGCGGAGGGTCTCGCGGAGCTCCTCCTGGAACCGCGGCACCTGCGGGACGGGCACGTGGTCGAGCCACCCGTGGATGCCCGCGTAGATCGCGACGACCTGCTCCTCGATCGGCCAGGGCTGGTACTGCGGCTGGTTGAGCGTCGCCACCATCCGCTCACCGCGCGCGAGCGACTGCTGCGTGGCCGCGTCCAGCTCGGAGCCGAACTGCGCGAACGCCTCGAGCTCCCGATACTGGGCGAGGTCGAGGCGCAGGCGGCCGGCGACCTTCTTCATCGCCTTCGTCTGCGCGTTCCCACCGACCCGGGAGACCGAGATACCGACGTTGATCGCCGGGCGGATGCCCGAGTAGAAGAGGCTCGACTCGAGGAAGATCTGGCCGTCGGTGATCGAGATCACGTTCGTCGGGATGTACGCGGCGACGTCGCCCGCCTGCGTCTCGATCACGGGGAGCGCGGTGAGCGAGCCGCCGCCCAGCTCGTCGGAGAGCTTGCAGGCGCGCTCGAGCAGACGCGAGTGGAGGTAGAAGACGTCGCCGGGGAATGCCTCGCGACCCGGCGGCCGGCGCAGGAGCAGCGAGAGCTGGCGGTACGCGTCCGCGTGCTTCGTGAGGTCGTCGTAGATCACGAGCGCGTGCTTCCCGGCGAACAGGAAGTGCTCGCCCATCGCGGCGCCCGCGAACGGCGCCATCCACTTGATCGGCGCGGCCTCCTGGGCAGGCGCCGAGATTACGATCGTGTACTCCATCGCGCCGGCGTCGCGGAGCCGCTCCACGACCTGCGCGACCGTGGACGCCTTCTGCCCGACCGCCACGTAGATGCAGATCACGTCGCCGCCGCGCTGGTTGATGATCGCGTCGATGCCGATCGCGGTCTTCCCGGTGCCGCGGTCGCCGATGATCAGCTCGCGCTGCCCGCGGCCGATCGGGATCATCGAGTCGATCGCCTTGAGACCGGTCTGCAGGGGCTCGTGCACCGGCTGCCGCTGGATGACGCCCGGCGCCTTGAACTCGAGCGGCCGGTGCTCGCTCGCCTCGATCGGTCCCTGGCCATCGAGCGGGTTGCCGAGCGGGTCGACGACGCGCCCGAGCAGGCCTTCGCCGACCGGCACGCTCATGATCTCTCCGGTGCGGCGGACGGGCTCGCCCTCCTTCACGTGCTGCCACTCGCCGAACAGCGCGACCCCGACGTTGTCCTCCTCGAGGTTGAACGCGATCCCGACGACGCCGTGCTCGAACTCGAGCCGCTCGAGCGCGACGCAGTTCTCGAGCCCGTAGACGCGGGCGATGCCGTCACCGACCTGGAGCACGGTCCCGACCTCGGACAGGTC
Organism: Gaiella sp.; assembly: GCA_035706725.1. Classification (GTDB taxonomy): domain Bacteria; phylum Actinomycetota; class Thermoleophilia; order Gaiellales; family Gaiellaceae; genus Gaiella. Next base: position 64 of record DASSUT010000117.1, on the reverse strand, counting down.
GGTCTCGACGTCGTACTCCTCGATCCGCTGCTTGAGGATGGACGTGATCTCTTCGGGGCGGAGC
>DASSUT010000116.1:0-4163 GCA_035706725.1 Gaiella sp. | reverse complement strand
TCGAGCCCCTGATCTCCCGCGAGGCCGGCGGCCCCGCCGACGTCCCACGCGCCTCGAGGCCCGGGACGAAGCGCTGCGTCAGGCAGGCACCTCTTCCGGGTAGCGCAGAGCCTCGGCCTCCATCCGCACCATGTTCGCCGGAAGCTGGTAGCGCGCGTACGGGAGCACGATGACCTTCGCCTCGGGACCGTGGCGCTCGAGCGCTTCCGCGAACGCGTCGTCGAGTGACGTCGTCGCGTCCATGCCGATGTCGGCCGCCATCTCGAGGTTCTCCTCCAGGGTGACGAGCTTCAGGTGCTTCCGCGTCATGACCTCGTAGATCGGCACCCAGATGCAGCCCGCCCACATCTGGATCGCGCGGGCGTGGATGTCCTTGAGCACACGCTGGTAGTTCTCCGGCGTCGCGGGCATGTACGGCTTCATGAGGTCCATCAACGCGAGCCCCGGGAAGTCGCCGATCGCCGTGGAGACGCCCGGCGAGGGCGAGCAATAGATGATCGTGCCGCCGTCGCGGAGCACGAAGTCGGCCGACATGCAGCCCCACCCGGTGTGGAAGAAGAGGTGATCCGTGGGCGCGAACACGCCGCATATCGCGATGTCCGCCTGCGCACCCGGGTGCTCGTAGGCGTAGATCTCGTTGAACCGCTCGATCGCCTTCCGGTGCGCGTCGGGGTGCGAGCCGAACATGCACTCGATCACCCGCCCGTGCGTGTCGAGCAGGACGTTCATCGTGGCGCTCAGACCGCACATCGTCGCGACCTCGTCGATGTCGGAGCGCATCGGCCCCGCATATGCGCCGTAATGCGTCTGCGGCGACGGCACGAACGCGCAGTGATTCGACTCGATCGTCTCGTCCGAGGTGACCCCCGGGAGGATCAGCTTCCCACCGCCGCCCGCACCCCAGTGGTTCGACTGCGCCTGCCCGATCGTGAGCTTGACGTCGCAGGCGGCGACCTCCTTGTGCAACCAGACGGGCGTCCCACGTGAGGACACGCCGACGTACGTGTAGAGGTCCTCGTTCCGCGGATCGTTCTGGTGGAAGGCGATGCCCATGCTCTCCATGCGCGCGAGGTTGTCCTTGCCGATCTTCTGCTCGATGTCCGAGTCGGACATCGGGAACACCTTGCCGTTCGCGCAGACGACCACGGCCTCCGTCCCCGCGGCCTCGATCGCGTCGAGCACGGGCGGGAGCAGCTTCGACTGCGGCGTGGGGCGAAACTGGTTGTCGATGACCACGCAGACACGGCGCGCAGAGCCCAGGAGCTCGGAGAACCGCGGCCCCGACACGGGCGCCTCGAGCGCGGCCCGCGCGGCCTCCGTCGCGTCCGGTACGGGATCGGGCTCCGCCGGATAGATCGCCCCGAGCAGGTTCTCCTCGGGGATCTCGAGCTCGAGCGACTCCCGCGAGACCTTGCTCTCGTCACCCGACGCCCCGATGGTCAGCGGGTCGAGCGACTCGTAGGGGATGACCGCCCTGTAGGTGTTCGCCACGGTTCCTCCCTCGTCGACTCGGGCCAGGCTATGCGCCGCCTCCGGGTCAGTCAAGCAGCATCCCTCGTGCGGCGAAGCATCTTCGATTATCGAGCATTCCCCGTTGAAACTGTCGCGAGGGATTGGTACGTTCGACCGGCCGGTGGCCGAGCGAATCCGCGCGTGGGGAGTCATGGGAACAGCGCCGCGCGTCGTTGCGGCCGGTCTCGTGCTGTTCGCGCTCCTCTACGTCCTCGTGATCGCGGACCCGGTGGTCGACGTGGGATCGTGGCGCACGACGAACTTCGGCTCGGCGGTCGACAACCCGGGAGCGTTCGTCTACACGCTCCTCGACGCGGTCACGTTCGCGGGGCTGCTCTTCATCGTCGCGAGCGGGTTCTCGCTCATCTTCGGCCTCATGCGCGTCGTGAACATGGCCCACGGCTCGTTCTACCTCCTCGGCGGCTATATCGCCTACGAGATCCAGCAGTCGATGACCGGCCAGGGCTTCTCGGTGCAGCCCAGCGACGTCAACACGTGGGAGTGGGTGCTCCCGCTCCTCGTCGCGATGGGGTCGATCGCGCTCTTCGGGCTCGTCGTCCAGCAGCTCCTGCTCCGCTGGAACCAGGGCCAGGACCTCCGCCAGGCGCTGATCACGATCGCCGTATCGATCATCGTCGCCGACCAGGTGATCGCGCACTTCCCCCGCCACGTCCCGGAGGGCACCAAGGCGTTCGGAGGGAATGCCGTCGGGATCGGTTGGCCGGGGTGGACGAACCGCCTCGTCGACGTGCACGTCTGGGGCGTCCAGTACTCGCTCGCGCGGCTCGTCATGCTCGCGCTCGGCGTCGCGGTCGGGGTCGCGCTCTGGCTCTGGCTCTACCGGACGCGGACCGGAATGGTGATCCGCGCGGGGGTGGACGACCGGCAGATGACGTCTGCGCTCGGGATCAACATCCAGGTGACGTTCGCGATCGCGTTCGCGGTCGGAGCAGGGCTCGTGGCGCTCGGGGCGACCGTCGGAACGTCGCAGGGCAACATCTCCCAGGGCCAGGACGGCGTCTGGTTGCTGAACTCGCTCGTCGTCGTGATCATCGGCGGCATGGGGTCACTCGTCGGCGCGGTGGCGGGGTCGCTGCTCTTCGGCCTCGTGACGGCCTTCTCCACCGCCTACCTGCCGACCTCCGGCGCCGACTGTTGCACCCAGTACTCGCCCGTCCTCACGTTCGTCCTGATGGCACTCGTGCTGGCCTTCCGGCCCCGGGGGCTGTTCGGGAGGGCAGCGTGAACGTGTACCAGCGGAAGGCGACCGTCGAGCGGGCGATCGGGGTCGCCGTCCTCGTGTTCGTGCTCCTCGCCCCGCAGATCGTCTCGGGGTTCTGGATGGACACGGTGCTGACCCAGACCTTCATCCTCGGCATCGGAGCCGCGAGCCTCGTCTTCCTGTCCGCCTACGGCGGCATGATCTCGCTCGCGCAGGCGGGCCTCATGGGGGTCGCGGGCTATGCGCTCGGGAACATGGTGACCGAGCGCAGCGGCGGAGAGTCGAAAGGGCTCCTCCTCGGCTGGGACCCGTCGCTCTCGGTCGTGCTCGCGATCCTCCTCACGGTCGCGATCGGGATCCTCTTCGGCCTGGTCGCCTCCCGGAGCTTCGGGATCTACTTCCTGATGCTGACGCTCACGTACTCGGTGATCGTCTTCCTGTTCGTCAGCCAGGTGACGCAGGTCGGCGGCTTCTCGCCGATCGCCGGGATCGACCGCTACGCGCCGGGGTTCATGGGCGACGTCGTCAACGACCGGCAGCGGCTCTACTACGTGAGCCTCACGGTCGCGGCCGTCGTCTACGTGCTGATCCGCTACCTCGTGCGCACGCCATTCGGCATCGCGCTCGCGGGGATCCGCGACGAGCCCGTGCGGCTCGCGTCGCTCGGCTACAACGTGACGCTGCACCGCACGCTCGCGTTCGGGATCGGCTCGCTGATCGCCGGGCTCTCCGGCGTGCTCTTCGCCTGGTGGGCGGGACAGCTCTCGCCGTCGGACATCGGCCTGCAGGCGACCCTCCAGCTCCTCGTCATCGCTGTGATCGGAGGGCTGGCCCGGATCGAAGGCGCCTGGCTCGGGGCCTTCGCCTACATCTGGATCTCGAACGAGGTGACGAACCGGATCCCCGAAGGCGGCCTCTGGCTCGTCGGAGGGAGCTTCAACACCGTGATCGGGCTCGTATTCCTCGGGATCGTGATCGCGTCGCCCGACGGGCTGATGGGGCTGTGGGATCGGATCTGGAACGGCTTACGGGGCCGAGGCGGGACCGGAGAGCCCGCCGTCGCGGCGGGCTCGGCGGGGTCGCGGGCCTAGGGAAAGGGGGTCGCGGGACGACCGACATGCGTCTGCTTCAGGTGGCCGGAACCAGTGGAAGACACGACGACAAGGAGGGCAACACGATGAGTCGACGGAACGTGGGCAGGTGGAAGCTGGCGCTTCCGCTCGCCGCGCTCGCGCTCGGCATGTCCTTGCTGGCGACATCCGCACTCGGCGCGTCGGGCGGGGTCGTACGAGTCGCGGTCGTGACCGACTGCAAGGGCGCGTTCGGCGGGGCGTACGAGGTCGCTGCCGCAGGGGCGAACATCGCGCTCGCGCAGTTCGCAGGCGGCAAGGTGAAGAACAGCAAGAAGCCGTCCGCAGGCATCACGGGC
>DASSUT010000115.1:0-8335 GCA_035706725.1 Gaiella sp. | reverse complement strand
AGGTCGAAGCGGCGCCCGACCGGCTCGTCCGCCGCGGGCCGAACCTTGTAGGGCCGCCAGCGCCGCAGCACCTCTTCGCGGCCGAACGCCATGCCCATGTGCGGTCCGAAGAACTTGTACGGCGAGCACACGAGGACGTCGCAGCCCCACGCCGAGACGTCGATCGGCCCGTGCGGCCCGTAGTGGACCGCGTCGACCCAGGCGAGCGCGCCCGCCTCGTGCGCGAGCTCGACGATCCGCGCGACGTCGGGACGAGTGCCGACGGAGTTCGCTGCGGCGGGGAACGCGACGACCTTCGTCCGGGCCGAGCGCTTCGCCGCGAGATCGTCGAGGTCGAGCGACAGGTCGTCGTGCACGTCGACGAAGTGCACGACGATGCCGGCGTCCTCCGCGAGGGCCAGCCACGGCGCGACGTTCGCGTCGTGGTCGAGGCGCGTGACGAGCACCTCGTCCCCGGCCTCGAGCTCGCGCGCGAGCGCCCGCGTGAGCAGGAAGTTCAGCGCGGTCATGCTCTGGCCGAACGCGACCTCCTCCGGCGCGCAGCCGAGGAAGGACCCTGCCCGCTCGTGTGCGTGCGCCACGAGCGCGTCCGTGCGACGTGACGTCTCGTACGGCGCCCCGATGTTGGCGTTGTCACGGCGAAGGTAGTCGGCGACCGCGTCGATCACCTCGTCTGGACACTGCGTGCCGCCCGGCCCGTCGAAGAACGCCAGTGGCCGGTCGAGCGCCGAGAAGCGGGCGCGAACGGCGTCGGCGTCCAGGACGGACGTGGTCACCGTGCCGTCGGTCATGCAACCCTCCATTCGTAGGTCGGCGCCGCCGTCAGCGACGCTCCGACGAAGCAGTCGCGCTCGGCCTTCCCGAGCAGCTCGCCGACGGCCGCCTCGTCGGGCTCCGGGCTCAGGGACACGTCGGCCTCGACCGTGATCTCGACGAACGCGAACCTGCCGTCGGATTCGCGGCGCGTGACGGTGCCGCGCGCCGACGCGCTCGAGACGGCCTCGATGCCCGCTCGCCGGCAGTGGTGGCGGAGGCTCGACAACGAGCAGCGCGCGAGCGACGCCAGCAGCAGGTGCTCGGGCGTCCAGACGTTCATGTCCTCGCGGGCGAGCACGGGCCCGCCCCTGTCGCTCGTGGCGTTCCAGCCCGTGTCGAGGCTGACCGCGAAGTCGAAGGTCTTCGCCTGCGTGGCCACGAGACGACCCTAGACGAACGCATCCCCCCTGCCGTCCGGTCCGTCTCGTACGGTTGGGGCCCATGCAGCGGTTGCGGCCGTTGGACGAGCAGGAGTGCTACCTCCGATGCTACGGCTGGGTGGGCGAGGAGGACGCCGTCAAGGTGATGCGCCCGGACGCGGAGGCGCCCGAGTCGACGGCGGTTCTCACCGAGCGCATTCGGCTCGCGTTCGAGGCCCGGCTGGACGAGCGCGAGCCCGAGGCGGCCTGACGAGCGCCGTCCCGGACGTCCTGGCCCCGGGCCTGGACGTCGTGTTCTGCGGCATCAACCCGGGCGTTCGCTCCGCGGCCGCAGGGGCGCACTTCGCGAATCCGCGCAACGACTTCTGGCGCCTGCTCCACGCCGCGGGCTTCACGCCCCGTCTCCTCGAGCCCGCCGACCAGCACGAGCTCCCCGCGTACGGGATCGGGCTGACGAACGCGGCGCTCAGGACGACGCGCGGCTCGTCGGACCTGCGCACGCAGGACTTCGCCGGGAGCGCGGAGCGGCTCGAGCGGCTCGCGGGGGAGCTCGGTCCGCGGACGATCGCCTTCGTCGGGAAGGAGGCATACCGCGGCGCCTTCGGAGAGCGGCCCGCGCTCGGTCTCCAGGCACGCCGACTCGGCGAGACGACGCTCTTCGTGCTGCCCTCGACCTCGCCCGCGAACGCAGCCGTCCCCTGGGACGTGCGGCTGCGCTGGTTCCGCGCGCTGCGCCAGCTGCTGCCCCAGGACGCCCGCGGGACGCCGTCGTTGTGACACTGTGTTGCAAGCAGCTCGCCCCGCCGGCGCCGCCGGCGGCCGAGTAGATTCGAGCGATGCGCGTCGCCGCACTGCTGCGCGGGATCAACATCGGCCCGCACAAGCGGATCTCGATGCCGGAGCTACGCACGATCGTCGAGTCGCTGGGCCACACGGACGTCGAGACGTACCTGCAGAGCGGCAACGTCGTGTTCACGCCGGAGGGGAAGGCCGACCCTGCCCCCCGGCTCGCGAAGGCGATTACGGAGCGAACGGGGCACGAGGTCGCCGTGCTCGTGCGCACGGCGAAGGAGCTCGCCAAGGTGATCGAGGCGAACCCCTACCCGGTCTCCGATCCGACGAAGGTCGTCGTCGTCTTCACGGCGGACGAGCTCGAGCTCGGGCAGCTCGGGCTCGGCGACCTCGGGCCGTATCTGCCGGACGAGCTGACGGCGCACGGGCGGGAGCTCTATGTGAGCGTGCCCAACGGCCAGTCGCAGTCGAAGCTGATGGAGGCGCTCGTGAAGCGTCGCCTGCCGACGACGATCACGGTCCGGAACTGGCGCACGGTGGAGGCGCTGGCGGAGATGACGCGGTAGGACGAGGGGCGTTACTCAGCCGCGCCACAGGTTCGTGATCGGCGTCCGCCAGTCGCGCCCGAAGGCGCGTGGTCGGAGCTTCACCCCCGGCGCCGCCTGACGGCGCTTGTACTCGGCGTGGTCGACGAGCACGAGCACGCGCTCGACGACCGCAGGGTCGAACTGAGCCTCGAGCTCCTCCCGGGAGCGGTCGAGCTCGACGTACGCCTCCAGGACGGGATCCAGGACGTCGTAGGGCGGGAGCGACTGGTCGTCCCGCTGGTCGGCGCGCAGCTCGGCGGACGGCGGGCGCTCGATCGTCGAGACCGGCACGAGCTCTCGGCCCGCCTGCTCGTTGAGGTGGCGGGCGAGCCGGAACACGTCGGTCTTGTACACGTCCTTCAGCACGGCGAAGCCGCCGACCATGTCGCCGTAGATCGTCGCGTAGCCGACCGCCATCTCCGACTTGTTGCCGGTTGCGAGGACGAGCCACGCGTGGGTGTTCGAGAGCGCCATCAGCAGGGTTCCGCGGATGCGCGCCTGCAGGTTCTCGGCGGCGAGCCCCTCGAGCCCGCCGAGCGCCTCGTCGTACACGCCGACGAGCGTCTCGATGGGGATCTCCCGGAAGTCGACACCGAGGTTCTCGCTCACCTCGCGGGCGTCGTCCCGGGTGGCGCCTGACGAGAAGCGCGACGGCATCGAGACCGTGTGGACCCGCTCCGGCCCGAGCGCCTCGGTCGCGATCGCGGCCGTCAGGGCCGAGTCGATGCCGCCGGAGATCCCGACCACCACATCACGGAACCCGTTCTTCGACACGTAGTCGCCGAGCCCGAGCACCAGCCCTCGGCGCATCTGCTCGAGCTCGGAAGCGAACGGCGTGACCGAGCCGGCGCGCGGCTCCGTGACCGCCCGTGGCGGAGGGAGCGAGACCGTCGTCGCGACAGGCGGCGCGTCTCTCGTGCGCTCGAGCTCGCGACGGCGAACGTCCCGCAGGCGCCGGCCCACGGCCTCGCTCGGATCGACGTCCACGACGAGCAGCGCCTCCTCGAACCCCGGCGCGCGGGAGACCACCTCGCCCTCGTCGTCGAGCACCACCGAGTGGCCGTCGAACACGAGCTCGTCCTGGCCGCCGACGAGATTGCAGAACGCGACGTACGCCGCGTTGTCCCGGGCGCGGGTGACGAGCATCTCCTCCCGGTCCTCGGCCTTGCCGACGTGGAAGGGCGAGGCCGACAGGTTCAGGAGCAGCGTCGCTCCCGCGAGCGCGAGATCGGTCGCGGGCGGGCCGGGCTGCCACACGTCCTCGCAGATCGTCGGTCCGACGAGCACGTCGCCGAAGGCGAGGAGCAGCAGCTCCCGTCCCGGCGCGAAGTACCGGTGCTCGTCGAACACGCCGTAATTCGGGAGGAAGTGCTTCCGGTACACCGCGTGTACCGAGCCGTTCGCGCAGACGAACGCGGCGTTGGCGAGGTCTCGATCGAACGCGGGCGCGCCGACCAGCGCGACCGTCCCCGTGCAGGCCCGGGCGACCTCGTCGACCGCTTGCCGTGCGGCGCGGACGAACCCTGGTCGCAGCAGGAGGTCTTCGGGCGGATACCCGGTGATCGCGAGCTCGGGCAGCACGACGAGGTCGGCCCCGGCGCGCTCGGCGTCGGCGACCGCGTCGACGATCCGGGCGACGTTTCCGTCGAGGTCTCCCACGACGACGTTGACCTGGGCGAGCGCAAGCCTCATGGGCCGATCCTCTCGCGTCGAAGGCCGCTCCGTGCACCAGGTTTTTGACTTCGGATCACAAACTTCAGTCTATAGCGACGGTGACCGGGACCGTGATGATCGACCGCCGCTACCGCGGGCCGCTCGAGTCCGCGAACGGCGGCTACGCGGCCGGCCTGCTCGGCTCACGCCTGGGGGCGGCCGCCGAGGTCACTCTCCGCCTGCCTCCTCCGCTCGAGCGCCCGCTCGCGATTCGTAGCGACGGAGAGCGCCTGCTCCTCCTCGACGGCGAGCGCCTCGTCGCCGAGGCGTTGTCCGGGGACCCGCGGCTCGTCGCCCCGGATCCGCCGACCGCCGAGGTGGCGACGGCGGCGTCGGCAGTCGCGGGCGCGTTCGGGCCGCCGCAGTTCGCCGAGTGCTTCGTGTGCGGCGTGCGGAAGGACGGGAGCGGGCTCGGCATCCACCCCGGCCCGGTTCCGGGCCGTGACGGGCTCGTCGCGACGACGTGGGTCGCCCGTGAGGTCGCTCCCGAGATCGTCTGGGCGTCGATCGACTGTCCCGGCGCATACGCGGTCGGCGAGGCCGGGCGCGGCGAGCCCGTGCTGGGCCGCATGACCGCCCGGCTGTTCCGGCTGCCCGAGGAGGGAGAGCCGTGCGTCGTCGCCGGCTGGCCCCTCGGCGCCGAGGCGCGGAAGCTCCACGCGGGCACCGCGCTCTACGGGCGCGACGGAGAGCCCCTCGCAGTCGCACGGCAGGTCTGGATCGTGCCTCGCGCGGCCTGACTCAGGCGTTCCAACGGTCGACGACGGCCGACCCGTTCTCGTAGCCCAGCACGGAGATCGTCCCGGTGTCGAGGCGATAGAGCCGACCGTCAGCGACCGGCTGCCCGAGCCACCGTGCGGTGAGAACGCGGAGCGAGTGGCCGTGACCGAACAGGAGGGAATCTCCGTCGACCGCGCGCACCCGACCTATCACGCGGTCGACCCGCCGGCCGACGTCCGAGGCACGCTCTCCGCCGGGGACAGGGCCGTCCCAGAGCGTCCAGCGCGGCTTGGACTTCCGTATCTCCGCGGTCGTGATCCCCTCGAAGGTGCCGTAGAACCACTCGGCCAGGTCGTCGTCGACCACGGCGCCGGGAAACCCCGCGAGCTCAGCCGTACGGCGCGCCCGAAGCCGCGGGCTCGTGAGCACGAGCGCGAACGTCCGGCCGGCGAGGCGCCGTCCTACCTCACGGGCGGCCGCGACCCCCGCCTCGGTCAGAGGGACGTCGGTCAGGGACGTGTGCCGTCCGTCTCTGCTCCACTCCGTCTCCCCGTGTCGGACGAGCCAGACGGAGCTCGCCGTCACGTGCGTGCGGAGAGCGCGACCAGGACGCCGCCGTCCTCGTCGTAGGCGGGAAAGAGGTCGACGACAACGGGTTTCACGAGCCCCGCGCGCGTGCGGAGCTCGAGCTGCTCTCCGAGCCGCCGGACTCCCCATTCGCGTACGAGCTCGAGCGGCGACGTGTCCGAGAGGTGGAGCGCGGTGCCCACGTCCTGCCCGAGGAGGTCCTGCTCGCGGAACCCGGTCAGCTCGAACACCCCGCGGCCGACCGCGAGCACGCGTGCGTCCTGGTCGCACACGACGAAGCCCGTCGACGGTGCGGGGTAGTAGTCCTCGAGCAGCTGGAAGAGGAAGCCGAAGCCGCAGCTCCGGCACTGCGGCACGTTCGTCGTGAAGCCCTCGTAGCCGTCGACGTCGACGGTCCGCTCACGGCAGTTCGGACAGATGAAGACGGGCACGCGAGCGATCCTACGCCGGAGGCGGTTGCGACCTCGTTAACCGCTGCCGCTGCACCCGGGGACGGCTGGTAGCGTAGTGCACACTAACTTCGGGGGTGGTGAGGCGCATGCTCGCAGGGCTCGTGACCGAGCAGAACAAGAAGTGGTGGACGCTCGTGGCCGTGTCGGTCGGGCTGTTCATGATCATGCTCGACAACACGATCGTGAACGTCGCGCTGCCCTCGATCGAGCGCGACCTCCACATGCAGCTGTCGGAGCTCGAATGGATCGTCTCGGGCTACGCGCTCACGTTCGCAGCGCTGATGCTGATCGGCGGGAAGCTCGCCGACGCGTACGGGCGCCGCCTCGTGTTCGTGACGGGAATCGTCGTGTTCACGCTTGCCTCGCTCGCGTGCGGCCTCGCACCGAGCGGCGGGGCGTTGATCGGGGCCCGCGTCGCGCAGGGCGTGGGCGCCGCCCTGATGAACCCGGCGACGCTGTCGATCATCGCGGTCACGTTCCCGCCTCGCGAACGCGGGACCGCCATCGGCCTGTGGGCGGGCGTGTCGGCGCTTGCGCTCGCGATCGGGCCGCTCGTCGGCGGGCTCCTCACCGAGCACGCGGGCTGGAACTGGATCTTCTTCATCAACGTCCCGGTCGGTGCGCTCGGGATCGCCGCGAGCTTCCTCTTCATCGACGAGTCGCGCGACGAGACGCACGAGCGGCTCGACCTCCCGGGGCTCGCGACATCCGGGATCGGCCTGTTCGCACTCACGTACGGCCTGATCGAAGCGAACAACTACGGCTGGGGCTCGGCGCGGATCGTCGGCTCGTTCGTGATCGCCGCGGTGTCGCTCGCGGTCTTCGTCCTGCTCGAGCGCCACCGGCGCGCGCCGATGCTCGACCTGACGTTGTTCCGCAACCGGACCTACGTCGGCGCGAACCTCGCGATGCTGCTCGTCGCGCTCGCGATGTTCGGCGTGTTCTTCTTCGTCTCGCTCTACATGCAGAACGTGCTCGGCTACTCCGCGGTTCAGGCGGGCGCCGCATTCCTGCCGATGACGCTGCTGATCATCGTCGCCGCACCGGCCGCGGGTCGCGCGTCCGACCGCTGGGGATCGCGCTGGCTGATCTCGGGCGGCATGGTGCTCCTCGCGCTCCAGCTCGCCTACTTCAGCCAGCTCTCGTCCGACACGACGTTCTGGCAGCTGCTGCCCGCGCTCGTGCTCGGCGGCTTCGGCATGTCGATGACGATGACGCCGAGCTCGGCCGCAGCGATGCGCGCGGTGCCGATCGCGAAGGCGGGTGTCGGGTCTGCGGTGCTGAATGCCTGCCGCCAGGTCGGAGGGTCGACGGGGATTGCGCTCATGGGCGCGATCATGGCCTCGCAGCTCGCGACGCCTCCGACGCCGGAGTCCTTCATGCGCGGCTTCGAGCGCGCGCTCCTGGTGTCGGCATGCATCGCGCTCGTCGGCTCGGTCGTGGCGGCGTGGCTGATCCGGCCGCACGACACCGAGGCGCACGGCGTCGGTGAGCGGCCTCAGTCGACGGCCGAGGCGGCATGAGGGCGCCGGCGAGCGAGGCGCCTCGAAGGCTCCCCGCGACCGAGCGGCGCCAGGCGATCGTCCGGGCCGCACTGCGGGTCTTCTCGGCGAAGAGCTACGCGGCCGCGACCACCGCCGAGATCGCGCGTGAGGCAGGAGTCAGCGAGCCGGTGCTCTACCGCCATTTCGCCTCCAAGCGGTACCTCTGGCTCGCGTGCCTGGACGCGGCCTGGGAGGAGACACGCGCGACCCTCGAAGCGAAGATCGCGCTGTTCACCGACGGGTCGGCACCGAGCGGCCGGCAGTCGCCGTGGCGGAGGGCGACCATGCCGAACCTGTGGCTGCAGGGCCTCGCGGAGGCCGGTGACGATCCCGTCGTCCGGCAAGCGATCCGACGGCACATGCGCGAGGTGCACGACGTGGTCGCCGAGGCGCTGCGCACGGGTCAGGCGCGAGGCGTCGTCCCGGCCGACCGGGACGCCGACGCCGAGGCGTGGGTCTTCATCGGCGGCGGACTGCTCCGCTCGGTCGCAGACCGTCTCGGCGGCGTCCTCACCGCAGCGGACCTCGAGGCGATCAGCCGCGAGCGCATCCGCTGGCTGACCGGCGCGGGCGACTGACCCGCGGAAGCGGTTTCGTGCCCCGACCGGCAGGGCACCCAGGCAGCATGCGGTCGATCGACGACGCGGCATACTAGAAGCGCCGCGCATGGAGAGCAGCCTCACCCTCGGACGGGTGGCGGGGATCCGCGTCGGGATCAACTGGACGTGGCTCTTCGTGTTCGC
>DASSUT010000114.1:0-9931 GCA_035706725.1 Gaiella sp. | reverse complement strand
CCCGGCCGGCCACACGGGGACGACGAGCGACGCGCACCGCCTCCCGACGCGCTTGGGGGAATCGCCCATGATCAGTGCACGCATCATCGGCGCCGTCGTCCTCGTCGGCGCCGCCCTCGCCGCGGTCGCGTCCACCGCCTCAGGCGGAACGGCGGCGGACGGCATCACGGTCTGGCTGCAGACGGACGCGCAGTCCGAGAAGTGGCAGCCGATCGTGAACGCGGCGACGGCGCAGTTCGAGAAGCAGCACCCCGGTGTCACGGTCGACGTGCAGTACCAGACGTGGGGTGACCACCTGAAGAAGTTCGACGCGACGCTCGCCGGCGGAGACGCGCCCGACGTCATCGAGATGGGGAACACCGAGATGACGAAGTACATGGCCGCGGGAGCGTTCCAGGACTTGACCTCGCTCAAGGGCGGCTTCCCGAACTCGTCGACCTGGCTCGCCGGCCTCGCGGCCGCGGGCGTGTACAACCACAAGCTCTTCGGCGTCCCGTACTACGCGGGCTCTCGCGTGGTGACGTACCGGACCGACCTGTTCCGCAAGGCGAAGCTGAAGGTCCCGCGGACGCTCGCCGAGTTCACCGCAGACGCGAAGAAGCTCGGGTCGGTGTACCCCGACAAGGGCTTCTCGCCGGTGTACATCGCGGGCACCGACTGGTACGTCGCGATGAGCTTCGTCTACGACTACGGCGGAAGCATCGCCACGCAGGTCGGCAAGCGGTGGGCGGGGCAGCTTGCGTCGCCGCGGTCGATCGCCGGGCTGACCGCCTACAAGAACTTCTTCCTGGCCGCGTCGCGTGCCTCGAAGACGACGGACGAGACGCACCCCAACCCGTACGACGTCTACGCGCAGGGCAAGGTCGCCTCGATGCTGGGGCCGGCCTGGTTCAGCTGCTGCGTGGGGAAGAAGTACACGAAGACGACCGGCCAGTTCGTGATGCCGGGTCACACCGCCGGCCAGCCGATGCCGGGCTTCCTGGGCGGGTCGCTGCTCGCCGTCCCGGTCGGCGCGGACAAGACCCTCGGGTCCGACTGGATCAAGGCCTACACGAGCAACCAGTCCATGACCGCGCTGCGCACGATCGGCAACATCCCGAACACCACGAGCCTGCTCGGGTCGAGCGTGAACGAGCGGGCCGCGAAGCGAAGCTGGTTCGTGCCCACCGCGAAGAACTGGGTGAACGTCGAGAACGGCAACATCCTCCGCAACATGCTCGCCCAGATCCTCACCGGAAAGCTGAGCGTGAAGCAGGCGGCACAGTCCGCCAACGACAACATCGTCCGTGTGCTGAACGCGGACGTCTGAGGCGCTGTGCGGGACGGGAGACGCCGTGAGACGTAGCCCGGTCCCGCAGACCGCTCCGGCCGCCGTCGCCGCTGCCCCCGCCCTGCGGGCACGGCGGCGGCGGCCGCTGTCGTTCTCCCGGATCGCCCGCGCGTCGGTTCCGTACCTGCTCGTCTTGCCCGTCGTCGCGGCGATCGCCGCGATCCTCGGCTACCCGCTCTACCGCCTCGTCGCGTTGTCCTTCCAGCGGTACGGGCTCCCCGAGCTGATCCAGCGCCACGGGGAGTGGGTCGGCCTCGACAACTACCGCTCGGTGCTCTCGGACCACGTGTTCTGGGACACGCTCGTGCGGACGCTCGTGTTCACCGCCGTGAACGTCGGGCTCACGATGCTGCTCGGCACGCTGATCGCGCTTCTCCTCGCCCGCGTCGCGGCGCCGGTGCGGGTGCTGCTCATGACCGGGCTCGTGCTCGTCTGGGCGATGCCGGCGGTCGTCGCGGTGCAGGTCTGGTACTGGATGACGAACTTCCAGAACGGCGTCGTGAACTACATCCTCACGGAGTTGCACCTCGGCGACTTCTCGCAGCACGACTGGTACGCGACCACGTTCTCCAAGCTCGCGATGGTCACGCTGTTGATCGTCTGGGGCGCGATCCCGTTCGTGGCGATCTCGATGTACGCGGGGCTGGCGCAGGTCCCCCGTGAGCTCGTCGAGGCGGCGGAGATCGACGGCGCGAGCCCGTGGCGCGTGTTCCGCGACGTCACGTTCCCGACGCTCAAGCCGATCGTCTTCATCCTCACGAGCCTCTCGATCATCTGGGACTTCGGCGTGTTCACGCAGCCGTACCTGCTGATCGGCGCGTCGCACGTGGACTCGTCCAACTACCTGATGGGCGTCTACGTGTACATCGAGGGGTACTCGCACTCCGACTTCGGCCGCGGCGCCGCGATCTCGATCCTCATGCTGCTGATCGTCGCCGCGCTGAGCGTCGTCTACGTCCGCGGCCGCGTGCGCATCGAGGAGATCACGTGAGCACGGTCCCGGTCGTGCCCTCTCGCCGACGAAGCCCGTGGTGCCGGGTCCGCCGCGGTGGGTGGAACGTGCTCGCGATCGGGCTGTTCGTCGTGATGGTGTTCCCCGTCTTCTGGATGATCTCGACCGCGTTCAAGCCCGACGACGAGGTGAACAGCGCGACCCCGACGTGGTTCTCGCTCTCTCCGACGCTGCAGCACTTCCGGGACGCGATGAACCGGCCGTTCTTCTGGGACACCGTCCAGAACAGCCTGATCGTGGTCACGGCGACGGTCGTCGCGTCGATCGGGCTCGCATTCCTCGCCGCGGTCGCGCTCGCGAAGTACCGCTTCACCGGCCGCAGGGTCTTCGTCGTCCTGATGATCGGGATCCTGATGCTCCCGCCCGTCGGCCTCGTGATCCCGCTCTATGTCGTGCTCGCGCGGTACCACCTCACGAACACGCTGACGGGCGTGATCCTCACGTACCTGACCTTCGTGCTCCCGTTCGCGGTGTACACGCTGCGCGGCTTCATCGTGGGCATCCCGCCCGATCTCGAGGAGGCGGCGATGGTGGACGGCTCGAGCCGCCTCGGCGCGTTCGTCCGCATCCTGCTGCCGCTCGTCGCTCCGGGTCTCGTCGCGACCTCGGTGTTCGCGTTCATCACGACCTGGAACGAGTACATCTTCGCGAGCGTGCTGCTCACCGACCAGTCGAACCACACGATCACCGTGTGGCTGTCGTACTTCTACGGCACGAGCCGCAACACGGACTGGGGCGGCCTGATGGCGGCCTCGACGCTCACCGCGATCCCCGTCGTGGTGTTCTTCCTGCTCGTCCAGCGGAAGATCATGTTCGGGCTCACGTCCGGCGCCGTCCGCGGATGAGCGACCGTGCGCCGTCGTTCCCACCGCTGATCCCGTTCCCGCTGGCCGTCGCCCCCGAGCGGGGGACGTTCGAGCTCACCTCCCGCGCGCGCATCGTCGTTCCCGGGCCGGCGGACGACGCGGTCGACGTCGCACGCCTGCTCGCCGCGACGCTGCGGCCGGCGACGGGCTTCGCGTTGCCGGTGTCGCGCTCGCCGCGGGCTCCGGAGGGAAGCGTCGTCCTCGCGCTCGTCCCCGGCGATCGGTCGCTGGGCGACGAGGGGTACAGGCTGCGCGTCGATGCGGGTCGCGTGACGATCGCGGCGCGTCGCGCTGCCGGCCTCTTCTACGGCGGCCAGACCCTGCGGCAGCTCCTTCCCGCCCCGATCGAGTCGGGGACGCCCTTGGCCGGCCCCTGGCTCGTCGGGCGGGGCACGATCCACGACCGGCCGCGGTTCGCATGGCGCGGGCTCATGCTCGACGTGGCGAGGCACTTTTTCGGCGTCGACGAGATCGAGCGCCTCGTCGACCTCCTCGCGCTCTACAAGCTCAACCGCCTCCACCTCCACCTGACCGACGATCAGGGCTGGCGCATCGCGATCCGCTCGTGGCCGGCGCTGACACGGATCGGAGCGCGGAGCGGGGTCGGCGGCGGGCCGGGCGGCCACTACACCCGGCGGGACTACGCGCGCATCGTTGCGTACGCGCGCCGGCGGTTCGTCGAGGTCGTGCCGGAGATCGACATGCCCGGGCACGTGAACGCCGCGCTCGCCTCCTACGGGCGCCTCGCGCACGACGGCATCGGGCCGGCCCCGTACACGGGCATCGACGTCGGCTTCAGCTCGCTCTCGATCCGCAAGGAGCTCACGTACGCGTTCGTCGACGACGTCCTCCGCGAGGTCGCCTCGGTCACGCCCGGTCCGTACCTCCACGTCGGCGGTGACGAGCCCCTCTCGACCGACCCGGAGGACTACCAATACTTCGTCGAGCGCGCCCAGCGCATCGTCCGCGCTCAGGGCAAGCGGATGGTCGGCTGGGAGGAGGTCGCGCGCGCGCGCCTCCGCCGCACCACGGTCGTCCAGCACTGGCACGACACGGGCCTGGCCCGGCGGGCGGTGGAGCAGGGCGCGAAGCTCGTGCTCTCGCCGGCAGCCCACGCCTACCTCGACATGAAGTACGCGCGCTCGTCGACGCTCGGCCTCGAGTGGGCGGGGACGACGAGCGTTCGCAAGGCCTACGAGTGGGATCCCGCCGCAGTCGTCGACGGGGTCGCTGAGCAGGACGTCCTGGGGGTGGAGGCCGCCCTCTGGTCGGAGACGTTCGACACGCGGGCAGGTCTCGACCACCTCGCCTTCCCGCGACTGCTCGCGACCGCCGAGCTCGGCTGGTCGCCGGCCGCTGCGCTCGACTGGCGACGCTACCGGGTCCGTCTCGGAGGGCATGGCCCCCGCCTGAGCGCGCTCGGCGTCGGCTTTCACCCCGCACCCGGCGTTCCGTGGCGCTGACCCCGAGCTGCGACTTGCCACCTGCGCCCACGGCGCCGGGCGTCAGGCCGGGCCGGTGAGGGAGCCGAGGCCGGTGTTCAGCCGCGCCGCGGGGCACGCGCCCCAGTAGCCCCGGCGCTCGGCGCGCGCCTCCTCGACGGCGTCGAGAAGCTCGTCGGCGTGCTCGCCTCGCTCGTTCCGGAAGAAGTACGGCGAGGCGGCGCCGCGCCGGACCAGCTCGACGTTGACGTCGGTGTCGCCGACGTAGACGTAGCGCAGCAGCCGCCCGTAGCGGTCGTGGTCGTCGAGCGCCGGGTCGCGCACGAGCTCTGCCTCGGTCCCGGAGTGGGCGAGGTCTTCCAGCGCTCGCTTCGCAGCGCGCCCGTAGCAGTCCTCGGTCAGCTCGGGTGCGTCGATCTGGACGAGGCGGACCTTCTGGCCGGTGCGCAACGTGAGCGTGTCGCCGTCGTTCACGCGCGCGACGGTGGCCGTCCTGGGCATGGCCGTCGGGTGGTCGGGCGAGCGTCCGTCCTCGCAACCGGCCGCCAGCGCCAGCAGCGCCGCGGCCGCGGCCGCGGTCAGTCGCTGGGCACCCACACGAGCCGTGTCTCGACGACGCGGACGTCGGTCGCCTCGAGCCGGATCGACAGCGTGTCGACCTCGGCGGCGACCGCCCGCCACCGCTCGTCGATCTCCGCGACCTCGCCCGCGATCTCCTGCTCGAGCTCGGCGAGGTCGTCCTTCGTCGCCTCGACCTTCCCCTCGGCGGTCTCCTTCCGCTCGCCCGCGCGGACCGACATGCCGCGGCGCGAGGCAGCGCTGGAGATCGCGCCAGCCATCGAGCGCGTGCTGCGCCGGCCGCCGAAGAGGGCGCCGAGCACCGCGCCGGCGCCCGCGAGAAGCTCGGTTGCATGGCGCGAGCGCGTGTCGGTGTCGAGCTCCTCGACGCGGCGCTGCGCCTGCTCGAGTGCGCGCTCGAGCCGGTCCTGCTTCGCGCCGAGCCTGTCGCGGAGCTTCGCGGTCTCCGCGTCGGCGCGCTCCTGCGCGGCGGAGTCGCAGCGCTTCGCGAAATCGTCCGACGACTCGCCGGGCCGCGAGACGAGCTTCAGCGTGCGGTTGCGCTGCAGCTCGAGTGGCCGCCGCTCCACGAGCCGCTGCCGGATGTCCTTCGCCGCCGTGGTGAAGAACGCGTCCTTGTCGACGGGCGCTCCCGGCAGCACGTAGACGGGGCTTGTAGGCGCACCGGCCGCGAAGTCCCGCTCGTCGTAGTCCACCTGCGTCTCGCTGTCGAGGTCGAGTCCGCCGTCCAGGGGGCCGTAGATCGCCTCGAGCTCCTGCTGCTCGTCCACGTCCGCGGCACTGTCGTCGTACCGGAGCGAGACGCGTGCCACGAGGAAGGCGCGCAGTCGCTTGGCGCCCGCGGCGGCCCCGATCGAGGCGGACCACGGAGCGGCGGGGTCGAGGTACGAGACAGCGATGCCGGACGCGACGGGCGGCGCAACCGCGGTCTCGTCGGCGCCCATCGCCGGTGGTTCGCTGGCAGGTTGCGCAGCAACCTGCCCGTCAGGGCGCCGCGCCGGCTCGAGCAACCCCACCTGCTCCTTCGTGAGCGGCCCGCGGAGGTACGACATCGCCCAGCGCGTCGTGAACAGGCGGGGGGTGGACGACTTCGCCGAGACGAGCAGGAACTGGCGCTTGTCGAGCGCGCCGATCGCCTTGTCGAGCGCCGCGACGTCCGTGCCGCCCGCGGCCGAGCGAAGCCCCTCGAGCACTCGCGCCTTGTCGTTCTCGGTCTGGAGCCGCCCCACGAGCCAGGTCCCGGCGTTCGACATCGCCTTGTAGTCGAGGTCGACGGGGTTCTGGGTCGAGAGCACGAGGCCGAGACCGAACGCGCGGCCCTGCTTGAAGATCGTGAGGATCGGCTTCTTCGGCGGCGGAGCCGCGGACGGAGGGACGTAGCCGAACACCTCGTCCATGTAGGCGAGTGCCCGGAGATCCGGGGTTCCCTGCTGCCCGCGCATCCAGGTCACGAGCTTCGAGAACACGAGCGTCACCACGAACTGCCGCTCCTCCTCGGAGAGGTGCGCGAGGTACACGACCGCGCACCGCGGCTTCCCCTCCGGCGTGAACAGCATCGCCTGCGGATCGAGCGCGTCCCCCTCGCCCCAGGCGGCGAAGCTCGGCGAGGCGACGAGGGCGTTCAGCGTGAACGCGAGCTTCGTGCGATCGGCGGGGGGGAAGAACTGGTCGACCTCGAACACGCCGAGCTTGCGGATCGGCGGGGACTGGATCTCGCCGATCAGCGTGCCGAGATCGAGGTCGCGCCCTGCGCGCCAGGCGTTCTCGATCAGGTTCGAGAGCAGCACGTGTTCCCGGCTCGAAAGCGGATCCGCCTGGATGCCGACGAGCGCGAGCAGGCTCGTCACGGTGCCTTCGATCTCGTCCCGGAGGGCTTCGGCGTCGGTCTCCCACGAGAGCTTCGGCGCGCCGAGCGAGCCGACGATGTTCAGCGGAACGCCGGCCGTCGAGCCCGGGGTGTAGATCGTGACCTCCGCGGCGCCCTTCAGCGCCTGGAGCCGCTCGGGCCCGATGCCGCTCCGCTCGAGGCCCTCGCGCCAGACCGTCGCCTGCTTCGCGGCGTACTCGTCGACCGACACGCCGGCGGCCTGCGCCTCTGCCTCGCTCACCCAGGGCCGGAAGCTCGCGGGGGCGAGGTCTCCGAACACGAGCGCGAGGTTCGTCATGTCGCCTTTCGGGTCGAGGACGAGCGCGGGGATCCCCGCGAGCAGCGCCTCTTCGAGGAGCACGACAGCGAGCCCGGTCTTGCCGGAGCCGGTCATGCCCACGATCACGCCGTGCGTCGTGAGCTCGCTCGAACCCAGGACGAGCTCGTTCGGCCCCGGCTTCCCCGTCTCGGGGTCGAGCTCGAAGCCGAGGTGGAAGGACCCCCTGTCGGCCATCCGCGGGGAGTCTAGTGCGCCGTCCGGGGCATAGAGTGTGGATTCCGGCGCGCGAAAAGCACGCCGGGCAAGGACGCAGGGTGCGCGAATGTGCAGGCATATTCGCGCAGCCGAGGACGCTGCACGGCGCCGCTTTGCAGCCGCCCGGAGCCGTGCGGTATTCCCCCGGACGGGTGCACTAGAGTCGGCGTCGTGCTCGACGGTCTCGAGGTGAAGCCCGGCACGAAGGCGCGGATCGCCGAGCGTGACCCCGACGACCGGCTCGGCCTCGACAAGGAGGAGGGCGAGAAGCGCCTCGAGCACCTCGTCGAGCGGATCGACGCGCTCCAGTACCGCCTCTTCGCAGAGGATCGCCGGAGCGTGCTCCTCGTCCTCCAGGGGCTCGATGCGTCGGGGAAGGACGGCGTCGTGCGGCGGGTCTTCGACGGCGTCAACCCCACGGGGGTCTCGGTCACGTCGTTCAAGGCGCCGGTCGGCGCCGAGACGCAGCACGACTACCTGTGGCGGATCCACGCGTCGCTGCCCCGGCGAGGCACGATCGGCGTCTTCAACCGGTCGCACTACGAGGACGTGGTGGCGGTGCGGATGTACGACCTCGCGCCGCGGAAGGTCTGGGGCCGGCGCTACGAGCACATCCGGGAGTTCGAGCGGATGCTTGTGGACGAGGGGACGACCGTGCTGAAGGTGTTCCTCAACGTCTCACGTGAAGAGCAGAGGGCGCGGCTCCAGGAGCGGATCGACGACCCCGGGAAGCGTTGGAAGTTCCGCCGTGACGACCTCGAGGTGCGGGAGCGCTTCGACGAGTGGATCGCAGCGTGGGAGGACGCGCTGACCGAGACGTCGACCGACTGGGCGCCGTGGTACGTCGTCCCGGCCGATCGGAACTGGCTCAAGGCGCTCGCGGTGGCCGATCTCCTCGCGCACGCGCTCGAACGGCTCGACCCGAAGCTCCCGGAGCCCGAGGAAGGGCTCGAGGGCCTCAGGGTGCGCTGACGACGCAGCCTCGAGGGCGCGACCCGAGCTTCATGGGCTTCCCGGCGCCGGGATCGGCCGCTGCGATCCCGGCGCCGGGGGGAACGGTCAGAGCAAGATGCGCGCCGCGAGCTCGGGCGGGCAGCCGCGCCCGACGAGCTCCACCGCCTGGTGGAGATCGATCTCGACGTTGGCGGCGAGCACCGCAGCCGCGTCGAGATCGAACCCGGAGCGGCAGAGGGCGTCGAACCGCCAGGCGAGCACCTCGGCCGCCTCGTCGATGCGCAGATCCTCGAACTGTGCCGCCGTCATGCAGATCCCCCTCTCCCGAGGGCCGCCCCCGCGACAATCCGACCCTCATCCGACATGGCCTGAGCATCGGCGGATCCCGGCGTGCGCTTCCTCCCCCGCGAGACGAGACCTGCCTAGCCCTTCGGGTGGGGGCCGGGCACGCCGGCCCTTTCGTCCGAATCGTCCTGTCCGATCGCCGAGAGCGGGCTGGACGAACGGGTCGGGGCTCGCGGCCGCGCGCGGACTACGGTCAAGGGCATGACCGACGATCGCACGTTCTCGGTGACCCTCGTGAAGGTCGGCCCGGGCCTCCCGTACTTCGAGGTCGGTGCCTACCGCTACACCGGGCCGTGGCTTCCGCAAGTCGGAGAGACGATCTCCGTCACGCGCGTCGCAGCCTCGGACGACGGCGCTGCGGACGAGCTCCAGGTCTTCGTCACGCGCGTCAACCCGGTGTCCGACACGCCGATCTCCGTGATGGAGGTCGAGACCCCGGCGACGGTGACGACGGACGACATTCTCGTCTAAGCGGCGCGTCGCGTTTGCCGTCCCCCGCCCCGGGGGACGCCGGGTCTCGTGGGACGACTGCGTCGAATCGTGCTCACCGCCCCGTTCGTCTTGGCGCTCGCCGGCGCCGCTGCGGCGTGCTCGGTGGAGCGAGACGCATCTTCGTCGGCAATCGACGTCCCCCGCACGCCCGCGGTGCGGCTCGAGGTCTCGCTCGGGCGAGGGTCGGGGCCGTGCGCGCCCGGCACGACGAAGATCGCGCGGCCGGGTAGCCAGCCCATCCGTCTGCGGATCACGCGGAGCGGCGGCCGGGCTCGGCGCGCGTTGCTCGTCGCGCTCCACGGCGCGGGGGCGTACGCGAAGGGCGGTCTCGACGCGTTTCGTGCCGCCGCGCGCTCGCCGGACGTCGTGGTCGTCGCGCCCGCTTCGCACGGGCTGAGCTGGGATCCGGGCCGACGGTCGGACGTCGCGATCGTCGAACGCGCGATCCGGATCGCGTCGCAGCGCTGTCCCATCGACCCCCGACGCGTCGCGGTCGGCGGCTTCTCGGC
>DASSUT010000113.1:0-6377 GCA_035706725.1 Gaiella sp. | reverse complement strand
TCCTCTGTATCGGCCGTCCCTCGAACGGGCTATAGGGGCAATCTCGTCAGCGCGTCGCGTACGCCGCAAGGGCGTCGAGCACGGATCGGAGCCTACGACCCTCGTCGGTCAGCACGTACTCGACACGCGGCGGGCGGGCATCGATCACGCGCCGCTCGAGGAGCCCGGCCCGCTCGAGCTCGAGCAGCCGTTGCGCGAGCGTCCGCGGCGGGATCTCGCCGACCGCCTGCTTGATCTCGTTGAAGCGGCTCGCTCCCTCGACCGAGGCCCACAGGATCGAGACCGTCCAGCGGCGCTCGAGGAGGCCCGCCACGCGGCGGACCCCCTCTGGCACCGGAGGGCAGTCCTTACACCGAGACATGCGCCTGCGCCGACGGCGCGGGCTCGAGCGCGAAGCCCAGCACCTCGTCGAGCGACATGACCGGGTGGAACGTCAGCTCCTCGCGGACGTGCTCGGGCACGTCGTCGAGGTCACCGCGGTTCCGCTCGGGGATCACGACGTCGGTGAGCCCTGCGGCGTGCGCTGCGAGCACCTTCTGCTTGAGCCCCCCGATCGGCAGCACGCGGCCCTGGAGCGTCAGCTCGCCGGTCATGCCGACGGTGTGCTTCACGGGCCGTCCCGAGAGGAGCGAGGCGAGCGCGGTGGCCATCGTGATGCCCGCGCTCGGACCGTCCTTCGGGATGGCCCCTGCGGGCACGTGGACGTGGAACTTGCGCTCGAACGCGTCCTGGTCGATGTCGAGCTCCTCCGCGCGGGAACGCACCGCGGAGAGCGCGATCTGCGCCGACTCCTTCATCACGTCGCCGAGCTGGCCCGTCAGCACGAGACCCTCTCCCGGCGCCGAGGTCGCCTCGACGAACAGCACGTCGCCGCCGGTCATGTTGACCGCGAGACCGGTCGCGACGCCGGGCACCGCAGTCCGCTCCGCCGCCTCGCGGAAGAACTTCTGGCGACCGAGCGCGTCACGCACGGCTGCGACGTCCACCTCGACGGGCGTCTCGACCTTGTCGGCGACGATCCGCGTCGCGGTCTTGCGCAGGATCGAGCCGAGCTCCCGCTCGAGCTGCCTGACGCCGGCCTCGCGCGTGTACTCGGAGATCACGGTGTCGAGCACGTCGTCGGAGATCGAGACCTCGTCCTCGCGCAGGCCTGCCCGCTCCCGCTGCCGCGGCCAGAGGTAGCCGCGGGCGATCGCGACCTTCTCGTCGGTCGTGTAGCCGTCGAACCGGATGACCTCCATGCGGTCGAGCAGCGGCCCCGGGATCGTCTCGGCGATGTTCGCGGTGGCGATGAAGAAGACCTGGGACAGGTCGACCTCCACGTCCAGGTAGTGGTCGCGGAACGTGGAGTTCTGCGCCGGGTCGAGCACCTCGAGCAGCGCCGCGGACGGGTCGCCGCGCCAGTCGGCGCCGACCTTGTCGACCTCGTCGAGGAGGATCACCGGGTTCATGGTCTTCGCGTCGCGCAGCGCACGGACGAGACGGCCCGGCAGGGCGCCGATGTACGTGCGCCGGTGCCCGCGGATCTCGGCCTCGTCACGCACGCCGCCGAGCGACATGCGAACGAACTCGCGGTTCAGGGCCTTCGCGACCGACTCGCCGATCGAGGTCTTGCCGGTCCCCGGAGGGCCGATCAGCGTGAGGATCGCGCCCGCGCGCTTGTCCGGCTCGATGCCGCGCTCCTTGCGGAGCTTCGCGACCGCGATGTACTCGACGATGCGGTTCTTCACGTCGTCGAGCCCAGCGTGGTCGGCGTCGAGGACCTCCCGGGTGCGCTCGGGGTCGAGCACCTCGTCCGAGCGGACGCCCCACGGGACCGCGAGCAGCCAGTCGAGGTAGCTGCGGATCATCTGCGATTCCGGCGAGCTCTCGCCCATGCGCTCGAAGCGCGCGAGCTCCTTGTCGGCCTGCTCGCGCACGGCCTCGGGCATGCCGGACTCCTCGATCTTCGAGCGGTACTCCTCGACGACGGACGCGTCATCCTCGCCGAGCTCCTTGCGGATCGAGTCCATCTGGCGGCGAAGCAGGAACTCGCGCTGCTGCTTCTCCATGCCCGCGTTCACGTCCTCGCGGATCCGCTGGCGGATCTGCATGGTCGACAGCCGCTCGCGCTGCAGCGAGAGGGCCAGCTCGAGCCGCTCGGCGACGTCGACCGTCTCGAGCAGCTGGACCTTCTGCTCGAAGGTGAGATCGGGTGCGTAGCCCGACGTGTCTGCGAGCGGCCCCGGCTCGGCGATCGAGCGGACGAACGCCTGGACGCGGCCGTCGTCGCCGCGCAGCTCGAGGATCTCCTCGACGACCGCGCGGTACTCCGTCTCCAGCTCGCGCGTGCGCTCGTCGGACCGCGCCGGGTCGGGACGGTCCTCGACCTCCACGAACAGGCGGCCCTGCGGGTCGGTCTCGGCCGCGCCCGCGACGCCGCGGTGCAGGCCCTCGAGCGCGACCGCCATCGCGCCGCCCGGCAGCTTCACACGGTCGGTGACGCGCGCGACCGTGCCGACGGCGGCGAACTCCCCGTCGTGCTTCGGCACGAGCAGCACGCGCGTCTCGTCGCCGACGTCGACGGTGAGGGTGACGTTCATATGGGGGAACACGACGATGTCGTCGAGTGGAACGAGCAACAGCTTGCTCACGTGGCACTCACTCCCTGAAAGAGACTTTTCGCTACTAGGTACAAAAAAGATAGCTGCTGCACCACAGCCCGTGTCGGCCAGGAAGGGACGCGCGGCGATCTTGACCGCACTCGTACCGAAAGCTCACAAAGCCTTCGTAGACCGCAGGTCGAATTCGTCCCGAGGCACCCGGGATCCCAAACCGCCTCCCAGGGATCGACCGGATGGGGCCGGTGGCGCGCTCCGAGGGCGCCGTCGTCCCGAGCGAGGGCGCGCCGGTCAGCGGACGCGCCCTCGCGCCTCCCCTACGCCGGGCGGTTCGAACGGTGTCAGACACTATTTTCTGTCTAGGGGCTTTCGTGCCAGCTTCGTGTCAGGTGTTCCCCAGGCCGCGCAGCGCGATTGGCCCCGCCGTTGCCCGTGTCCACGCCCTGGGCCGATCGGTCGAACGTGGCAAGCGGCATGGAGACAGGCTTGGAGTGCTGTGGAGCAATCGAGGCAGAATCGGCACGATCTGCCCTTGACAGCGAACGGTGTCTGACACCGGTGACACCGGTCAGCCGCGGAAACGGCGCAGCGCGGCCTGCGCGACGTCGCCGGCGAGGACGTCCGCACGGGCGCCCGCGCCCGACGAGCGGTGCGTCATGGCGACCGCCACGAGGATGCCGCCGCGCCATGCGATCAGGCCCGCGTCGTGACGGGCCGCGTCGATCCAGCCCGCCTTGTGCATCAGGAGCGCAGACGCGCCGAGGCCCCGGCCGAGCTTGCCCCGGTCACCGACGAGCGAGAGCACGTACAGCAGGTATCTCGCCTCCGCGGGTGAGACACCGCAGACCGCACGCGCGAGCGGCCCGAGCCCGGCGCTCTGGAGCCAGATCGCACGGTAGAGCCGCGCCAGGTCGAGCGCGGTCGTCGCCTTGCCGACGCCCCACTGCGGCTGCGAGACGACCGTCAGCGGCACGCCCCGTGACGCAAGCCCACGCGCCGGAAGGGCGAAGGCGGTACCGAGTATGTACCCGCCGTACATCACGGTGCGCTCGAGCCCGACGCGCCGAAGCTCGGCGTCCACGAGCGCGCCGCCGCCGCTCGTCGAGCCGCCGAGATGGACGAGCGCGCTGTTCGCGGCCTCGTTGTCGGAGGGGATCAGCATCCGCCTGACGAGACCGTCGAGCTCGCTCCCCCGCGCCGGCGGGCCGTCGACGCGCGAGAGGAGCGTGATCGCGATCGCGAGCTTGAGCGTGGACGCGGCCGGGAACGTCGCCCGCGCGTTCCAGGCGGCACCCGCTCCGGTTGCGAGATCCTCGACGTAGACCGCGGCAGTTCCGGGGTATCCGGTCGCGAGGCGCGTGACGTCGCGCTCGAGCCGCGGCTCGAGCCGCAGCGACCGCCGGACGGGGCGCGCGCCCGGAGGCAGGCCGAGGACGTGAGACACCGTGCGGCCGGAGCGGCGACCGTGCCCGTCGACGGTCACGACGCGCACGCGGACCTCGCGCGGCGGCAGCGGCACGTCGAGCCGAAACGACCTGCGCCGCAGCGGCACGTCGCGCACGAGGGCGCCGTCGACGCGGACGATCAGGCGGCGCGTCCCCCCCGGCGCGAGCCCCTCGACGGTTCCGTACGAGGCCTGGTACGACGCGGGCCGCTCCACGACCGGAGACGGCGGTGGCGGAGGCGCGTCGGTCACCCGCGAACCGTAGCCTTGCGAGGAGCCGTGCCGATCCTCGCCCACCTAGACCTCGACGCCTTCTTCGCCGCGGTCGAGGAGCTCGAGGACCCGACCCTTCGGGCGCGGCCGCTCGTGGTCGGCGGCGACCCACGGGGGCGCGGGGTCGTCGCGACCGCGAACTACGTCGCGAGGCGCTTCGGGATCCGCAGCGCAATGAGCGCGGCCGAGGCGCTGCGCCGGTGTCCCGACGCGGTGTTCGTGCGTCCGCGGCACGGGCTCTACCGCCAGTACTCCCAGGAGGTCTGGGGGACGATTCGCGACGTCGTGCCGCGCGTCGAGCGAACGGGGCTCGACGAGGGCTACCTCGACCTCGGCTCGGTCGCGGGGTCGTTCTCGGAGGCGCGCGGGCTCGCCGAGGCGGTGCAGGCCGCCGTGCGGGGCTCTACCTCGCTGACGTGCTCGCTCGGCGTCTCGACCTCGAAGGTCGTCTGCAAGGTCGCGTCCGACCGGCGCAAGCCGGGCGGCATCACGGTCGTTCCGGCGGGTCGCGAGGCCCGGTTCCTCGCGCCGCTTCCCACGCGGCTCCTACCCGGTGTGGGCCCTCGGGCGGAGGAGCGGCTCGCGACGGCCGGCGTGCGGAAGATCGGCGAGCTCGCCGCACTCTCCGACGCCCGGCTCCGCGCCCTGATGCCCGGGCAGGTCGGGCGCCTGCTCCGCGACCGCGCCCGCGGGATCGACCCGCGAGACCTCGAGCTCGACACAGAGCGCATCTCGATCTCGACCGAGGAGACGTTCGAGCGCGACCTCATCGACCGCACCACGATCCACGCTGAGTTGAGACGCATGGCGGAGGACGTCGCGTCGTACCTCCGGCGCGATGGGCTCTCCGCGCGCACGGTGACCACGAAGCTGCGCTATGCGGACTTCTCGCTGCGCTCGCGCTCGACGACGCTGCCGACGCCGGTCGACGAGCCGGAGCGCATCGGCGACCTCGCGTGCCGCCTGCTGGATCGCGGCCTCCACGACCGGCCGGGCGCGCTGCGGCTCGTCGGCGTCGGCGTCTCCGGCCTGACGACCGTCAGGCAGCTGACCTTCGACGAGCTCTGATCACGCCCTCAGAAGCGGGCGGGTGAGGCAGGTCGGGCCACCGTCGCCCTTGCGGGAGATCTCGTCGCCGCGGTACGTGAGCACGTCGACGCCTTTCCGCTCCATCCGCCGACGAGTCTCGTCGTTCCCGTCGAGCGCGAGCGCGCGCCGTGGGCCGAGCGCGAGCACGTTCGGTCCCATCGACTCGAACTCCTCGTCGGGCACCTCCACCACCTCGATCCCGCGCTCGGCGAGGAGCCACATCAGCCGCGTGGGCGCAAGACGCGGATAGACGAGCGCGAGGTCACGGTCGAGCGGTGAGACGAGACTCATCAGGTGCATGACCTCTCCGGCGCCGTTCCAGTGAGGCAGGTCGAACGCGATCGTCTGGACGCCGGGGAGGGCGGTCGCGAGCGCGTCGAGCGCGGCGGGGCTCGTCCGGTACCCGATCCCGACGAGCAGCGTCGTCCCGTCGAGCCAGACCGTGTCGCCCCCCTCGACCGTCGCGGGCGCGTCGATCCGCCCGGCGACGGGCACGCCCGCGCGCTCGAGCACCGAGGTGGTCGCCTCGGGTTCGCTGCGCCTGCCCTCCTTGCCCGGGCGCAGGAGCACTGCTCCGTCGCGACCGACGAGCGTCGGGTCGTAGGTGTAGATCGCGTCCGGGTTCCCGGAATCGTGCTCGGAGACGACGACCTCGGCGCCCGCGTCCTCGAGCAGCAGGCAGAACGCCTCGTGCTCCGCCTGCGCGGCGGCGACGTCGGGTGCGGCGCGCCAGCCGTACGCCTCCCAGGCGCCCGCGTCCGCCTCGAGCGGTCGCCGCACGAGAACGCGCCGCAGCTCGCCCCACATCGATGCGCTGCCGTAGCCGTCCACTAGAGGCTTGATGTGGGTTGGAGGTGCGTGCGGGGAGGGCATGCGCCAAGCAGCGGCGTCGGCTCGGGCGGCGTGCAGGCTGGACGCCTGCATGCCAACCGAGACGGCGGCGATGCGCCGCGCGCAGGCCCCCATCCGTG
>DASSUT010000112.1:0-11141 GCA_035706725.1 Gaiella sp. | reverse complement strand
GGATGCGGCTTTCCGAGAATCCCCCGGTTAAGCTGGGAGGTACCTCGACCGCAGATCGCAAGCGGGGATCGGTTCGCGGCGTGCCGAGCCTGCAAAGATCGATGGGACCGACCGAGGGGCGAGCAAGAGCGGAGTACAAATCGGGTGCATCAGGGCGGACACGCGCGGGTTCGGGAGGTCTCTCGTACCGGCGCTGAATAGGACACTTTCCAGGAGTTTCATGGACTTTCATGCTCCCGAGAGGACGTCGGTTCGTTACTCGTCGTTGTCTCGTAATGAAGGGGTCCCCGGTTCGAGTCCGGGCGTCGGCTCCTCAGAAGCCCCTGCAAACGCGGCAGCGTCGACGCGATGTCCGACGGATGGCAAGCTGGCTCCACGTGACGCTATTCTCTCGTTCCCGGGATCGGCTTCGCGCGAAAGGCGCCAACGACATTCGATGAACGACCGTGACGACGCCGCTTGGCTCGCGTTTCTGAGTCTTCACGCCACGCTGACGGACGAGATAGACCGGTCTCTGCGCGAGAGGCACGGCATGACCATGCAGCACTTCGAGGTGCTGCTGCACCTCGATCGCGCGCCGGGGAACCGCATGCGCATGGGCGACCTCGCCACGTCCGTGCGCCTGTCGCAGAGCGGCGCTTCGCGACTCGTCGGCCGCGTGGAGCGAGCCGGTGACGTCGTACGCCAGGAGTGCGACGCCGACAGACGGGTCCTCTATGCGTACCTCTCGGAGAACGGGAAGACTCGGTTACGCGAGGCGCGTCCGACCTATGTCTCTGCCGTTCGCGACCGTTTTGTCGAGCGCCTCGACGTTCGCCTGCTGCGCGCGCTTGCGGCCGGCTGGCAGCGCTCGCAGGCGACGTTGGCGGCATTCGCGCTGTTCGCTCCGGAGTTTCCGTTCTCGGTCTAGCGAGGCGAAAGCGTCCGCTTGCAGCGGCCGCGACCTTCCGCTACGCGCCAAGCACCGCGCGTCGCCTGCACGCCGTGCTGCGCTAGCGCCGCGGAAGATGAACCGGGCGGCTCTTTGCGAGCGGCGTCCAGCCGTCCTTGTCGACGAGGACGACCCGGACGACCGCAGGGCGGCGACGGACGCGCACCGTCGACCCGGAGACGTAGTCGAGCTCCCCTCGCGCTACCGGCCACCAACCGAAGCGCTCTCGGAGCCGACGCTCCACGAGGTACGCGGCGTACGGCGCGGCGGGTGTGACGCGAACCGAGAGACCGCCGCGGGTCGCGTCGACGTGCACCTTCCGGGTGCTGACGAGGAGCCTCCGTGACTCGCTCGAGTCGGATCCGGAGCGTGCCCGGTAGTCACCCGTCGCGCGCGCGTCGATCGTCGTCTGCCACGTGCCGTTCTCACCCGCCCGGACGTGCGCGAGGGTCTCGAACGACCCGTTCTCGAGGCGCCGCTCGATCAGGACCGGACGGGCCGGTGTCGCAGTGCGCCCGTCGAACTCGACGGGAGTCCCCACCGGTACGGCCGCTGTCGGCAGTCCGTCGAGGATCAGCCGCCGGACGTCGATCTCGCCCACGATGCTGGGATGGATCGTGCAGTGGTATTCGTACGTCCCGGTATTCGTGAAGCGGAACGCGAAGCGGTGGCCGCTGGTCACGTCGCCCGAGTCGAAGAGCCCGTCGTACGCCGTCACGGTGTGCGTCCTCTGGCTGACGTTCGTCCACTTGACGGTCTGGCCCGGCAGCACGTCGAGCTGCTCGGGACCGTAGGCGGCGAACTGGATCGCGACCTCCGCGACCGGCGGCGCGGCGCTCGACGGCATTGCGAGGACGATGACGCCTGCGGCGAGGACGAAGGTCGACAGCCAGAGCCTCATCGCGAGACCCGGTAGATGCCGATCATCCCGCGCATCATGTGATCCTCCACGTGGCAGTGGTAGAGCCAGGTGCCGGGAGCGTCCTCGTGCCAGCGGATGCGGAACGACTCGGCCGGTCCCACCGTCTGAGTGTCACGCGCGACGTTCCCGGGCTGTACGAGCCAGCGATGGCCGTGGACGTGGAACGTGTGGAAGTCGGAGCCCATCGCCATCACGTCCCACTGCACGAGGTCGCCGACCTTGGAGCGGAACACGGGGGTGTTCCCGACGTACGCACGCCCGTCGATCGTCATGAAATTCTTGCCCATCGGCGCGAGCACGACCTCGAACTCGCGATCGGGCGGCTGCTCGTCCGGCCCGAGGATCGAGAGCATCCCGTACATGCCGCCTTCGATCGAGTCGTGCATCGACGGCGAGTGGTCGTGGTAGGGCCACACTCCGGCCGAGTCGTCTCCTGCGGTCAGCTCGTACGTGTAGGTCTTGCCCGGCGCGACGACCGCGTCGCGCCCCGAGAAGCCGGGCACGTACGCGCCGTCGGAGCTCGGCTCGTAGTGGACGCCGTGGAAGTGCATCGAGTGAGGCGCATGCCTCAGCGTGTCCATGTTCTTGAAATGGATGCGGAGCCGATCGCCGACGCGCGCCCGGATCAGCGGCCCGGGGATCACGAGACCGTCGGCGTCGCCCGCAGGCGCGTTCGGCAGGGGCCTGCGCCAGTGGGGGCTGTAGCGGCGGTACACGACCGTGCGCATCACGGACTCGGTCGTCGGTACCGTCTTCCCCTCGATCGCGTCGTGGCCGTTCGGGGTGATGTTCCACGAGACCGGGACCGCGGCGACCCAGTAGTCGAGCGTGCGCCCCTCGTGGTCGGACGATCCGCAGGCCGTGCCGGCGCACAGGACGGCGACGGCGAGGACGCAGGCACCGAGCCACGTCCTCGCCTCTCGCCGCTGCGCGTGTCCGTCGCTCAGGTGACGTCGACCTGCGCCTGCATCCACGGATGGATGAGGCAGATGAAGTACAGCTTCGTGCCGGTCGGCGCCGTCACCTTGAGGTCGATCGACTCGCCCTTCTTCCCGGGCCCCGTGACGCCGGAGTCGCCCGGGCGGTCGACGTTCGGCGGCGTCTTCTGGCCGACGCCGTTCTCGAGGAACGGGAACTTCGGCGGCGCGTCGGTGTTCGGGTTCGCGCCGTGCGCCTTCGCGAGCGTCAGGCAGATCTTGCAGTTGACCGCCTGGAGGCCCGTCCTGGGCGCGTCCTTCTTGACCACGACCGTGAACGTGTGCGGGCCCTCGTCGGCTGCGTCGTTGACCACGTGGAGCGTCCCGCCGGACTTGACCTTGTAGACGTTCTTGTCCCACCGGAGGTTGTCCTGGATGTAGCGGTTGACGACCATCTTCGGGGTGCTCGTCACCGCCTTGATCGTCGTCACGCTCGTGCTCGTCGTCCGTCCCGCGACCGCGCCGGTGGCGATCGCGCCGGACGCGATGCACGCCGCGGCTACGAGGAACAGCTTTCGTGGACTCATACAGACCCCCTTCCGACCGGCGTTGACCGGTCCGCCGCAGTTGAGGCAAGGCCGACAGCCGGCTCGAGCCAGGTGCGGAGATAAGCAGATCCGCCGGCAAGATTCAACGGGGAACGAACTACCCGCAGGGACGGAGGACGGCGGCGATGTAGCCTGAGCCGTGCCGCGGACCCCGCAGAGCGACGCGCTGGTGGCGGACGACGCCGAGGCGCGGATGGAGGCGCGCCGCCAGGCGGCGCCCGTCGCGCTCCTGCTCCTGGCGCTCTACGTGCTGCTCGCGGTCGTCAGCCGGCACGAGGGGTGGACGCTCTCCGGGCTGCCGTGGTGGGCGTGGCTCATCGTCGCGAGCCCTGCGGCGCTCCTCGGCGTCGACCTCGTGATGGCCTGGCGGGGCGGCGCGCTCGTCCGCTCGCGCGCGGCTGCGCTCGTCCTGCTGGGCATTCTCGTGCTCGCGAACGCGGTCGCGCTCGGGATCCTCGTGGCGGCCCTGATCACCACGAGCACGAGCGATCTGACCGGAGGCGAACTCCTGCTCACCGCGTTCGCGATCTGGTCGGCCGACGTGATCGTGTTCGGCCTGCTGTTCTGGGAATCCGACTCCGGAGGCCCGGTGGAGCGGATGCTCGCGCCCACGCGCGTGGCGCGCGACTTCAGGTTCCCGCAGGACGAGGACCACGGCGGGGACTGGCGCCCGCAGGCGTGGGACTACCTGTACGTCTCGCTCACGAACTCGATCGCTTTCAGCCCGACGGACACGATGCCCCTGTCGCTGCGGGCCAAGGCGTTCATGGGCGTCGAGTCGGCGATCTCGGCTGCCACCGTTCTCCTCGTCGCCGCGCGGGCCGTGAACGTCCTCGGGTCGTAGCTCGCCGACGTTCACCGCCAGCCGCGGCTATACGTCCGAGCGTCTCTGTGGGAACGTGTGCACGTGGGCGAGCGCGAGGAGGACACATGAGCACGACGCGAACGACGCCGCGACGTCTGTCCGACGAGGACGTCGGCCGCGTGATCGCGCTGCTGAAAGACTCGGACAGCGTCGAGCTGAAGCTCACGGTGCCCGAGAGCGAGCACCGCGCCACGATCGGCGCGCTGGACATCGACCCGCTCGACGCGCAGATCCGGCAGGTGTTCTTCCTCGACACTCCGGACCTCGCGCTGAACCGACATGGGGTCGTGGTCCGCGCGCGCCGGGTGCAGAAGAAGCGCGACGACTCGGTCGTGAAGCTGCGGCCGATCGAGCCGTCCGCGCTCCCGGGCCGCCTGCGCCGCTCGCCGGCCTTCGGCGTCGAGGTCGACGCGATGCCCGGTGGGTTCGTCTGCTCCGGGTCGATGAAGGGCGCTCCGTCCGCGTCCGTGCGCGAGGTCGTCGCCGGCTCGCGTCCTCTCCGCAAGCTCTTCTCGAAGGAGCAACGCAGCTTCTACGCGGCCCACGCGCCCGAGGGGATCGCGATCGACGACCTGACGGTGCTCGGCCCGATCTTCGTGCTCAAGCTCAAGTGGGCGCCGAAGGACTTCGACCGCCAGCTCGTCGCGGAGATGTGGCTGTACCCGGACGGCTCCCGCGTGCTCGAGCTCTCGACGAAGTGCGCTCCGGCGCAGGCCTTCCAGGTCGCGGCGGAGGCGCGGGCGTTTCTCGCGGAGCGCGGCGTCGACCTCGACGGGCAGCAGGAGACGAAGACCCGGAGGGCACTCGAATTCTTCGCCGTGCAGTTGCACGTCGCTCCCTCGTGACGCGCGGT
This sequence comes from Gaiella sp., assembly GCA_035706725.1. Taxonomy (GTDB): domain Bacteria; phylum Actinomycetota; class Thermoleophilia; order Gaiellales; family Gaiellaceae; genus Gaiella. The sequence continues at coordinate 6,045 of DASSUT010000112.1, read as the reverse complement.
TCGGGCGTTTGGACACGGGCAGGTTCGGGGATCGGCCCGTGCGGTGGAGCCGACCCAGCCAGCCGTGCCCGGGGTCGTCGCCGACCGGGGGCGCCGCACCGTCCAACCCGCGCCCCTGGACGCCGAGCGGCCGCCACGACGGCGCCGTACCGCCCTCTTGGCGGGCGGGCTGCGGGTCGCGTCGTCTCCGGTTGCGGCTACGCGGCCCAGGCCGCCGGAGCGGCCCGGGCCAGAGATGGTCAGTCGGCGGTGCGCGCCCGAAAGCGGCGCAGGGCGGCGGGCACGGCCAGGGCGAGAAGCGCTCCGCAGTACAGCCACGAGGCGACCACCGCATGCTCGAGCGGCCAGGCGTCCTTCGTCACGGGCGTGGTCGGGTTGCCGAACAGCTCCCGCACGGCCTGCGCGAGCGCGCTGACCGGGTTCCACGACGCCACCCACTGCAGCACGTCGGGCATGGAGTCGATCGGGACGAACGCGCTCGAGACGAACGTGAGCGGGAACACGACCATGAACACGATTCCCTGGACCGCGTCGGAGGAGCGGACGAGCATGCCGATCCACGTGCCGAGCCAGATCATCGCGGCGGAGAACACGACGAGCAGCACGATCGCCTCGGTCGCATGGAGGGCGTCCGTATGGACGCGCCAGCCCACGACGAGCCCCGTGGCGAGCAGGATCGCGATCGCGAGCACCCCGGCGCCGAGCTCCGAGACGAAGTGTCCGACGAGGTACGCGGAGCGCGGGACCGGCAGCGTGCGGAAGCGGTCGATCACGCCCTCGGTCAGGTCGGTGGCGATCGAGACGCCCGGGCCCATCATCCCGAACGCGACCGACTGGACGAGGATCCCGCCGATCAGATACTCGCGGTAGCTCCCGCCCGTGACATGGATCGCGCCGCCGAACACGAACGCGAACAGCAGCACGAACATGATCGGCTGGAGGGTCACGTCGAGCAACTTCTCCGGGATCTGGCGGATGTGCTCGACGTTGCGTCTGGCGAAGACGAGCGTGTCGCTGGCGTAGCTGCTCATGCAGCCCTCCTCTCTCGGTGCTCCCTCGTCGTCGTGAGCGAGATGAAGACGTCGTCGAGCGTCGCCTCGCGGCGGTGCACGTCCGTGACGTCGACCCCTGCTTCGTCGAGGGCCCGGACGACGTCGACGAGCCGCGTGCCCGGCTCGACCGGGACGGTCACCGTGAGACGCTCGACGTCGTGGGCAGGCTCGGCCGACCCGAAGCGTTCCACCGCAGACGCGGCTGCGGGAAGCTCGTCCGGCAGCGGGACGGTCACCTCGACGCGGTCGCCGCCGATGCGCGCCTTCAGCGCTGCCGGCGTCCCCTGGGCGACGGTGCGGCCGTGGTCGAGGACGACGATGTCGTCCGCGAGGCGGTCGGCCTCCTCGAGGTACTGGGTGGTGAGGATCAGCGTCGTGCCGTCACGGACGAGGTCGCGCAGCGTCTGCCAGAGCGCGTCCCGCGCGAGGGGGTCGAGACCGGTGGTGGGCTCGTCGAGGAACAGCACCGCCGGTGAGGCGACGAGGCTCGCCGCGAGGTCGAGCCTGCGCCGCATCCCGCCCGAATAGTTCTTGACGAGCCTGTCGCCGGCGTCCGCGAGACCGAACTGCTCCAGCAGCTCGGCCGCGCGGCGCCTCGCGTCGCGCTTCGACAGGCCGTGCAGCCGGCCGATCAGCTCGAGGTTGAGTCGTCCTTCGAGGAGCCCGTCGACCGTCGCCTGCTGCGCGGCGACGCCGATCGCACGGCGTACCTCGCTCGGCTGCGCGACGACGTCGTGCCCCGCGACGCTCGCGCGGCCGGTCGTCGGCCCCGAGAGCGTGGTCAGCATGCGGATCGCCGTCGTCTTGCCGGCCCCGTTATGGCCCAGAAGGCCGAGGATCGTGCCGGGGTGGACGTCGAGGTCGAGCTCTCGTACGGCCCAGAGCTCACCGAATTGCTTGCCGAGCCCCTCCGCGCGAACTCCCGCATGAACGGATCCGTTAGTCGTATGTCGTACCATTTTCTCGTACATAGTACGACTACGTTAGCGGTACACTGTACGTCATGTCAAATCGGGAGCGGCACCGCCCAGAACAGCCGGCTCGGAGGGAGCGGCACGCCGCGATGACAGAGGCGCTCGAGGTCTGGACGCGGCCCGACCGCGGTCGCCGTCAGCCACGCCATAGCCGTGAGGAGATCGCCGCCGCGGCGATCCGGATTGCCGACACGGAGGGCTTCGACGAGCTCTCGATGCGGCGACTCGCCTCCGAGCTCGGGGCGGGAACGATGACCCTGTACCACTACGTGCGCACGAAGGACGAGCTTCTCGCCCTCGTCCACGACGCGATCATGGGTGAGCTGCTCGTGCCGGGCGACCTGCCGGACGAGTGGCGCGCCGCCCTCACGCTCATCGCGCGCCGCGCGCGCGACGCGATCCGGCGGCATCCGTGGATCCTCGAGGTGCACGACGATCCGGCGCCGGGGCCGAACGGCGTCCGCCACTGGGATCAGTCGATGCAGGCGGTCTCCTCGCTCGGCCTGTCGGTCGGCGAGCGCTTCGAGCTCGTCATGGCGGTCGACGAGTACGTGTTCGGCTTCTGCCTGATGGAGCGCGCGAACGCGTCCGCCGCCGACGCTGGTCCCCCCGGCCCCGAGCTCGACGGAATGCGCGAGTACGTGGACGGCCTGATCGCCTCGGGCGACTACCCGACGCTCGCGGCGATCTGGGACGACCCCGGTCTCGAGGAGACGTGGACGCAGATGCAGCGCCAGGTGTCGGATCCCGATCGGTTCGACCGGAACCTCCAGCGGCTGCTCGACGGCTTCGAGGCGGAGCTCGGCCGCCGCCGCTCGCGACGCAAGCGCTAGCCCGCCGACGGCGCTCACTCGCGCGCGGCGCGCTCCGACCGCACCCAGGCGGTGAACACCTCGATTCCGTCGATCAGGATCTCGAAGCGGATCGAGTGGAACAGGTCGAAGTTGTGAGGGCCCTTGGGAAGCTCGGCATACACGACGGGGCTCGTGGAGACTCCGCGGAGCCGCTCGGCGAATGCCCGGGCCTGCTCAGGCGGGACGAGCATGTCGTACTCGCCGTGCGCGACGAGGATCGGCGGGGCGTCGGGCCGCACGTAGTCGAAGGGCGACGACGCGAGGGGCTGCCGTGTCCGATCGACCGCGCCGTAGTAGCCGAAGAGGCAGACCGCGCCCGAGACGCTGGTGTCGGCCTCCTCGAAGCCCGGCTGGAACGTGGCGTCGTTCGGCGTGAGCGCTGCGGTCGCCGCGATGTGCGCACCCGCCGAGCTGCCCGCGACGAACACGACGGACGCGTCGGCGCCGTACTCCGACGCGTGCCGGCGTGCCCACGCGATCGCCTTCTTCGCGTCGACGAGGTAGTCGGGGAAGACCGCCCTCGGTCGGAGCCGGTAGTTCGCGCTGAGGCAGACCCAGCCGCGCCGGGCGAGCTCGACGAGGAGCGCGCGCGAGTAGAAGCTCTTGCGGCCCATGAAGAAGCCGCCGCCGTGCAGGTGGATCAGCACAGGCGCCCCCGCCGGACGCGCCGGGTGATGGTAGACGTCGAGCCTGTTCCGTCGGCCGGCATCGCCGTACGACAGATTCCGGTCGAGTCGGACGCCGCGGTGCAGGAAGGGCAAAGGCGCGAGCAGGATGCGCACCCACGGGAGCCGGCCGTCGCGGAGCTGCGCTGCCGGCACGCGGTCGAGTTCGTCTCGCCACCCCGGGCCGAGGCCCTCCGCGAGGGCGTCGGCGACCGCGGGACGAGCTTCGAGACTTCGGTGGACGAGAGTCGGTGCGCCGAGAAACGTCACGCCCGCGATACCGAGCGCGACCCACCCGAGGGGCGTGTCGAGGTCACCCTGCGCGAGCGCCAGCAGCGTCGCCGCGAGCACCCAGTAGAACGCGAGGAACGGCGATTCGTTGACGGTGGAGCCAAGGGTCCAGCTCGCGGTACGGAGCGGCGCCGGCCGACCGGCGGGTCGCAGAGCGAGGAGCATCGCGAGCGCGATGACCGCGACGGTGATCAGGTAGCCGATCGGCACACCCGACACGGTTACCAGTCTCATCGCCCCCCGAGAACGCCTCAGCCGCCGCTCGGGGCTTGCAACACAGTGTCACAAGCACGGGAACGGACGGTGCCGCTCGGCGCTTGCAACACAGTGTCACGAGCACGGGAACGGCGGTGCCGCTCGGGGCTTGCAACACAGTGTCGCGAGCACGGGACGGCGTCGCCGCTCGGGGCTTGCAACACAGTGTCACAAGCACGGGACGGCGGTGTCAGCACGGGACGGCGGTGTCGCTTCGGGGCTCGCAACACAGCGTCGCGAGCACGGGGACGGCGGCGCCGCCCAGGCCTTGCAACAACGTGTCACAAGCACGGGGACGGCGCCGCGCCGCTCGGGGAACGGCACAGGTCGGGTCGGCTCGGAACGCAAGGCACCGGCCCCCGCCTCGGTGACGCGCTACACGAGCCCGCCGGCGTAGCGCCAGGGGCCGGGCTCGAAGCGGACCCCCCGCTTGCGGCAGAACTCGCGCACGGAGTCGAGCAGCACGCCGTCCTCGGCTGCGTGGACACGACGGCCGAGGAGGTCGAGCACGGCACAACCCTCCGGCGCGGCGCCTCGCGCTTCGAGCGTCAGGACCACCGTCTCGCCCTCACCGCCGGGGATCGAGAACCCCTCGGCGACCGTCTCCGAGAACACGACTCGTCCCGGCCCCTCCCGGCCTGTGAGCTCGAACCCGCGCCTCCCGTCCGCGAGCGGTGCGGTCTCGACGCCGGAGAGGCGGAGCACCTCCTCGAGCTCGTTCACGATCCTGCGCGCGAGCTCGACCTGACGAGGGCGGGCGGGTGGTCGCTTCGCGTGGCCGATCGGCCGGGCGGGAACGCCGCCGACCAGCGTGCCCTCGTGCACGTCGTTCACGACGTACGAGTTCGAGACCACGATGGCCTCGCGCCCGATCCGGCAGCCCGCGTAGACGACCGCCCCGACGCCGACCTGTGCCCGGTCCTCGAGCACGACCCCCGCGAAGCGGTTCTCGAAGCCCTCGAGCACCGAGTGGCCGACGTTGTGCGTCAGCAGCACCGAGCGCATCGTGAGGAACACCTCTGCGCCGATCACGACGGGCCGGCAGACGTTCACGAACGCCTCTCCGCCCATGAACCCGAGCTCGCCGATCACGAACGTCGCCCACGGGTCACGGTGCCCGCCGCCGCCGACCTGCACGTGGGCCGCGATCCACGTCCCCGCGCCGATGAACGCCCGGCGGCACGTCAGCTTCAGCGACTCCCCGAACCACGCGATCTCGCCCGCGGCGAACACCTCCTCGCACCGCACGATGCCGTGGGCGCCGATCTCGACGCCGTCCTCGAGCACGATGCGCGGCGCGACGATCGTGGTACCGGCGCCGAGGACCACGCCTTCGCCGATCGATGCGCCGTGGCGCCGGTAGGCGTCACAACGCTCCTCGGAGGAGAGCGCTCCGAACGCCGCCGGGTCGGCGCGGAGCCCGGCGAGGAACTCCGCGTCGAGGACACCGGCGTCTTCGGTGGCGACGGAGAAGATCGCGGGAAGCGTCACGTTCTCCATCGAGAGGCCGTCGAGCAGCACGTCCGTCTCTGCCGGGCCGGTCGGCTCGCGGGCAGAGGCCGCGAAGGTCTCGACGTCCTGCGCCGTGACGAACCCCGCCTTGCGGATCCGGCTCACGTCGACGCCGAGCTCCGCCGCCCGCTCGGCCGCCTTCCTCGTGACGTTGCCGGGCCCTTCGTCGCCGGCCGGCTCCGACGGTGCGGCGGAAAGCCGGGTCGCAGCCGCCTCGAGGTCGCGGTCGGACTGGGCGATGAGCCCGATCGACGAGCCGAGCTCGACCTCGAGCCCCGCAGAGACGAGCTGGACGAGCGTCCCGTCGCCCTCCGCCTCGAGCTCGACGGACGCCTTCGAGGTCTCGACGACGCAGACCGGCTGTCCCTTGCGCACCGCTGCACGATCCTCCACGAGCCACTCGGCGAGCAGCGCCGACTCGCTGTTCGCGTCTTCGCGGGTG